>JBDNGL010000185.1:0-6187 GCA_041689285.1 Opitutaceae bacterium
AAGGGTGTTTTTAGTGCCACGTTGGGGTGCCAGTGCCGCGAGCGCCCAGGCGCTGCGCTTGTCATACATCAGGTTCCGCGTGCCGTCGATCGGATCGAGGATGCACTTAAAAACGGTCTTCTTAACCGACGTGCCCCGCGGGAAAGTCACTTCATCAGCGTCCTCGACGCCCTCCATCACCAGCTGCACCGGCCACGCCTTCGGCCAATGCCGCTCGAACCAGTGGAAGATCGCGTCCTCCGTAATTTTATCCACCTGATAGATGGTATCGGCTGCGGTGACCGCCGCGATTTTAGCAAACGACGCCCCACTCCTTACCCGCGCCACGACCAGTGTGTCGCGAATATGATCCTGCAGGGCGCAGAGCAGTTTCCGGACGGTTTCTAGATTGGGATTCACCACGAAAGACAAAAAGGACACGAAGTTGGGTTACAGCACAAAACGGCGAATGCCATTCCTGAGGAGCTTGATGCTAAAGTTAAGGAGCAAACCTAATCGATGTCGTGTGAGCCAGTGGCCAGAAAGTATCTGGACTTCATGGTTGGACTCCCATCGGTCCGCGGCCTTGAGCTCCACCACCGCAACATCCTCAACGAGGAGATCCAGCCTGTAGCCGGCGTCAATTTTTACGCCGTGATAGACTACCGGCATTTCCTTCTGGCGTTCCACCTTCAGGCCACGCCGCACCCGTTCATAAGCCAAACAATACGCATAAGCAGACTCCAGCAATCCCGGTCCCAATTCCCAGTGAACCGACATGGCTGCATCTCCCGCTTCCCGGGCAGCCTGCTTGTCATTCATCTTCGTGCCTTTTTTCTCCTTCGTGTTCAAGCTGCTCCTTGGACCGCTTGTAATGCACCGCCGGAACTGCCCGCAGTTCCGCCGCCTTTTCATCGGGATTCGACTCGTTGGTCATTGAGCCGCCGCCGATCTCGGGACCGGCGAGGTATTTTAGCGTATCGGGTTTGCGTAGGGGCGGGTGAAATTCGACGTGGAACGGAAAATACGCGTAGTCCCCGCCGTCCGTCGGCGCCTGATGGATCGCCATCACGTACGGCAATGGCATCTGCCAAAGATTATCGTAGCGGGTCGTCACTGCGCGGATCATCAGGCCGAGTTGGGCGCGCTCTGTCGTCGTAAGGTCGGCGAGCGAAGCCACGGCCCGCCTTGGCAGAATATAAACTTCATACGCATAGCGCGCGAACCAAGGCACGCAGGCGACAAAGCTGTCGTTTTTCGCGATCACACGCGGACCGGCCAGTTCGCGAGCGAAGATCTCAGCTCCCAGCCGGCGACCGGTCCGCTGAAAAAACTTTCGCGAGCTCTCCACCTCGCCGGCGATGAATCCGTAGATCAGATTACCCGCATAAATCTGGCAGTGCGGATGCGGGTTGGAAGTGCCCACGAGCGAACCCTTGTTTTCGAAGATCAGCACATGGTGCACTTCCGGGCGCGCGCCGAGTTCGCAATAGCGTTCCGTCCAGAGATCCACGACAGCGGCGCACTCGGCATCAGTCAGATCCACAAACGTCTTCGCGTGGTCCGGACTGTAGCACATCACCTCAGCTGTGCCTTGGGCCGGTCGTATCCGGTAAAAATCATCTCCAGCCGGTTCTGCCGGGGCTTCGTTGGAAAAACAGGGCAGGTCGTTGGTGAAGTGGTAAACCCCGGTGTAGGCCGGATTCTCACCCTGCACCCGCTCATTGCCGGGACACAGCGCGCAGGTCGGGTCGTAATGGGGCGGCGTCTTTCCAGCGGGCCGCTGGGTATCGCCGATCCACGGCCGACCGCTGCGATGAGAAGTGTAGAGCACCCACTCCTCCCGGAGGGGGTGCCAGCGCTGCTCCCAAACTACGGGTGGTGGGGAAACGGACGTTGACGCCGACATGTGCCGCAAACCGTGCGCCAAAGGTCAATCATGGCGAGTAGATTTGCCGTTCATGCACTTACGCAACGTGTCATGCAAAATACCTTACACTGTGTGTTTCAGCACGCAAACTACACGACCAGCAGTCTATGACTTGCTGGACGCATCGCCTTAAAATTTGTTTATCCACTGTATATCAATAATTTACATTCCTTAATAAATTACTTGGCACATATGACGTCTCCAGCAAGCGGCCGCCATGGATGTAGATTTGGTGCCCCCAAGTGACGACACCGCTTTCCTCACGATCATGGAGCGCCTCTTGGCGAAGATCTTCGCGCCTATCGTGAACCTACTCCTGAACCACGCCTACACAGAGAAAATCGTGCAGGACACCTTCCCGCGCGCACGCCGTGGCATCGCCATCAGCCGCGCGCGCAACCGCTACTGCCGTCTTTTTCTCCGCCGCCGGCGCGCAGTTTATTTCTACCGCCTCCACCGCTGTCTACTTCATCGCCGTCTTCGCCTGACGCTGTTTGCTTCCTGATCGCCTCGGGCCGGTGGCCCAGACCGTCTTGCGGGTAAGACCCCATAGCTGTGCTCCAGTAGGTTCAGTATCATCGGTGACATGCTCCAAGACATCAAACACCTCTACGGCAGAAAACTCGGCGCGACTGACGGTGAGATCGGCCAAGTGAAGGACTTTTATTTCGATGACGACTCTTGGGCAGTCCGGTATCTCATGGTTGACACCGGATCGTGGCTTGCGGGCCGCCAAGTGTTGCTCACCCCGCACGCCTTCTCCAACCGCGCCTTCGGCCGTCCCAATGCGGACAGCGAAGTCCTGCATGTGAACCTGACGCGCAAACAAATTGAGGCTAGCCCCTCGATCGACACTCACCGCCCAATCTCCCGTCAACATGAGATCGAATACTACAATTACTACGGCTGGCCCATCTATTGGCAGGATGCAGGAATGGGCCTGTCCTCCGGTGTGTCCCTCATCTCTCCAGCCCAAGCATCGGACGCGCGGCCGCATCATGGTCATAACCAGCGCGACGACCTGCACCTGCGCAACACGAAGGCCGTCACCGGTTATCAGATTCACGCCACCGACGGGGTGATCGGCTCCGTCAGCAGTTTCATGTTGGACGGCAAAGACTGGACCATCTGCAAAGTCGTCGTGGAGGCCGGCCACTGGTATGCGGGCAAGACCATCCTGCTGCTGCCAAAGAATATCAGCCGCATCAGTTACGACGAGTCCACGGTGTTCGTAAACCTGTCCATCGAGGAAATTAGGAAGACCGCCCCACACCACGTCGCAAAGGCTGTGGCGGTCTGATGCCGCACTGGTGCCTCCGCCCCTAGCCCGAGACCTCGTCATGAGCTTCGACCAAAACAGCAACCTGCCGGTCATCCAATTCCGCAAGTGGACCACGCGGGTAAACGTTTGGATGGTGGTGCTCATATTGCTCTTCTTTGCCGCGGGCGCACTGGGAGTCGTCATATGGAGGCATAACAAGCCGCCGTCCGATCTTTCCATCCCTGAAGTTCCCGCCCAGCCGTAAGCCAATCCTCTCACGACAAAAATTCACCCCCCTCCATCATGAAGTCCAAATCCATCATCGCGCTGCTCAAGGCCGCCTACGCCGCCGAACTCGAGACCGTGCAAAACTATCTCGCCAATTCAGTCTGGCTGGATGGCTTGCGTGCTCAAGAAGTTGCCGAGGCTCTCGCAGGCGACGTGACCGAGGAGCTTGGTCATGCGCAACAACTCGCCCAGCGGCTCAAACAGCTCGGGGCGTGCCCACCCGGCTCGCTCGCGCTCACGCGCAACCAGAAGGCGCTGCAACCGGCGTCGGACTCGACCGATCTCCGGCACGTAGTCGTCGGTTCGCTCGCTGCGGAGCGCGCGGCCATCGCCACTTACCATGAGATCATCACCGCGTGCGGAACCTCGGACCCGGTGACGGCAGACCTTGCGGTGCATATCCTCGCCGAAGAGGAGAAACACCGCTGCCTTTTCGAGGGCTTCCTCAAGAGCTTGGATCAAGGCAAAACGTCCTGATCAAAAGTGCAGGCGCCGCCAGCGCGCCCAGTGGCCCGGTCGTCACAATTGCATCGTTGCGAGGCTGGCAATCCAGACGCAAAGCGGTGCCAGGGATGCCCTTGATTTCAAACCAAGCCACCCCGCCAGGCTGCGCACCGCCCCGGCGGCCCTGTGGCCGCGCCGGACCCCCGGGAAAAGCCGCATCCCCCGTGCCCGGGAAAACCTCTGCGCCCTCCTCATCGCCACCTACGCGAAGTTCACACCTCCCGCCGACTACTTCATTTCCCCCCGCGCCCCGCCCCTACTGCCAGCCCACCATCGCCTTCGCCTAAGTCCTTTTACCCACCAAACTAGTTTGTCATCTATTAGATGACAAAGTGTTGGGCAGAAATCTTGTTCTTCCCCTCTGACTAGGCTCTATCCGGGCGTGCCCTTCGTGCTGAAAGTCTCCCCGGCCGACGCCCGGCGCTTCATGTGCCGGGCTCTGCTGCTGGCTACGCCGGCCCCCGATGTCGCCACCGCCCTCGCGCATCACGGCTTCGTGCAGATCGACCCCATCAATGTCTGTGGTCGCATGCATGACCTCATCCTCCGCAACCGCGTGCATGGCTATCGGGAAGGCGACCTCATGCGCCACGTCCACGGCGACGCTACGCCGCTCGCCGCCGCCCGGCGCTCCGCCTTCGAGCACCATCAGCCCGCCACGGGCAATCTCGTCGTCTTCACCCCTGACGCCTGGCCGCACCTCCAAGCGATCATGCGCGCCCGCGCCCGCACCGCGAGCGCATGGAGCGGCCGACTAACCAAAGAAGAGCGCGCGCTCGTCCCGCGTATTTTCGAGGCCATCACCGCCCGCGGTCCCCTGGCCTCGGCCGCCTTCGCCAATGTCGGCCAAACACGACAGATCTGGGGTTCTGCCACGCTCGCCAAGGCCACGATGCAGAAGCTGTTTTCCACGGCGAACTGCTGATCGCCCGGCGCAAGGGCAGCCGCCGTTACTACGACCTTCCCGAGCGGGTGCTGGCCCGAGCGATACTCGATCTGCCCTCACCCCGGCCGAAGGAAACCGCCCGCTGGGAGGCGCACCTGAAGCTGCGCCAGCGCCGTCTAGCCCTACTCAAGCGCGCCGAACTCGCGCTGGTCGGGGACCTCGTGCAACCCGTGCAGGTCGAGGGCGCGCCGCTCCTGCACTGCCTGCGCGGGGATCTGCCGCTCTTCGAGGCCCCGGCCCCGGACACCACCCCTCGCCTGCTCGCGCCGCTTGACCAGCTGATCTACGACCGCCGCGTCACGCATGCCGTCTGGGATTTTGACTACACGTGGGAAGTTTATACCTCGGCGGCCAAACGCGTGCGCGGCTACTACGCCCTGCCGGTCCTCTCCGGCCATGAACTGGTCGGCCACGTGGACCCAAAGGCCGATCGCCCCAAACGCCGCCTCACGGTCGTCTCACGCTCGGTGCGCCGCAGCCATCGGACCACCGAGGCCGTGCGCGCTCTGGCGCACTTTCTCGGGTTGCGCTGATCGCCCGCTGTGTTTGCGTGGCACGTTCTGCCGTGACCACCTTGCTCAAGACCCTCAAAACCGCCTTCGGCTACACTTCGTTCCGACCGCTCCAGCGCGAGATTTGTGAGGCCACGCTCGCCGGGCAAGATGTGTTCGCGCTCCTGCCAACCGGCGGCGGCAAGTCACTTTGCTTCCAACTGCCCGCCCTCGTGCGCCCCGGCCTGACCGTCGTCGTCTCACCGCTCATCGCACTGATGAAAGACCAGGTGGACCAACTGGTCGCGAGTGGGGTCGCCGCCACCTTTCTCAACTCCTCCCTCGGTGCCGCCGAGTCGCGCGCGCGCCTGCGCGGCCTCCATCAGGGCGAATACAAGCTCCTCTACGCCGCGCCCGAGCGTCTGATGCTCGAGGGCTGGCAGGAGAACCTGAAAGCGTGGAACGTCACCTGCCTCGCCATCGACGAGGCCCACTGCGTCTCCGAGTGGGGCCACGATTTCCGCCCCGAATTCCGCCAGCTCGCGCGGTTGCGCGCCGCCCTGCCCGACGTCCCGCTCATGGCGCTCACCGCTACCGCGACGGCCCGCGTGCGGACCGACATCATCACCCACCTGAAGCTGCGCGAGCCGGCCACCTTCATCGCCAGCTTCAACCGCCCCAACCTCGCCTATCGTGTCATCCCAAAGGACCAGCCGCTGAAGCAGATCATCGACTTCGTCCGCAAGCGTGAATCGGAGAGCGGCATCATCTACTGTGCAAGCCGCGCT
>JBDNGL010000186.1:0-4670 GCA_041689285.1 Opitutaceae bacterium
GACTGCAATTCGGCTGACGGTGATGGAAATGCTGAGTGTGCAATCATCTGTGACTGCTTGGCTCAAGGCGGCGGGCCAGCGGTGAATGTCTGTTACAATAATTGCAGAAATGCCTATGCAAAGCGTTGTCCTTGATTGGCGGGTTTTTTTCGCGAAGGCGCGGTGCATCGTGTTGACTGGCGTCTTTGTATTGCCCGTTTTCTGCATCTCGTGTTCGCGTGACGATGTGCAGTCTGGTGCGAATAGTGGCGCGGTCCAAAGTCACAGCCTGGAGTATGACAGGGACAAGGACGGCCAAACCGATATGCGAGTGGATACAGTCACACGAGACAGAAAAGACCTCTATGTTCGCATCGAGCGCAGATTAGAGAGTGATCGCTGGGCTTCAACGCGCAGCTACTCCGTGTCAGGAAAATTGGTTGCGGTGGAAGAAGACAAGGACGGTGATGGCTTTTACGAGACACTGATCGTGTTTGATTCTTCCCGGAAAGACTTGGAAGTTTTCTCCCGGAAACAGGACGGATCAACCGTTGTAGCGTCGGCTGAGGTAAAGGCGGGATACCGAAAGATGTTCCAAGCCGTCGATGAATTCTGGGATAACGCACCTAGCGCTACGGATGACATAACTGTCGAAAAACTGATCAGTGAAACAAAGGAAAAGATCGATTCGGCAGATGTGGAAATCAAAGCCCACAAGAGCCCAAGTAAGGCGGTTGTCCCGCACAAGCGGTGAGAAGGAATCTAGCGGCGCTCAGGCCGCGCCGGAGTCAGTCGGCCACCCGCGCCTGTGCCACAGCCCTCGCGCTCCCTCCTGCCGCTGCGGGGTGCGGAGGAGTAACGGAGCGAAGGAATGCAGAATGACGACGATGACGGTGGAACTACAACTACAACGACGCTGCGGTGACGGGTCTGGTGGCCGAACCGCCCGGCCGACCCGGCGCATTACGCCTACAACCCGCCACCGCCACCCAACCCGCCGGAGGCCCGCCCACCGGTTCATCGCTGAGTGGCTAAACAGAGACCCCATCGCCGAGCTTGGTGGAAAGAACCTCTATGGGTTCGTGGGGAATGACCCTGTTGGCAGATGGGATAAGTTGGGCTTGATAGGAAGCAGTGCGGGTTCTGTCATTGTGGGCGGAGTTGGAGTTGGTGTGTCAGCAGTCGTTGCAAGCGTGGGACAATCGAGACAGAGCCAGCAGCCAGAGTGCAAGACATGCACCGGCAGCACAGCAAGCAATCCAGTTTACTACGACAAGACCGGATGCTGCATAAACATGCAACTGGTGTGCCGCAATCTGGACATGGGAATTGGTAAGCTCGGATTCAAGCATTGCTATCTGTCCATCCGTGACAAGAAGGGTAACGAGCTTGGAACGATTTCGGCCTTTGCTGATGTCCCCGGACTTGAAGGACACACTGGTTATTTGCCGGACGGCGACATGGGAAGTGGAGGAAGCACTTATCCATTTACCCTCAAGGGCGACGCGTGCAAATGGGTTCAATGCGCCCACGAGTATGCCAAAGAGATTTCGGGAAAGTTTGAATACAGCTCTACCCAGGACAACAGCAACACGTTCGTCACGCGCCTCATTCGCCACTGTGGAGGCTCTGCCAACTTTCCGTGGGGTGCGTGGGGAAGCGATGACCTGTGATATGCGCACCTTCAGTTCACTATTGCTGCTACTTGCGTCGTGTGTGGCTGGCTGCACGGGCGATGCAATGAAACCGATCAAAGTTCAAAGCGTCACGCAAATCGAGTTCCGGCCCGTCAGTGGAACGGCCAACGTGATTACAAACGCGGCTGAACTTACGTTAATCGGGGAATGGCTGAATGACGCACTGAAGTCGCCAATTTCCAGCTTCACTCTCAAGTCTTACCCAAAGCCAGTTCACTCAGTCGCATTAAAGTTCAAGTCAGGTGACTCTCAGACGTTCCTGATTTCCAGCGGCAGTGTATTGCAACCGCCCAATCAGCCGACAAAGCCAGGACTTGTTGAACGACTCACCGTTCTTTCAATCCAAGGTCAGCAATATCTCGTGAAATCCTGCCCCGAAGCATTGCTTTATCCGCGTCCGACCAAACCTCCGCCTTGAACCGCCCGGTGTCCCGCCAAGCGGTGGGAAGGAAACCCCTCGCGCTGCAACTCACCCGACCGCTCGCAGCCCCGCGCCGTCATGCCGGCTGCGAAAACCAAAGGCCAGCCGTCCCGCCGTCACGCGCCTGCTCGCTCAAGACAAAGTGAGTCTGCCCGTGGCGTCGCCCGTCCCGGCACACGGGAGAGACGAGACGAATCAAGTTGGAATGTCTCTCCCGCGCTCCGTGCCGTTCGTCGTCACCGGCAGAAAATAAACGACCGCTGGCGCTGCCCGGAAACATCAGTTCGCTCCCGCTCAAAACTTCGGAACGAATGCGCGCGAGTGAGGACGTGCTCCGTGGGACAGCCGGGGGCGCGCCGGTCACTCGTCGTGCTGGGGCGGATATTGGTCGCACAATATCGTGATAGCTTGAGTTGGCCTCCGGGTTCCCTCCCAAAGGTTCCCTCCCACCGGCCACCGTTGCGCGCGGCTCCGCAGAGGGTGTGGCCCAGCGTTCCGGCTACGGTGCTCGGAGCGATTGAAATTTGATGGGTGCTCCTGCGCGCCTGTGCCTCCACGCTGGGCCACACCCTCTGCTCCACCGTGCTCACTACTCAGAGCCATCAGATATTGTGCGCTAAATACTCCGCTCCGCACGCCTCGCGCCCGTCACGCCCCCGGCTTCCCCACTGCGCAGTTTGAAAAGTCAGGCGCGGGAAAGGCGCGGCGCACGTCGCGGATTTTTCGGGCGTCGCTTTCCGCGTGCAATGTCGCGGGTGGTTCGCCGGAGAAGACGGCTTTTAGAGTGGACGGTTTGAAACGGCGGCGCTCGCTTGTGAACTCTGACGCGCTGGTTGCAATCGGGCGTCGCGGTCTTTGCTTGGTAGGCGCTCTGGCTGCCGCGCCGGGCAGCATGAAAATGCTGGCGCATTTTCTTTAGCCGCTCGGAGCAGCTAAAAGGAAAAGTCAGGCTGGCGCGAAGGTTGGAAACCTGGCGGACGTTCGACGTTCCTTGTCTCATCCTTACCTCCAAAAATGAGACCTATACAAAATCACTTTTGAGTTAGTTCGATGGCTCGGTGTTGGGTGGGTCGAAACCCGGGTCGAGCGGTGGATCCTTCCCGGCGCAGGAGGTGCTGGGCCGTTTGGACTGGAGTCGTTCCCACCAAACCAGGGTGGCCAATTCGATCAAGCCACGGCCCAATAGATCGGGTCCAGGTGCTCCGTCAGATTTGCGGCCCCAAAACCCACCCAGCATCGCCACCAGTAGATTGGCCTGAAAGAGCGTCATCGGCGTCTCATCGGAGACAGCCGGGCGGGCGGAGTTTAAGTTGTCCGGAGGGCGAAGGCTCGAAAGCTCGGCAGGGTCATCGGGTGGCTCCGTTACGGATGCCGAGCAGTGGTGCGGGCTGAAACCTTTCGGAAGGGTTTTTTTCATAAATCACCAAGATCGCCAATTCCTCCGGACTATAGAGCACGGAAGCCGGCAGGTTCGGGTGGCTCTTGCCCAGGCGGCAGAGCAACAGGATTCGCCAAGCCACCATGATATCCAAGGCCAGGGAACGGGCCAGCGCCTGGGCCGATTTCATCTGACGAGTCTCAACCCCACATCCGTCTTTGAGTACTTGGTGCCAACACTCGATCCCCCAACGGAGCCCATACCAGCGCACAAGTCGGCAGGCGGTTTTGAAATCATTGATCTTCCAGTCGGTCAATAACACCCAATGAATGGGCTCGACACCTGGTGGGGGCTGAATCTCTTTGGCTTCCAACACAAAAAGAGTCAGTGCACCCCAACTGTTTTTACAACCGGTTCGCGGCGGGACCACCTGGACCTCAGCCCAACGCAGTTCCAGGCGGGCGGTGCGGGCGGAAGTGTTTTGTCGACGGGGGACTTTCACTTCCAGAATCCCCCCGACCGGTTGAGCGGATAAATGCTCCGAGAGTTTCTTCCCCGAATTGAGGATTCGATCATGCTGGCTCCGGATCAGAAAACGCACGTTTTCCGGCGCCACCGTGGCGCGGTCATAGAGATCCACGATATCGGACTCCCGATCTCCACACACGACGATCCGCGTCTGAGGCATTTGAGCGGCGGCGGCGCAGGGTGTCCCTTCGGCAAGCGTGCGGAGACGGCCGGGATGGCGATTTTTCCCAGGGTGGGCAGCGGCGACTCCGATCGTCAGGGGGCCCGGGCTGATGCTGCGGCGCTCAGGCTTTCCCGGTAGGTCCACGGCATCCATTTCCCCGGGTCGGCCCGGGCGGCCTCGGAGTTCCGCGTTACCGCCAGAATGAAGTCGAACGGATTCTCCCCGTTCGCACGACACGTCTCGATCACCGTCATGAACGCGTCGCCGACATCCGCCCCCCTCTGCGTCTTGTAGCGAAGACTGTTTTTGCGGTGCAGGGTCGAACTCTTCAGCAGGCGCTCGGTTTCGTTGTTGTCCAGAGGTGCTCCCGGCACCCGCAGAAATCGGGTCAGGGTCTCCCATCGATCCAGCAGGTAGGCAATAGCTCCTCCCAACGCCGTGTTGGGCTCCACCTTCTTCTGGTCCATTGATTCCTGAAACTCCTTCCGGAGCTTCTCCAGCACC
>JBDNGL010000187.1:0-3047 GCA_041689285.1 Opitutaceae bacterium
CCATATTTTCGACCAGCAACGCTTGATAACGGCCCTGAAACAGATGCCCACGCTCTCCCCGAAACCGGTTAAAGCGCGTCGCGAACGTGCTCTGCAGCCAATGCATCCCCTCCGCCAGGTTTGCTCGCGGAGTTTCCACCGCGAGGTGGTAGTGATTTCGCATGATGACGAACGCGTGCAACGTCCACCCGCTGACGGAGCACGCCTCCATCAAAGTCTGTTCAAAAGCCTGGGCCGCGCCAACGGATTCAAAGACATCGCGCTGGTAATTGCCGCGGTTGATCACATGATAAATCGCGCCTTCATATTGGATTCGGAGTTTACGGGCCATGCAGGCACCAAAACGAAGGTGAAGGCTTGTGCCAGCCTATAAAGTAGCAAGTAACGGCCTGACCCCATCGGTTTCCCGCCATCGGTTTGACCCCGCTGTTGCTGCAGTTCACTCAACTCCATCCCACCCTACTGACTCTTCCATCGATGGTAGGTCGCGGCGCTGATGTTCGTCTCCCGGCAGAAGGTCGCTGCCGTCTCTCCGCTCTCGGCTCGCCGCAGGATCGCTACGATCTGCTCCGGGGTGTGTCGTTTTCCTTTGGGCATCTGTTTCCTTTCATGGGTGCCCAATCTCTTATTTGCGATGGCTCAGTTCGCGTGCGCCAGGTCAGTCCACGGTGGCGCTCTGCTCCTGCGCCGCAGAGCGGAAGATTCGACATGGCTTTGTAAGCCCGGGCATTCCCTGCGCCGGTGGAATGTGTTAGGCTTTCGTCATCATGAGCACCACCCTTGCCCCTGCGGCTTCGAAACTCGCCCTCCTGGGCGGCACCCCGGTCGGGAAAATCACCTACCCGAAATTCCCCACCTTCACCGACCGCGCCATCGAGCGCGCGGCCGACATGCTGCGTCAGGGCAAGCTCTACGGCCTCGGCCGCAAGCACGTGCCCGAGATCGGCGAGGCGGAGGCGGTGATCTCCCGCTACCATGGCAACCGGCACGTGCTGGCCACGAGTTCGGGCCACGCCGCACTGCAATCCGCCCTAGCCGGTCTGGAGGTCTGCGGCGGCGACGAGGTCATCACGACGCCCTACACTTGGGGCGCATCGATTTCCTGCATCCTGCACCAGAACGCGATTCCGGTGTTCGTCGATGTCGAACGCGAAACCGGGCTGATCGATCCCGCGCAGATCGAGGCCGCGATCACGCCGCGCACGAAGGCGATCCTCGCGGTGCACCTCTTCGGGCAGCCCGCGAATCTCAAGCGGCTCCGCGCCATCGCGGACAAACACAAGCTCATGCTCATTGAGGACGGCAGTCAGGCGCATGGGGCCGAGATCGACGGCCAGCGCGTCGGCACGGTGGGCGATGCCGCCGGCTTTTCCTGCATGGGCGGCAAGGTGCTCGCGACCACTGAGGCGGGCTACCTAGTGACACCCCACGAACGGGTTTACTGGCAGGGCGCGATGATCGGCCAACATATGGGTCGTGGCACCGACGACGGCATGCCAGACGACCTGAGGCCGTATCTGGACTCGCTCGTTTATACTTACCGAGTCGCGCCGTTCAACGCGGTGCTCCTCACGGAACAGTTTGCCAAGCTCGATGCGGAGCTGGCCGAGCGGCGCCGCCATGCCGACCTGTTGCGGGGGCAGCTGGCGGGCGCGCAATACTTGAAACTCCCGGATTATGCGCCGGGTGTGAAACCAGCCTATCATCTGCTCTCCTTCACGTTTGATGCGGAGACGGCCGGCGTTTCCCGCGATACCTTTGCGGCTGCGGTGAAGGCCGAGGGACTCAACATGGTAGGCTATGTGCCGGCGGTTATTTCCGATTGGAAGCGCCTGCATTGGCAGGATTACGCGGGCCCGCGGGTATCCTGGCTTTCAACGCTGGCGGCGGCGAAGGTGGACTACCGCAACCAGCCGCTGCCGAACGCCCGCTGGCGGGTGGACCATGCGCTCGAGACGGGCTTTGACATGGTTGCGCCGAACGAGCCAATGATTGCCCGCATGGCGGAGATCATTCTCAAGGTGGAAGCCAACCTCGGTGTGCTGCGCGATCACGAGCGCACCGCCGGCCCCGCTGCATCGGCCGTGCGCAAATGAAGGCCGGCTTCGCCCAGGCCGACATCACGCCACGACTGGGCGTGCAACTGGCGGGTTACGGTCCGTATCGGAATCGGGCGGCATTGAAAATCACCGCCCCGCTCGCGGCGCGGGTGATGGCGGTGACGCAGGGCCGCCGCCGCCAGTTGCTCGTCAATCTGGAGTTGTGCGGCACCGCGCGTCCGCTGGCGGAGCGGATCCGCGCGGCGGTCGCGGCGCGCGTGCACTACAAACCCAGCGAAGTCTTCCTTACCTCGACCCATACCCACAGCGGTCCGGCTACCGGCGGCATGCTGGGATGGGGTGAGCCCGATGCCATTTATGTGGAGACGTTGCCGGCCCGCATTGCCGCCGCCGCCGTGAAGGCGGTCGCGGCGATGACCGCAGTGCAGTGGCGCTACGCCGAGGTGCCGTGCGAGGGGATTGCGATCAATCGCGAGACCGACAAGGGCGGCTGGATGTATGATCCCATTGAGGTACGGCTCGACCCGCAGTGGCGGCCGGCGCGCCCCCAGGACACGGATCCGATCCTGCGGTTACTCGCGGCCTATGCCGGGGGCAAACTATGCGGCGTGCTGCATCATTTCGGGTGTCACGGCGTGGTGGGTAGCGAGCAGACCTTTGATGTGCACGGAGATTTTGTGGGGCTGGCCTCGCTCGCGATTGAGCGGGCCCATCCGGGCGCGACGGCGATTTTTCTGCCCGGCGCGATGGGCGACATCAACCCGCCGGTTTGCCACCGCGCTGCAGGCGAGACCCGCCGTGGTCTGCGCGTGTTGACGCAAAAATACACCGCAGCCATCAAACACGGGTTGCGCACGGCGCAACCGCTCACGGTGGACACCATGCGGGGTGCGCAGCGTGAGGTGAAATTTACGCGCAAACCGTGGACGCGGGCCTGGGTGAAAAAGCGGATCGCCGAACTCGAACAGATTTTTGCCGCGGCGGGGG
>JBDNGL010000188.1:0-2296 GCA_041689285.1 Opitutaceae bacterium
ACCCGAGTCCGTGCTCACGACCCCATTGGCGATTTCGACCCTCAAGCCCGACACCGTCGCCATTTCCAAATACCAACAGATCGTCGATTTCGTTAACCAGAATATCTACCAGCCTCTGCAATTGGAGGACATCGCCCAGCATTTCAACTACAGCGTCCGCCATGTTTCCCGGCTCTTTCAAGAGGAGAGCGGCATGTCGCTCGGCCTGTTCATTTTGGAACTTAAACTCCGCATCGCCCAACGTCTGCTTGCCACCACCGATTACCCGGTGAAGACCATTGCCTTGGAACTGGGTTACCGCGACGTCGGTTACTTCTGCCGGTTGTTCCGCACCCACCTGATGGGCACGCCAAACAGCTATCGGGTGCAAATCCTGGCCGGCCGCACCATGATGCGTGAGGGCCCCAGCGGGCACCATAGTTTCCGGGGAAATTATCATCCCCACACCCGCAGCGAGCATAGCGTGTCCCCGGCGGTGGCTTGATAACCTATCCGCAGAACCTCCACCCCAAAGAGCGGACTCAGTAATTTGGAGGAGCCGCGTCCCTGCGGGCCGAGGCTCGGCTCGCAGGGACGCGAACCTCCACCAGCAAGGTTTCGGATAGGTGCTTAACCGGAACACTGCATTCGAAACTGACCCTAGCTACCGATTTAGCGAAACCGTTCTAGGTTGCCTAACCACCGGAGGAACTGCGCCGAATGCGGACTCATCATCCAGCGACTACATTTGCGGGTGATTTAACGGACTGTTTTTCACGCGGCCGTAAGTCCGGTTTGATCCGGGCAATCCGAGTTTAAACTGTATTGTTCCGACTAAGGCAGGCCATGCTGAGTCGTTGACCTCGACACCCTGCCTGCTTGTCCCGGACGCGTCCATTCGTCGCCCTTCAGCCAGTGGCTGGGAGAAAATGTCCTGATTCCTATCTGGATGTCCGTTTTAACGTTTTGCTTGAAATGTCCGCCGCCGCCCATGCTCAGTTCTCCTTATGCAGCTTCCACAAATCGCGAACCCTCAAAACTAAACACGTGCTCATGAATTCCCCCCAACTGATGGCAGAGATGGAATTGCGACCCTTCGCCTACGCCGATATTTTTCGCCACCCGCCGATGTCGGGGCGCAACCTGCCACCTGCCCTCGCCGCCATCCGGAAAAATGAATCAAGCTGCGTCGTCATCCTCCCTGAGGGCGCATGGCTGGCCACGTGGAGCCAGGGGTCCAGCGAAGGCGCGGTCGATGAACGCATCGTCAGTTCACTGAGCCACGATCTCGGGCTCACTTGGAGCGAACCCCGCCAGATCACCGCCTCCACCCCGAACCTGCGCCGCTCCTACGGATGTCCCTTTGTCGTGCCGGACACCGGACGCGTTTATCTCTTTCTCCACGAAGGCTACCGCGAAGGGAATATCACGGTCTGCAATCCAGAGATCGACGCGGGCAATTTCGCCTATCTGTGGTCGGACGACCGCGGCGCCACTTGGTCTGCGATCACCTCGGTCCGCATCCCGGACCGCGATATCAGCGCCTTCCCCGACAAGATTCACGCCCACCTCAACCACCCGCCGCAGATCATGCCCGGAGGCCAAGTCGTGCTGCCCTTCACCCAAGGAATGCGCAACGGGGCCGTGCGCCGCTTCTGGCAACTGTGCTGCTGCGAAGCCTCGCTGCTCTGGTGCGAGAATCTTCTAACCGAAACCGATCCGGCGAAGCTTCGTTTTTCACTGCGGCCGCCCGGCACCCGCGGCATCCGCGCCAGCATCATGAGTCACGGGGACAACCCAGCGGTCCGCCGGCTCGCGGCTGCCTTTGGCGGACATCCCGAGGAAATTGCCTCAACTACCCAGGAGCCCACGGTGGTGCCCTTGGCCGACGGTCGCTGGCTCGGCCTCGTGCGCACTTATCTAGGTTCACCCGGCTTCACTCTTTCCACAGATGAAGGTCTCACGTGGTCACCAGTTGAGCGACTGCGCTACGGACCAGAGGGCGAGTTTATCGAGCATCCGCACACCATGTGCCCGATCGCCCGGCTGCCGGACGGACGTTTCCTGCTCCTCTTCACCAACAACGATGGCACCCGCAAGGGCGCGGCCCACGTGTGGGACGGCGGCTGTCGCACCCGCAACCCCCAGTGGTTCGCCGTCGGCCGGGAAATCCCGGGCGAATCTCGCAATGGCGGTCTCCTTTTCGGCAAGCCCCGCATCTTGGCCGCCGCCGACGAAACCCCACCCGCGGACGGATTCACCGCCTCGACCGCCACCGGTATTTCGATGCCGCAATACCTCCACGTCAACGGTCGCC
>JBDNGL010000189.1:0-30240 GCA_041689285.1 Opitutaceae bacterium
CTCCATGGCGACCGTCGCCTTGAACGCCGCGCTGTGCTTCTTTCGCTTTGGTTTGGTCTTCATTGGTCTGATCATTTCTTGGTCGACCAGACCTGCAAAACGATAACTTAGCCGGTGGTCCTAAAAACGGGGACCACTTCAGCCCTCGGCGGCCTCGGTGTGACGCAAGTCTCATTTGAACTGAATGGCTTCGGCTTGCATCGCCTTGGAGGTGGCGAGATGGCACTGGTCCGCTGAACTTCGCGCCAGAAAGGTTTCTGAAATACCACCACCCGTCATTTCCGCCGGCTGAAATAACAAACGTCGCTGTTTCATTCCTCGCACTGATTCTGCAACAGTGGAACCTTGCCTCTGGCATGGCAAAAAGATCAGGCAAAGCAGGCACCGCCAAAGTTTCCGGGCGTTGGATCACGACGCTGGAGGGCTACCGCGCTTTTTATCCCAATCCATTGCCGCCGCAATTGGAGTGGACTCCGGCGCTGGTGGCGGCGCTGGCGGATGCTTCCATGCTCGTCGGGCGGCTGGCAGGCGAGGGGCGGCGGTTGCCCAATCCGCATGTGCTGGTTCGTCTCTTCATCCGGCGCGAGGCCGTGCTGTCGAGCCGCATCGAGGGCACGCAGGCGACACTTGGCGAATTGCTCGCAGCGGAAGCGGGCGCGTCCGTGGAGCGCAGCCCGGACGATTTGAGAGAGGTCGGCAATTACGTGACGGCGCTGGAACACGGGTTGAAACGGCTGGAGTCGCTGCCGCTCTCGTTGCGTCTCGTGCGCGAACTGCATGAGCACCTGATGACCGGAGTAGGCGGCGGGCACGCCACGCCGGGCGAGTTCCGGCGCTCGCAGAATTGGATTGGCCGGCCCGGCGAAACACTCGCGCAGGCAAAGTATGTGCCGCCTCCCCCCGACGTGTTGGGGGAGCATTTGGCAGCCTGGGAGAAATTTCTCCAAGAGCGGATGCTGCCGCCGCTGGTGCATGTGGCCCTGGCGCATTACCAATTTGAGGCGATCCATCCGTTCCTCGATGGCAATGGTCGCGTGGGCCGTTTGCTCATCACGCTGCAACTGTGCGAGCGCAACATTCTGCCCGCGCCGCTGCTCTACCTCTCGGCGTTCTTCGAGGCGACCCGCGCCGATTACTACGCGGGCTTGCGCAGCGTGTCGGAGAACGGGGATTGGGAAGGCTGGGTGCAATACTTCCTGAACGGCATCGCGCGCCAGTCCGAAGACGCCCTGAGTCGTGCCGAGCGAATCAATCAGTTGCTCACGAACTGGCGCAACAAACTCTCCGGTCAGGCCGGAACTAAGGTCGCGTTGCAAATGCTCGACATGATCGGCGCGAACCCCTTCCTCACGCCGCGCGGGGCCGAGGATGAACTTGATCTCGCCTACAACACGGTGATGCGCGCCATCGGGCAATTGGAAAAGCTCAAGGTTTTGAAGGAAGTCAGCGAGGCGAAGCGCGACCGCGTCTATTGCGCGAAGGCCGTCCTGGACATTCTCGAAGAGCCAGCCCGGCTTCCGCCCGCAGGGACAAGTTGATGCCTGCCACGACTGCACGCCAGCATTCGTCGCACTACCCGTTCGGGTAATGCGATGCGGTTTGAGTCCCGCGGGCGAAGCGGACAGAATGGCTGCCGGCGCATCCGCGGAGTGCCAGCAGGCAAGTCGCGCGAACACTGATTCTCGTGCTTGTGACGGTTCAGTGCGGGTTCGGCGCTGCAGCCGTGCCCGCCGAGCCGCTTCGGACCGCACGCGATGTGCTGGCCCTCGCGCCTGAGGCTCTGGCGCAGAAGCCGTCCGTTGTTCTGCGGGGCGTCCTCACCTATTTCAAACCAGAGGGCATTGCCGACCTCATCATTCAAGACGACACGGGCGGAGTGTTTGAGCAGAACGGCGGGGCCGACGGGCGCTTCGGCGCTCAGCGGCCAATCCTTATTGTAACGGTTTTCCGCGTGCAGCGAAGTGCGATGGGGCTTCAGAAGTTCAGCGAGTGATGCGGCGGTGGCGGGTCCATAGACGACCGCCGGGCCGCGCACGAGGAAGGGCCAGTGATTGGAAATGCCTTTGCCAAGCTGCGTTCGAGAGAGTTCGCCTCGCTCCTTCTCATCAAGTCTCACCCAGTTATCCGTCGAGTCCAGTTCACGAATAAACCTCGCCCCGATCAACTCCGACAGCCCGGACTGACAATTGCTCTCGCAGCGCCACCCGCGTGTGCCGCTCAGGCCGGTCACGAGCAGCTTGCCGCCTTCCTCCACGTAGCGGCGGAAACTGGCGATTTCCTTGTCAGAGACGATGGCGACGTTGGGCAGCAGCACGACGGGGAATTGCTTCATGGATTCGAGGGTCGCGTTCTCGTCCAGCACCTCGCCCCACGGGATGTGTTCATATTCCATCGCCTTGTGCGCGCCCTGGAAGGACTGGAAGAAGTCCGCGGGCTTGTCGCGTCCAACCCAGTCGCGCGTGCGACTGCTGAAGTAGAGGGCCACTTCGTAAACGGGCCGCTGGCCGAAGTGCTGGCGCTTGGCGTGGACCTCCTTGAAGGCTGCACCGAACCGTTCGTAGGCCACCGGGTCGAGCCCACCGTCAAATGCGGTCTTGTCCACAATGGTCACGAACCCGCCATGACTCAGCAGCGTGAACAGTTCCCATCGTAGGTCATTCAAGGGGCGCGTCGTCTGGTCGTGGTACATCCGCACGCCGCGTTGCATGGCGATCTGAAATGGCTGGCCGGGCGCGGCCGCGCGGTAGAACTCCGCATTCAACCCGACCGTCAGCGCGCTGAATCCCAAAACCCCCGTCTCGCCCGTGACGAAATCGCCGTTGCGCGCGTGCTGAACCGGGCGCTGGCCGACCTCCCAGGAGAACGGCAGGTTGCCGTGATCACTATAGTTCACCGTCGCGCGCGGACTGACCCGGCGGATGTGAGCGGTGAGTTCCCGCTCGAAGTGCTCGCTGCTGGCGTAGCGGAATTCCAACATGCGATCCCAGTCCTCTGCCAAGATTGATGAGCTGTGCCGCATCGCCGTCGCGCAGCACATAGACGTTGCAGGTGTCGGTCCAGACGAATACATCGGGTTGCGCTGTGGCGTCCGGCTTGGAAAAGCCCGCCGCCGCCAGATGGCCACAACTGATTCCGCAGGCCGCTAGCAAAGTGAATAGTCTCATGCTCGCGACGGGCTACGGCAGCGGCCCAACACTCAGCCAGCCCTTCGCATCGCGGTCCTCGGCGGCATTGGCGAAGCGCAGGCGCTTCCCGCCGGACATGGGATTCACGACGCGCAGGCCGAGGGTGCAGGCGAATCCGCGCGAGACGGTCCGATCCAACAACGTCTCCCATCGCGTTGGCTTTTCGCCGGGCTGAAGCCCTCGCAGCGTCCACTTCACCGGCCACGTCTCCAAGACGGCTCCATCCGGACCGATGGCAGCGAGTTCCATGCGCCAGTCCTGGTAAAACGGAGCGACGCCCTGATTCACAGTTTCCAAAGTCACCGCCGCCCCGTGTTCTCCGCGGCGCGTAATGTCTGCGGTGACGACGCGAAAATCATAGCCCATGCCTCGCACCTGTGTTGCTGCCCGTGCGACCCGCGCGGGATCGATCTTGTCTCGGAACATCCCGCTGTCCATGACCCATGAGGCGTGGGTCTCCCGCACGCAGGTGGCAAAGTCCTGGGCCTTCGGGTGGGCGGGCTTTTCATCGAAGATCTGGCCCCACACCTCCGGGCGAATCTCGCCGCCGATGGGGTGAGTCTTCCACCGCTCCATCGCCAATGGCCCGGCGGCCTTCAGAGCCGGAAGGTAGAACCACGAGTCATCCTTGCGTCCGGTATCCAAGGTGCCCCAGGCGAAGGAATCATCGTGATAGCCGAAGGGCCGGTGTGCCGTCGCCCCCAACCCGGAATTCCCCGGTGCCGCCGGGTAGCGCAACAGCACCGGCACCCGATGAAAGGCCCGCTCGTAGGCCGCGAGGATGCGTTCCTGGGTGCGCTTCGAGGCAAAGAGGTCCGAGCGCGGATACGTATGCCACTCGCCCCACGAACCGAGCAGTCCGGCAGTGAGGAATCCCACCCGCGCATCCCCATCGTAGCGCTGGCCGAGCGCGGCGATGAACTGTTCCAGGGCGACGACGAGTCGCTCATCTTCGTAGTCCGGCGTGAAGTTCTTCTGCGGCGGCTTCTCCTGGTGGTTTTTCCATTCCGTGACCTTCACCCCAGCCTTCGCCAGATACTCCGGAAGTCCCGAGGGTTGTCCCGGAAACTCCAACCAGATGCGGAAGACCGCCTGGCACGAACGCCCGGAGATCGCCACCAACTTGTCATCGAGCGACTGCCAGTGGTACTGCCCCGGTCCCGTCAGCAGTTTCGCCAGCGGCAGATAATCAAACTCCAGGCTGTGCGGGAATCGCTCCGCCGATTTCCCGGCATACGGAACCAGTCCCTTCAAGGGGTTGTCCACCGGCGAATCCGCCGGTTCCATCCGTATCGGCGCGGCTAGCAGTGTGCATTGCAGCAGCAGCCACGATGCAACGCGAAGGGTGTTCAGCGAAGCTGATGCTGTCTTCAAGGTTTGGATTTGGTTGATTCTCACTCGCGAAGTCTAGCGGACATAGCTCGACTTCGACCAGTCCGAGGTCGCGCCCTTCAGGCCCAGCGCTCGGACACGGTAAGCGGCGGCACGGGCGGATACCGGGGAGTCACGCCAGGCAGTGTTCGGAGCTTCGGCTGTCCCGACTTTGCTCCAGGCGCTCCAGCCCGTGAGTTCGAGAGTCCGTCGTTCGATGTTCCAGCCGGTGGTTCCAGTCGCGGCCTTCCAGGAAAGCTCGACGACTTTCTCGACCCGCTTGGCTTGCACGTCGGCGGGTGGCGGCAGCCAGATCTTGTCGGCGGGTTTCCATGTCAGCACCGTGGTCGCGTTGCCGGTGTATTGCGGCATGAAGAGCTCATAGTCCTCGCCGCGACGGGCGACGATCAGCTCGGGCGGACCGTCGAAAATCGGCGTCTGACTTTGCGGGCCGATGTCGATGCGGCCCACCACACCGAGGTCCGAGGCGCGCAACACGAGCACGGTCATGCGCTGTTCGTAGCCGATGAAGACATAGTCACCTGCAGCGGTCACGACGTAGCCCTGGTCGTGCGCCGCTCCGGCGAGATCGACATCGTAGGGCAGCACCGCGCGATGTGTTTCCATCAACTGGTCGCCCTGACGACGGAGACGCACGGCCTGCGCGCCGAGCGGATGGTTGTGCCCGATGCGATTTGTCAGGTCGCGGGCGAAACCGAATCCAAAGACCGTCTCTCCATCCGGTGCAGGGGCCAGACGCCGCACCTCACCACCGTCGGCGAAGAGGGCCGGCACTTTGTAGTTCGCGCGTTTAGCTAAAGACCAGACCGGGATACCGTGGGTATCGAGTTTTTCTTCGGCGGACAGGCACTGAATCTGGCCATTGGCGGCAGACCATAAATCACCACGAGCATTGACCGTGAAGGGCGACATCGTGAGTTCGGCAACTTTCTCGAACTCCGTCGCGTCGAATTGTCCGTCCCCATTCGCATCGCGCCACAGCCACGCGCCGCCGCCGGCGGGTTGATACGGCGGCCACGCTTTAGTCTGATGCCGCCCTGAGAGAAACGCGCAGGGGATGGCCGTATTGGAGGCGTCATTTTCAAAACGAAAGACGCTCACCGGATCGCCACCTTGCGTGGTGGTGAAGAGGAACCGTTTGCCGTCGATGCGCCGCACGCCGAGCACCTGACCCGCCATGTCGTGCAGGCGAGGATCATCGGGGAAACGCGCCTTATCAATCGTCGTCGCCACGGCCCGCCAGCCATCTCCGTCTGTGCCTTGGAGGTCGCGGCGATAGCGCATCGTGTTGCTCCACGCTTCGTCGGGCGTGGCGGGATCGAGATCCGCCGAGTCGAGGAACGCCATGCCGTTCAAGCGCCAGCGTAGGGTGCCGTCGGGTTGATACGATTCGAGACGGCTCTGGCTGTGCCCGCTGGCTCCGACGCTGAAGACGTAGAGATTGCCGCTGGCATCCAAGCCGAGACCGCGCGCCAATTCAAAACGCAACGGACCCAGCTCTCCCTTTGCCCCGGACAATCCACCGGCCTGCCCGAGGCGTCCGCTCTTGCCAAAACTCGCATCGAGTTTCCACGCGCCCGCCTGCTCGCGGAACGCGACGACCTGTTGCGCCGGGCCGTTGTCGGAAATGAGCACGCGGTTGTTTTTCAAATCGCACGCCAGCCCAAGCGGTTCAGCCACATCGGTGATCGTCCCGAGCAATTTCCCATCGGGGCTGAATCTCAAGACGCGCCCCGGCTGCGGTTCCGTGCGGCGGGAAGCGGTGAGGCCGCGCAAGCCGATCTTGCCGCCCACGATGCGGATGGCCCCCCACGCCCGGCCATCCAGCGGGAGCCACGTCTCGGGCCAACCGCGCGGCTCGACCGCGATCTTGTTCAGGTCCGTCCACGGCCCGTCGCGACCCGCCGTCGAACCCTGCACGCGAGCACCGGCCATTTCACTCCCCCAACCCGCGCCGGAAAAACGCAGCAACCGCAACGGCTCGGCGCTGGGGAATTCCAAACCTATTGAACCCTCCGGTCCCTTCGCTTGAAAATACGTTTCCTCACCCGCCACTGACACTGCATCCGCGACGACCCGCAATTTGCCACGCATCTCCGTTGGCTCGCTGCCAAAAGGGGCGGCCGCGATGACTTCAAACTCTGACTCCAGCGGCTTCTCGATCAGCCAAAGATTGCCCTCGGCATCGAGGCGCATCTGGCCGGGCCGCACGGCGCGAAATCCCGCCCCCTCGATCGGCTTGCTCGTGCTCATGGTGAACACGCGCACCTGCCCCGACTTGTCCGCCGCATAGATCCGGTCCTTCGCTTCATCAATCGCCAACCCGGTGACCATCGGCGCGTCCTTGCCCGTCGCAAACGTGATGTGCCGGCCCGATCCGGGCTCGTGTTCGCCGGCCGGATTCCTTGAGAAAACGGCGATCTTCCCCTCCTGCCCATACGCCAGCCAATGCGCAGTCACCGCCACCGACTCGCCTGACGAAATGCCAAGCGAGGGAATATGGGCCAGCGCATCGCCCTCGTGATAAATCCCCGGCGCCCGTCCCCCTTCCTCCCACGTCGTCGTGCAAAACACCCTCCCGTCATCGCTCACCGCCATGTCGCTCGTATAAATCTGAAGATAAGTCTGCGACTTGTCGGACCAGTCCGCCTGCCCGCCGCGCAGCAGCGTGTTGCCCAGCCAGCCGGTGGTGACGGGAAGGCGTGGAATCATCGCGACCGGTGGCGCTGAAGTGTTCTCTTGGGCGAGGAGAGGGCAGAAATGTTGCCCCAAGACAAACAGCGTCAGGGTGGTGAAGGTGCCTATTTTTCTGTGCATCATAAAACTATTCAATTAGTCCTGCTCAAAGGTTGTCTGAACTGGCCAGTGGATCATGGCTTCCAAATATGGAGGATCACTTTGGCGCGCAGGTTGTCCTCCCGGGTGATGTAGTAGGTGCCGCCCAATTCACGGGCGCGAATACCGTGACTGAGATCGATCCAGCCGGTGTTCTGGGCGATCTCCTTGGGCGCGCTGATGCGCCCGACGAAGCCTCCATCGTTCGCCCGATAGACATAGATCTGCCCGCGCAATCCGCCGGTCGGTTTGCAGGCGGCAGTGAAGACGTAGTCGCCCGCGTGGCACATCGCTTTGGGCGGGAGCTTGTCGTCGTCCACCTCTACGCGGGTAGTCCATGCAACGCCGGGCGCGGTGGTGAACTTGTCAATGCGAGCCAGCACACGGCCCATCAGTCCCCATTCGCCAGATGGCTTTGGGACGGCACTCGTATAGCCAGAGGCATACATGACATCATGGGCGGAATCGAAGGCAACCCGATGGACTTCCGTTAGCGGCGGCGGCAAGGCGAGGCGTTCGGCTTCGCCCCATTTTCCGCCGCCGAGCGCCTTCCGCCGCAAGAGGGTAGCAGGCCCGTCTTCGCTCCAAACGGCGCCGGTCGAATCCACGTCGAAGGCCCAGGGGCAATCAGTTCCAATCGTTTGATGATGCACCGCAAGGCGACCGCCATTTTCCAACCGGGTGATTTCCAACGGACTGTTACCACCGCTGCCCCAGCTAAAAAGATAGGGCACACCCTCCACCCTGCGCCATGCGGTGGTGGCTTGCAGCAAAGCCTTTTGGTAGCGCGGGTCTGCTGGTTGGTTGCGGGAGTCGAGCGTGATGGCATCGAGCTTCCAGTCTCCTCTTCGGGCATCCTTCGCCTTTTTGAAAATCGAGCGGAAGCCATACGCGGTGAGCGAACCATCCGCTGCAGGCACGACATCCATGGACTCGCTGAACACATGACAGGCCACCTCCCAACGCAGCGTTCCCGCTGGATCAAACGAACGCAGGATGAGGCCGCCCGTGGGCGAGAGTTCATCATAGCGCAGGGCAACGTAGAGATTGCCCGCGGCGTCCCGGTTGGCTCCCGCCGGGCGCATGAGTTTGTCGGGCAATGGCTCGCCCGCTGTGCCCGCACTGATGCCACCGCGCTGGCCGAAGGTGCTCATCAACCGCACGTCTGCCCCGGAGATGGCATAGAATCGAATCTGCTGTCGGAGGCTGTCGTCGCAGACCACCAACTCCCCCTGCGGCGAAACCGCGATCGCGCTGGGCATGCCGGGATCAGGGGCGATCCTTCCGGTGGCTTGGCCCGTCACGTCCACTTCCCGCACCGAGGTCGCGGTGGCCAGCCACAGCCGATCATCCGCGCTCCACGCCGCATCATAGACGCCAGGGGCTGCGAAGCGTTGTCGCACCGTCCAGCTATTGCGCTCGCGGACCTCTACAAAACCATCGGCCAAAACGATGGCGACAAGATGGCCCTGACCATTCATCCCGATCACCTTGGTTGCAGACTGATCATTCATGGTGTCACCAAACCCGTTGGCGAAGCTGTCGTGGAAGCGCGGGCTTTCAATGTCACCTGGGGTCCAGCCGAAACGGTAGAACTCGCCATCGTTGCTGGCACACAGGATTTCGTTTCCCACCACGGTCATCGCTGAGGTGCTGGTGCCCCATCCGCCATTCCGGTGACCGCCCTTGCGGTCGTTTTGTCCCAAGGCCGCTCCGCTGGGCCGGCCATCCTTGTAGAGTCCGAGACAGCGCCCGCCTTCATCACAGTCACAGCCGACGATCACGGTGCCGTCGGGCGTCACCTCGATTTCGTCCACGAAGTTCTGCACCCAGCGCCCCACGCCATTTTCGGCATCGACAGCGAAGTCGCTGAATGAATTTCCGAGGTAGTCCCAGTCGAGCTTTCCGGGAACCAAGGGCGGAAGATCTTTGGTTTGAACCGGAGCAGCTCCCGAGACGAAG
This sequence comes from Opitutaceae bacterium, assembly GCA_041689285.1. Taxonomy (GTDB): domain Bacteria; phylum Verrucomicrobiota; class Verrucomicrobiia; order Opitutales; family Opitutaceae; genus UBA2377. Next base: position 9,375 of record JBDNGL010000189.1, read on the forward strand.
TTCAGCAAGCATATCAGTGTGGCGGGGAGGATCATTTTTCGGTTCATCAGACCATTGTTCAATCAGTCATGCGCAGAGCAGTTTGCCTGGCAAATAGCGGCGACCGCTGGCGACTTGGTGTGCAGCAGCCCAGGGTGTCTCGGCGATCTCACCTAGACCGCTCACCGGCTGCTCGGCGGCAATAGGGTCGTGAAACGCGGGCTCCTTTCCCGTGGCGTTTGTGTGGCGCGCGGCATTTCGCTCCGGCGCATTCGCGGTTCGGGTGCAGCACGCAGAAGCCGATGCGATTGCGGAGGAATGTTGTCTTCGCTTCGCCGTTAAAGACGGATTGGATGCTGCCATCCTTCTCGCGCACGGCGGCGTAGATGCAGCGAATGGCCTCGCCTTCGCCGAGCTTGATGTAACGCAGGTCGCCCGCATCGAAAAAGACCGAGAGCGGGCCGGCGCGCCGCCCGCGACGTCCCGATGGCGCCACCGCAGCCGCCTGAAGGATGGGATTCATCAGCACAGGCATATCATCCACGCACGATGGTCTCCACCTGTTCGCGCACGCTCGAGGGATCAAAGAGTTCCTTCCAGTTTGGCTTGAAGAGGCGTTCACGGCCAAAGCCGGCAATGAGTTTGGCCCCGTCGCTTAGGGGGAATCCAACGCGGCCAAACACGATGCCGAGAACGACCTTGATGTGCCCATGCATGAAGTCTTCCGCCGCTGCCCGCGGCACGCCTCGGCGGATGGCTTCCTCCATCGCCTCCCGCAGTTCGATGAGCAGCGCGATGCCGCAGGTCTCGGCCATGGTGGGTTCCAGAATGGCCATCTGTTCGACGGTCATGCGATGCGATCGCGTGACAGGTGCGTAGAAGTCGCGAGCGATCTTTTCCCCCAACACGTAGTGCTCCTCTGGTCCTTGGATCAAGGCGCAGACAATCGCCTGCCGGGCGTGGGTGCCGCCGAAGAAGTCGTTGATCTCCGCCTCGGTCTGGAAGTGATCGAACACGCTCGGGTGGCACGGATGCGAAACAAAGTAGCTGATGTCTGGCCGGGGCGGAAGCTCGCCGGCGTAGGCTGCGGCGGGGTCCAGGGTAATAACTAGCGCGCCGGGACGAAGCTGGGGCACGACCTCCTGCGCAACCTTGCCCAGCACGCGATCGGGCAAGGCGAGAATCACCGCGTCAGCCACCCGCAAGGCTTCCTCGCGCGGAGTAGGGGTCACGCCGCGTTGGGTGAGGTTGGTCAGGCCGCGCTCGCCGGACTCGACGTAGTGCATCGTGTAGTCGGGATGCGACTTCAGATGGTCGGTGATTCGGCAGCCCAATTTGCCATCGGCACCGAGGAGAGTCAGGTTGATCATAGATTGGGAGTCGTGTTAAATCGGGATTGAAGGTTGCTCTGGGATGATGCAGCGGCTCGTTTTAAGCGCAGAGATTTGGAGAACACAGAGGGGGCAGAATCGGTCCTTCTCTGTGTTCTCCAAATCTCTGCGCTTAAACCACAGACGATGGCGGTGTCGCGAATCATGATCTCGTGGTTGTTCATTCAACGTGACGATTTCAGTTCCACGGGAATCTCCAGTGCATCGAGCAGGAAGCGATCGCGGCCGTTCTGGCCGCCCTTGAAGATGATTTCGCAGCCATCGGCATTACGGCCAGGCGCATGCACGCGGCAGAGCGGCGAACCGGGCGCGGCAGGTGCCGCAAACTCGAGGGCCTCGATGCCAAGCGCGCGCGCCACCGCCATGCTTGTGTCCCCGCCGCAAACCACGGCCCGTTTCAAGCCACTTGCCGCGAGCAGGCGATCCAACACTCCGCCCAGCGCCGCGCCGAGTTGTTCGCGCTCTGATGATGAGAGCGATTTCTGGAAACGCTGGTCGGCTGTGCCTCGGCTCGTGTGCAGGCTCACGCTGCGACCGGAGCGCAGGATGGTCAGCGCCTCCATGAGGTACGGACCATTCGCGGAGGAGTTCAGCAGGCTCGCGGGATCGAGGGGGATTTCGGCGAAGCCGGCCTCGACGGCACGGGCGATCTGGCGGTCGGTCACGGGCGAACAACTGCCGGAGACGCAGATCAATTGATTCACCGTGGTGGGGGCACTTTCATTTGAGCGCAGAGATTTGGAGGACACAGAGGGGGAAGCGGCCGTGGCTCTCCGTGTCCTCCCAAACTCTGTGCTAAGTGAAGCCCAGTGCGCCACCAACGCATATTCCACTGCGCTGGAGCCAACGACGAAAAGCTGACCCGACTCTGCCATGCGCTCGATCTCACGCCCCACCAGCGGCAGATGTGCCTCGCGCACCGTATCGAATAAGACGATGGGCGGCGGAGATTGACCTCTGATCATCGACAACGGATCACCCGCCCCTTCCAGCTTCAGCACGTCCACCAACTCCACCGGAAGCGCGGTCTGGCCGGTCAGGATGACGCGGATGTCCGATTCGTTCATCGGCGTCACCGGATGCCGGCTCATCGTGGGATGGCGGTCGAGGCGGAACGGTTCGGTATCCAGGCCCGAACGGGCGAAAAGATTGCCGAAGGCCACGTAACGACCCAGCAGCGGCAGCCCAACGGCCAACGGCGTCGGGCGTTCGCCAAACACCCGCCGGCCAAGCTCGATCGCCTTGCCGATGGAACCGACGCACGGTGACGAATCAAACGTCGAACACATCTTGTAGTGCGCGATGCGCGCGCCGCTCGCCTGGAGGGCCGTAAATGCGGGCGACAGTTCGCGCTCCATTTCCTCAGGCGACATCGTCCGCGAGCCGCCGGCGATACCAAACGCGCGCAGGCCCGGATACCGGGCCAGCGCTTCCTGAGTCGGCGGTTTCAGGAAGAGGACGGTGTGCAACCCGGCGCGGGCGAGGGCTTCCATCACGTCGGCCGATCCGGTGAAGTCGTCACCGTAGTAGGCGAGGAGAAGGTTGGTTGAGTTCGCGGGCATTTTTAGCGCAGAGGTTTGGAGGACACAGAGGATGACAAGGAGCCGAATCGCCTGATCTCGTCGGCGAGTCGCGCGGCATGGAAGTTGAGGAGCAGGCCGGCGGCAAGATCCCCCAGCCGCATCTGGCTTCTGGTCTGCGCCTCATGGACAGGCAGCAGTTTCTGGACGGATAAGACCGAGATGAGGATGACACCCTCGACGACGAGATCGAGTTCGGCCGGATGCCCAAGCGTGCTCCCCTGGAACACGACACTCACGCGACGATTGCACTCAAACTTGAGGCCAGCCAACGAGAGCTCATGCCGGAAACAGACCTCATAGATTGAGTTTAATAGTCCTGGGCCAAGATAACGATGCACATCAATGGCCGCGCCAATGATGGCCTCTATCAAATCATCCTTGCTCTGTGTCCTCTCAAACTCTGTGCTGACAGTCTTCTCCTTCCTGAACTCTGTGGCATCCACGATGGATCGTGACACGCCGTCTTTCATAACCGGCACATTGAAATTGAGCAGCAGACCCAGAGGCCAGCCTCCCAGGCGTTGATACGTTCGCACCTGCGCCCCGAACACGGGATGATCCAGTTCCGCCGCCTTGCACTCGGCCACGACGGTCTCCTCAACAACAAAGTCGGGGCGGAACCCGCAGTCCAGTTTGACTCCCCTGTAATAAACCTGCAGCGGTGCCTGTCGGAGAAATTGCAAGGAACGCGCGTTCAAGGCGATTTCCATCGCATCCTCATAGAGCACCTCGTCCTGGCCAGGTCCCAGCTCCCGATGCACATCAATGGCTGCGCCAATAATCTGGTGAGTAATCTCATTCGGCTTCATGCGCGTGGCGGTCGCTTTCCTCTCTGTGTTCTCCAAAACTCTGCGCTGAAATCTACAGACTTTGCGTGTTTAGCACAAAGTTTATGAGGACACAGAGCAGTCACTTGGGACTTTTTCTTCATGCGCGTGGCGGTTGCTTTCTTCTCTGTGTTCTCAAAACCTCTGCGCTGAGATCTACAGGCTGTGCGTGTTTAGCACAGAGTTTATGAGGACACAGAGAAATCACTTGGGACTTTGGATTCATGCGCTGGGCCTTGGCATTTCTCTCTGTGTTCTCCAAAACTCTGCGCTGAAATCTACAGGCTTTGCATGTTTAGCACAGAGTTTATGAGGACACAGAGAAATCACTTGGGACTTTTTATTCATGCGCTGGGCCTTGGCACTTCTCTCTATGTTCTCAAAACCTCTGCGCTGAGATCTACAGGCTTTGCATGTTTAGCACAGAGTTTAGGAGGACACAGAGAAATCACTTGGGACTTTGGATTCATGCGCTGGGCCTTGGCATTCCTCTCTGTGTTCTCCAAAACTCTGCGCTGAGATCTACAGGCTTTGCGTGTTTAGCACAGAGTTTATGAGGACACAGAGAAATCACTTTGGACTTTGGATTCATGCGCGTGGCCTTAGCATTCCTCTCTGTGTTCTCCAAAACTCTGCGCTGAAATATGAAGGCTTTTCGTGTTTAGCACAGAGTTTATGAGGACACAGAGAAATCACTTGGCACCTCCGAATTTCTTGATGGTGGCCTTCAATTCCGGATGCGTCTCCGCGTAGGTGTTCAAATCGATTCCTCCAACCGCCGCCGCCCACGCCTGCTGCAAACCGCGCAATCCAGCGGCGGGTCCCATCGGATGCGCCATGATGCCGCCACCGGCGACATACATGAGATCGGTCGTGCCAGTGAGCCGGTAGGTTTCCGGAGCCTGACCGCCCCACTGGCCCGAGCTGACCACCGGCATCGCCGTGTCATCGGGACGGAACATCGGGGTACGGCATGCCTGGATGCTGCGCACGACGGATTCATCCTGCTCTGCAAATTTGTTCTGGAGGCCGTTGACGTGGAGATGATCCGCGCCTGCCAGCCGCCAGAGTTTTTGCCACGCGGGATACTCGACCCCCAGCAGCGGATGTCGGCTGAACATGCCCCAGCCGTTGCGATGCCCGTGAATGGGCACGGCGCAGCGTTTGCGCAATTCGAGCAGCGCAGGCAGGCCGACACTGTGGAGACTCACCATCACGCACGTCCCGCCAGCCGCGACCACGGTGTCGTGATGTCGCAACATCGCGTCGAGATCGTCGGTGATGTTGAAGGCGAACATCACCTTCCTGCCGGTGCGGTCGGCGAGTTCGTTGATGACGCGCATCACGGCGGATACGCGATCTTTCAGCGGACAATGCGGACCGTCTGCCTGCAGCTCGTCGTCCTTGATGAAATCAATGCCCGCCTCGCCCAGATCCCGGACCAGGGCGGCGGTCTGTTCCGGGGAAAGTCCGACGCTCGGCTTGACGATGGTGCCGATGATCGGCCGGTCGTGGACGCCGGTGAGCCTGCGGGTGCCAGCCACGCTGAACTGCGGCCCCGGATACTTCGCGCCGAAGGCCGGAGGCAATTCGAGGTCGAGCAGCTTGCATCCGCTGTGATCGGAGAGTTCGTAAAGGTTGCCGCAGACGGTCGCGAGGAGCGTCGGCAGGTTCGCTCCGAGATTGGCGAAGGGAAACTCGATCGTGATCTCCGCCCGCTGAAACTGTGCGGGGCCAGTTATACCCTTCGGCTTGCGTCCCCCGGGCAGACTGGGTTCCTCCGAGCAGTCGAGTCGCTCGATGTGTGTTACTTTCGCGCGCGAGCGGGCCTTGAGTTCCTCCGTCTCGCCCGGGATGGGCAGGAACGTCCCGGAGGACTGTTCCCCGGCTATAGTCTCCGCCACCTGCTCCAGCGGCAGGCACGTCTCGATGCGGTAATGGGCGATGATGGAGTCAGTGGACATGATTTCTTAGCGCAGAGATTTGGAGAACACAGAGGAAAGGTCCGTGAGCAGGCCGGCTCTGTGCTGGAATGAAAGTCTTCACCTGCTCCAGCGGCAGGCACGTCTCGATGCGGTAATGGGCGATGATGGAGTCAGTGGACATGATTTCTTAGCGCAGAGATTTGGAGAACACAGAGGAAAGGTCCGTGAGCAGGCCGGCTCTGTGCCCTCTTGAACTCTGTGCTGGAATGAAAGTCTTCACTCAAATTTATAGTTCACTGCGCCTCTCAGCGATTCACTTCCAGCACCAGCACCCAATCGCTCTCACCCGCAGCATTCGTTCCGGGTGGAACAAACTCACGCGCACCGGTGTTCGGGAACGGCGAGCCTTCCATCATTTTCAACTCACCGCTGGCGGGGTCGAACCAGCGTGCCGTCACGGGCGCGCCGAACTGGGTGAGGTTCGCTGTCATCACTTTGCCGTTCATCGAGAACGCCAGCGCGCAACGTCCATCTGCGGTGGCTGCCGCCGAGGTGGCCCCCGTGCAAAGATTGGTGGTGGGTGCCAGTTGATGCCACGGCAGGGTAAACAGGAATTTCTTGGCGTGAGCCAGTTGCGTGGAGCCGGGCAGGTTCATCGCTTCCCGCCACGGCGTGCCGCCCCAGTCGCTACCGGTGGGAGATTTGCCAAAGCGCTGGTCCGGCAGGTTGACCTGCCAGACGCCATTCACGCCGTAGGTGTGGCCCGCGCAGCCGCTGTTGAGCAAGTGCGCCCAGAATGCCTCGCGCGCTTCCTTCGCGTGCAGCATCGGCTTGATCTCCAACGCCTCGTAACGCGATTCGCCGGAGATGACCGGCACGAGCGGCGGACGGTTCCACGCAGTCAACGCCTTGGCCGCGTGCGACTCGGCAGGGCTGCCATGGCCGGTTTGCTGCATCTCGAAATCGAGCAGCATGGGTTCAAGAAGTTCATCGCGGGCATTCGATCGGGGATGGGTGGTGACGAGCCGATGGAACGGGTCGGTAGCCCGGATGAAGCGCGTGACTTCGGTCCATTCGCGGCGGAGTTGTTGCGTCTCAGCTTCCTTGTTGCCGGAGTTATACCATGGCATCGCCTGTTCGCCAGAAATGCACCAGACCACGGGCAGCGCGCCCCAGCGGGCGAGGAGATAGCGCCAGTGTTGCTTCATCTTTTCAGTTCCCAGCCAGGGCAGATGATAGCCCCAGCAGCCAAGGATGCACGGCGTCAATCCCTGCTCGACGAGATGCTGAATCCTTTGGTCCGCCGCGTCGAAGTATTCGGGCCGGATGCTCCGGTAGAGCTTCTCCCACGGCAGTCCGCCATCGCCGAGCGCGCGTTCGTCGAACGCCGGCATGTCGGGGTAAAGGCCGGCCACAATTTGAATCACCGTGAATCCCTTGTCGCGACGGTTGCCGGTGAGTTCCTGAAAATCAGCCGGCCACGTCAGGCGTTTGGCCAACCCCATCCACCAGGTGTCGCCCAGCCAGAAGAATGGCGTGCCGTCCGCGTAGGCGAAATGACGGCGGTCATCGGCGACCCGGATCGCCCCGTGACGGAAGAGCGGATTCGAGCCGGTGTAGGCTTTGACTTCGACCTCGCCGGTGACGCCGTGCAGTGAGGCATTGGCGGCGTCGTTGCACTCGGTGCGGAAGCGGTGTGAGCCCGTAACCGGAGACGCGTAGCGCACGCGCCAGGTGTTGCTGCCCGCCCAGAACGCCGGCACTCGGAGCAGACGTCCGTCGGGCGTGGTGAAAACGGCGTCGAGCGTCACACCGCCGAACGGGTCCGCGTAAGCCTTGGGCGATTCAAAGCTCACCTCAGCCATGCGATTGGCCTCGGTCACGACGGGCGGGGCGTTTTCCGCCGCCCAAGCTGCCCCGGCCAACGCCAGAAGCATCACCGCCAACATCCGCATCATCTTAGTTTTCATGTTTCCAGCTTTCATTGTTCAGCCTCCAGGACGAGCACCCAGTCGAGATCGGCCTTCGGGGGCAGGAACGTGGTGCTTTTCCCAGGCACGATCTCCACCGACGGCAGATTCTGTTTCTCACCGGTTCGGGGATCGATCCAGCACCCCGCCAGACGTGGTCCTTTCAGAAGAAATGTGCGGACGGTCGCCGATTTTCCGGAAGGAAAATAGAGCAACGCATAACGGCCGTCCGGAGCGCGGCAAGCCGCCACGTAATCGGGGCCACTGGCATTGGGCGGCGCGACCAGCGAGGGATCGGGCAGGCGGTCGAAGTAGGGCCCCGACTCAATGAGCGTCCGGGCGTGGCGCATCTGCCCGGCGCCAGGCAGGGCGATGGCCTCGAACCACGGGAGCTGGGCTCCGGCCAGGGCTTCACGCCCGGGCTGCCACAGTTGCCAGACCTCGTTGCAGCCGTAGGTGTGGCCCAAGGCGCCGCTGAACAGCGCCCAGTAGCAAAAGCGCCGCGCGTGAATGGCCTCGAGCCGGCCGTTGGCCGCGCTGAAGGCGTGCGGGATGTTCTCGTAGCCAGGCTCGCCATCCAGCACCGGTTTGATGGGCGTGCGGTTGTATTCGGCAGCTACCGAGGTGTAGTTGTCCCGGTCCCGCGTATGCCCCGTCTGCACCATGTTGAAGTCGAGCCAGGGCGCACCGTGAAACCAGATCGCCGAGCTATGCTGGCCGGTGGGATGAAACGTGATCAGATGACGTCCACGATCACCTTCCCGAAGCCCGCGTGCCATCGCTTCGAGCGTGTTCCGTTCCTCGTCGTCGCCGACCAATTTGTCGCCCCCGAGAATCCAGACCAGGCCGGCGTCACGATACCTTCGGCCAAGCCATTTGCCATAAGCCCGGGCGTTGTCTGGATGGAAGACCAGCGGCCCTTTCCCGCCGCGTTTGTGCCACTTGTCGCCCCACGTCGGCAGAAAACCGATGCGCAGGCCGAGTTCGTTGGCGCGCTTCACGATGAAATCCACGTGATCCCAGTAATCGTTGTCCGGGCCGGGCTTCACGTCGGGCCGGGTGGGATCGTTGTCCACGAGCGGGCGGTGGCCGTAAGCGTTGGGCGTGTTCAATCCGTCGAGTTCTGCCAGTGCGACGGCCTGGATGACCGTGAAGCCCTTGCCTGCCCGGTCTTCGAGATAACGCACGGCCTCTTCGCGGTTGAGCCGGTGGAACAGCTCCCACGCGGTGTCGCCCAGCCAGAAAAACGGTTTACCCTCGCTGGTGACGAGGAAGCGGTGGTTGTCGCTGACGCGCAAAGCTGGGAGCGGAGCCTTGCGGGCGATCGGTTTCGCCGCAAGTGGCCCCGGCTGGCCGATGATGGCACCCACCGTTGCCAATAAGAGGATCAGAGGTTGGATCTTCATGTTTTTCCCTTCGTCGTTCTATTTCGACTGGCGCGGCCATCGTAGTTCGCCTGTAAGGGCGCGAGGGTAACACTGGAGCCAAAGACGTTGGTCGAGATGGCACAGCGGGCGTGTTCCCATTCGGCTTCCGTCGGCAGGCGGCCGCTTCCGCCTTCGCGTTGGCTGAACCCCACCGCGTCGAAGTGGAACCGTTTCATGCGGGGCATTGTGGATGGGAACCGCCGGTGCGGTCCCGCCTCAACGGGCGGCGGCGGAGATGTGGCTGGTGATCCAGACGTGGTCGGTGCGCTGGGACTTGGGAAGCCAGGTGATGTCGTTCGGCACCACCTCGCCGCCCCGGCGCTTGAAGCCCTCCAGGCGCGTCTGCCACTTGTGGATCTCCCCGTGTCCGTCGGCAAAGTTGAAGCCCGCCGCGTTGCCGTGGCGGCCCGAGGGCGCGTCGAGCCAGGGGTTGTTGTTGAACTTGCGGAGGTCGTCGAAGGGGAAGAAGTGCGAGTCGTTGATACTGTTCTCGTGCTCGTCAACCAGCACGTACACGTCAGAGGGCCCAGGGCCGGTGAGGTCCGACAGCCGACGGATGCGCTTCAAGATGGCGCCGTTACTGTCGGCATGTTTGGCAACCCAGGGCGTCTGGGTGTCGCCCATAAAGGCGTTCACGGCGTAGCTGCGGTTGCGGCGGACGATCTTGCCGTTGTACTTCAGGCCGGCGACATCGGCGGGGCAGTGGAAAACCTCGAACGAGGTGACATACCGCCAGGTCGGGCTGTTGGTGATAAACCGGTACGTTACCGCGTTGGGCACGCTGTACACGTTGCCCTCGCACCAGGCGGGGGCGATTTTGGTGGCGTCAGGGCCGAGGGCGATGTCTTGGAAGTCCAGCGCGTACTGCTGGTACGCGAGGCCGAGCTGGCGGACGTTGTTCATGCAGGCGATGCCGCCCGCTTTCGCCTTGGCCTTGGACAGCGCGGGCAGCAGCATCCCGGCAAGAATCGCGATGATGGCGATCACCACCAGCAGTTCAATCAACGTGAACGCGGTCGCCCGGGAAGAGATATTGCGTGGCATGAGTCAGTGACCGTCGCGGCCGGGGGTTGGGCTGTCTTGAACGAACCCGTCAATTCCCGGAACAAGCAGGTCTGGGACCGCACCGACTCGTTCAGCGACGCCCGTGGGAAGGACCGACGCGGTGCTGGCTGGGAGTCCGGCCGAAGGTTTTCCGGAATCTGCGGTTGAAGTGGCTCTGATCGCTGAAGCCGAGCCGACTGGCAATTTCCGCAATGGGATCGGCGGTCTGTTCCAGCAGCTCAACCGCGTGCGCCATGCGGACATGATGCAGGTAGGTGACGAGAGTCATTCCACCGACCTGTTTGAAAACCCGGCCAAAAACCGAAGAACTCATGCCGCACATCGCGGCCGCCTCAGCGACGGAAAGCCGGTCGGCATAGTGGTTGCGTACATGGTCAAAGACCGGCTTCAGCCGTACCGCCCACTGCTGGCGTCGAAGAAGCCCCTGCCGCGCGGGCGCTGCTCCCCGAAACTCCTGGATCAGGCCGTGGAGCAGGACCAGCAGCCATGCCTTGCAGCCGGCCTCACGGTGAAAATCACGGTGGTTGAAGAAGCTGGCCACGAGGTTGGCCGTGGCTTCATGTGCCAACCCGGCCAGCGGCGAGGCGGCGCGGAGCACATGGGGCCGGCCTTCAGGACCGCGGTGAAAAGGGATCAGGAAGGCGCAGTCGGCCGGCGGCGAACCGGGCGTGAAGACGCATTCCGGCAAAAAGGAGATGACGACCGCCCGAGTGTCCAACCCCGGCCGATCCACGACCTGATGCGGTTGAAGGTGATCCACGACCAGAATATCGCCCGGCAGCAGTTCCTCGACGCAGTCACCCATGCGTTCGCTCAACGGGCCGTCCAGGGGCAGCAGCAGTTCCAGTCGCTGGTGCCAGGTCAGCCGGTGGGTGATCTCCCCGGCCCGAAAATGAAAGAGGCTGACGATGAATGGAAAACCCGGCGGCAACTCGAGCTCATGCCTCCCCTTGGCATCCAGTTGATGCGCGATGCGATGGTCACGGAAATCGAACTGCCGGGTGATGTCCAACAGCTTCGCGAACGGCCTGCGATCTGCCGGCTGATTCATGGGGGCAAGTTGTCGGAACCCGGTCGTAGTTCAAGCCGTCGTTCCGGAGAGCATGAGAATCAAAACCTCACCGCACGTCTGGCCCGGTGACGGCGTAGAATCGAATCTGCTGCCGCGAGCCGTCATCGCAGACCACAAACTCCCCCTGCGCCGAGACCGCGATCGCGCTGGGCGTGCCGGGATCAGGGGCGGTCCTTCCGGTGGCTTTGCCCGTCACGTCCACTTCCCGCACCGCGTCGGCGGTGGCCAGCCATAACCGGTCATGCGCGCTCCACGCCGCATCATGGACGTCAGGGGCTGCGAAGCGTTGTCGCACCGTCCAACCACTGCGCTCGCGGACCTCCACAAAACCATTGACCAAAACAATGGCGACAAGATTGCCCCGACCATGCATCCCGATCACTTTGGTTGCAGACTGATCATTCATGGTGTCACCAAGGCCGCTCCGCTGGGCCGGCCATCCTTGTAGAGTCCGAGGCAGCGCCCCCCTTCATCCCAGTCACAACCGACGATCATAGTGCCGTCTGGCAGAAGTGTGGCGGGGAGGATCATGTTTCTGTTCATATACAATTGTTGAACAAGCCGCGCTCAGGGTTGGATGAGTTTCAGCTCGCCCCAGTTGATCGAACGTCAGCGACTGGTGACGTCCTTCACCGAGGCGAAGACTTCCTTGCCGATGGGCGATTCAAAAACGCACTCTTCACTCTTCGGTGCCTGCGGATCGACGGGGGGCGGTAAAGCACGGCAGTGGGTTTGCCTTTGATCTTCGCAATGAGCAGGCGGCAGTCGCCGGGTTGGTAAGGCTTGTTCTCCTGAAAAATTCCGGGATTCCACTTGGTGCCGAAATACGAGTCGAGTGCGCCGCCGAACTTGAACAGGAAGCGTGGGTCGGTCGCGGAGTTATCGAGCAGCTTCGGGTCCCCGCTGCGAAAGGCTGCGTGGATGCTCTCCGGGGTGATCCACAACGATGCCGTCGTGCGAGGATCGATCCGCGCCCAAGCGGTCTCAGCGGTCGGCCAATCCTCCAGCTTGCCATCAACGGACGGGCCTTTGCCACCGGCTGCGACTTCGAGCGTGCGGCGGACTTGTTTCTGCACCGGCTCGGCCAGTGTCGCGGGCAACCCAGCCAGCATCGTCGGCATCCCGCCGATGGAAGATTTCTACATCGGCGGCGCGTCCGTGAAACTCTTCCTGCCCATCTTCAAGATGAACTTCCCCGGGATCGTCGATATCGCGCTGCCGGCCGAAGGAGTCTTCCACAACCTCGTCTTCGTGAGCATCCGCAAGAACTACCCGATGCAACCCTGCAAGATCATGCACGGCCTCTGGGGCATGGCCAGATGATGTTCACCAAATACATCATCGTAATGGACGACGACGTGGACGTTCAGAACACCAGCGAAGTCCTCTTCCGCCTCTCCGCCAACACCGACCCGCAACGCGACAGCATCTTCACTAAAGACCCGTCCGATGTTTTGGACCATGCAACCAGCGAAATCGCCAGCGGCAGCAATCTCGCCATCGACGCGACGAAGAAACACCCCGGCGAAGGTGGAGAAGCTGTCTGACTCGCAGCGGCCAACCTGATGAAGACGGATGTTATTCCAGATCGTCAATTTTGATCAACTCAACGAACTCGCAAGCAAGTGTTTTCACTTGGAATTCGATCCCGATAATGATGACTTCATCCCTGTCTCGTCTGCCAGTGGTGGCCGTTCCGGCCGAGAGCGGCACAGAGTCGAACACGGCTCGAACAAAACCCCATTTGCGTAAGGTTCCCGTAAGCCCGTTTGGGGCAGCATGCGTTTGACGCGGACGGAGGACGTCGGCGTAAACTTTTCACGACTTATGAAACGATTGATTTGGGTTACGATGATGGCGGCACTGGCAGCCAGCGGCGGCTGGCTGCTGTTGCACGCGGCGGAAAAGATGGAGGCGCTCCCGGATGATCTCACGCGATTAGTGCGGAAGGCGTTTCCCGAGGCCAGCATCGTCGAGGTGGATCGCGAGGGCCGCGACGGGGATACCCATTATGACGTGAAACTGAAGAATGCGCCCGACGGACGGAGCATTCGCCTCGAAGTGTGGCCGCACGCGGGCATCACGGATATCGAAGAAGACCTTAAGCAGGACGAATTGCCCTCGCCGGTCTTGAAGGCGCTTAAGAAAGAGTTTCCCAAAGCCGCCATCCGCGAGGCGGAGAAGCGCTCCGAACTACGCGTGACATATCGCGTGAAGGTCACCATTGATGGCCGGAAGCGGGAAGTGACTGTGTCGCCGCGCGGCCGGATTCTCGAGTTCGAAAAGCGGGATTGAACACGGCGCGATGCGAATCCTGGTCGTCGAAGATTCGGAGAAGTTGCGTCGCGCGATCCAGTTCGCCTTGCGCAAGGCCGGCTATGCCGTGGACGCCACGGGCGATGGCGAGGAGGGATTGTGGTTCGCCGAGTCGAACGATTACGACGCCCTCGTGCTGGACCTGATGTTGCCCGGCCTCGACGGGCTGACCATGCTGCGCCGGTTGCGCGACGGCGGACGCGATACGCCGGCGCTCATTCTCACGGTCAAGAGCGAGGTGGCCGACCGCGTGGCGGGGCTGCGCGCGGGCGCGGATGATTATCTGAGCAAGCCGTTCGCTTTTGATGAATTGCTGGCGCGCGTGGAGGCGCTGGTGCGCCGACGCTACGGCAACAAGCGTCCGCTGCTGCGCGTGGGCGAACTCGAAGTGGACACCGGCGCGCGGAAGGTCCGGCATCGTGGCCACGACATCACACTCACCCCACGCGAGTACCGGTTGCTGGAACTGCTGGCGCGGCGGGCGGGTGAAGTCGTCTCGCGTTCGGAGATCGAGGAACATATTTACGGAGACGACGCCGAGGTGTTCAGTAACGCGGTGGAATCCGCCATCTCGACCCTGCGCCGCAAACTCGAATCGCCCGGTGCCGCCACGCTCATTCAAACGCGGCGCGGTCTGGGCTATGTGCTGGAGGCGGGCGGCGAATGAGGTCGCTTCAGCAACGCCTGAGCCGCGGACTCGCGCTAGGGCTCGGCGTCCTGCTCGTGCTCGGCGGACTGCTCGCCTACCCGGCCCTACGTTCGCTGCTCGTGGAGGAATTCGACTACGCCCTGCTGGCCAAGGCGCGCGCCTTGACGGCTTCGACCACGGCGGACGGGGGCGGTATCAGCCTTCGTTTCACGGAGTATCCGCCGCCGGAATTCAAAGCAGGACCGCGCGCGGAGTATTTTCAAGTCTGGGCTCGCGACGGGGAGGTCGCTGCCAAGTCCCCTTCGCTTGGCGACGCGGGGTTGCTCCGACCCGGCACCGGCACCAATGAACTGAAGTTCTGCAGCCTCACGCTGCCGGACGGGCGTGCCGGCCGCGCGCTGGAGATCAATCTGGCCCTGGATGAAGGAGCCGGGGCGCCAGGATTCACCGTGGTCTTCGCGAGGGACACGATGCGACTGCGAAGCGTGTTGCGAAGGGTGGTGGGAGGATTGATCGGCGGCGGCGTGATCCTGCTGATCGCGGCGGCCTGGCTGGCGCGCCTCACCACGCGCGCCGGATTGCGGCCCGTGGCGGCGCTCGCGGACAAGGTCACTCGCATCGATGCCCCTTCGCTGGCCAAGCGACTGAGCGCCGCCGAAGCGCCCGCCGAGTTGCGGCCCATCGTCGAGCAACTCAACTCGCTGCTGGGGCGGTTGCACGCCGCCTTCGAGCGGGAACGCCGCTTCTCCGCCGATGTCGCCCATGAGTTGCTCACGCCGGTGGCCGAATTGCGCGCCCTGGCCGAGAACGCCGTCCGCTGGCGCGAAGACCGTGAGGCGACCGGACAGTTCGCCGCCGATGTGCTCGATTCCGCGCGTCAGATGGAACGGCAGATCAACACGCTGCTGGGCCTCGCTCGCAGCGAACGCGGCGAACTCAAGTTCCAGCGCGAATCGATCAACGTGAGCGTGCTGCTGGAAGAGTTGCGCGCTCAAACAGCCCCGCGAGTTCAAGCGAAGCGGCTGCAGCTGGATTGGCTGGTTCCGGCGGAGGCGGCACTCTGGAGCGACCGCGTGGCGTGTCGCGCCATTCTCCAGAACCTGTTCGATAACGCCGTGGAATACACCCCGGAGGGAGGACACATCGTCTGCCGCCTGGAGCGCAGCGGGAATGTTCTGGCCTTCATTCTTACCAACGCCAACCCCGGCTTGCAGCCGAACGACCTGCCCCATTTGTTTGAACCGTTTTGGCGCGCTGACGCCGCGCGAACGGATCGCGCGCACTCCGGTCTCGGGCTGGCGTTGGCGAAATCGTTGGCCACTGCGCTGCGCTGTGATTTGAGAGTGGCATTGACTGAGCGCGGCGAGGTTCTGTTCACGCTCGCCTTCCCGTCGTAAGCTTGCCGTAAGCCTCCGTTTCCTAGAGTGCGATTCGTTCGGTGGAATCGAACGATGAGAGACGCAACGGAAATTGAAACAACACACGACATGAACACACGCACCAAACTCCTCGCCCTCAGTATCGCCGTCGTCATCGGCGCATTGTGGGCCGCGCAAAACGTCCGCCAGGTTCGGTCGGAGCTTGCCTCCATGCGACGGCAATTAATGGAGCTGGATTCGCGCCCAGCAGGTCAAACCGTCGTCCAACCAAGCCAGCGCGATACGGACTCGCGCCGCGCCCCGGCAGACCAAAGTTTGGGGCGGAGAATGGAAGAATTGGAGCAGGCCGTGGCGCAATTGACCCGCGCGGCGGATTACCTGATGGAGCACGGGCAACTCCCGCTTGCCACCCACAAGGTCGAGGATTTGGCGCGGCTTTTTAGCGATAGCGCCGCCGCCAACAAGGATCGCCTGCGCGCCTTGGGACTGCTGCACCGTAACCGTGGAATGACCGATGAGGTCGTGCAACATGCCCTCGATTGGCTGCAATCCTCGACCAACGCAGGCACGCGCCGCGAGCTGGTGCGGGCACTCGGCGGAACCACCAACGCCGCCGTGAAGGCCCCGTTACTGGGCCTGATGAGCACCGAACAAAATGAAAACGTCCGCGAGGAAGCCGCCAAGAACCTTCGCCGCTTCACCGACGATCCAGCGGTGGACGGCGCGCTCTGGAACACGGCTCTGAACGATCCCGACAAAAACGTGCGCGAGGAAGCCGAGGACGCGTTGCGCGAAGGTCCGGCGGGTGAGGCGCGACTCGCCGCCCTTCACGCTCGCGCCACGAATCCGCAGGCCACACTCGACGAGCAACTACTGGCGCTCGACGCTTTGCGCAACGCCAAAGCTCCCACTTCAGACATCGTTGCCGGCATGGCCAACCTGGCGCAAAACACACAAGATTCCCTTCAGCGCACCAAGCTCTTCCAGGCCTTCGACAATTTCGATGATCCCGCAACCAAACTGCCCCTGGTCCATGGATTGCAGGATCCCAGCCCGTTGGTGCGCGAGGAAGCGGCGGACGCTTTGAGCCGGCACACTTCCGATCCGGCCGTGCGCGAGTGGTTGCAATACGTGGCCAGCAACGATGCGGATCCGAAAGTGCGACGCGAGGCACTGAAAGCGTTGGAAGAAAGACGTCCGTAGCCGCGCTCTTGGATTTGCATTGCGGCCATCGCGACCCTTCGAACAGGCGACGAAGGCCCGTTCGGCGATCACACCCGCTATTACCTGTTGCCCGAGCCGTCTTCCACGTCACCGCTCTCACGCATCGCAAGGCCGCCGCCCATCCCGCCATGGAAGCCTTATACATCGGCGTCGCTTCCCTCACTGGACCTGCGGCGCCCCTCTCCCATCGGATGGGAGAGGGGCTGGGTGTGAGGGTGCAAGACAACTTCCCGGAGATCGTGGACCTCGCACTGCCGGCCGAAGGCGTCTTCCACAACCTCGTCTTCGTGAACATCCGCAAGACTTGCCCGATGCAAGCCTACAAAATCATGCACGGCCTCTGGGGCATGGGCCAGATGATGTTCACCAAATACATCATCGTCTGGACGCCGACGTGAATGTTCACAACACCAGCGAAGTCCTCTTCCGCCTCTGCGCCAGCTACCGACCCGCAACGCGACAGCATGGTGGCCGTCCGCAAGGACTCACCAAAGGCCCGTCCGAAGTGCTCGACCACACGGTGATGCGATACGTGAAGTTTTGCGGCGGCACCGCTTTTCATCCGCAGCGAAAACGGCGCACGCGACAGCAAGGAGCACGGCGAAGGCGGGGGTAGATTTCATGGCTGGCTGGTATAACCCCAGGCACGGCGAATTTCAAAGCCGTTGAGCTGCAGGCA
Organism: Opitutaceae bacterium; assembly: GCA_041689285.1. Lineage (GTDB taxonomy): Bacteria > Verrucomicrobiota > Verrucomicrobiia > Opitutales > Opitutaceae > UBA2377. Next base: position 26,861 of record JBDNGL010000189.1, read on the forward strand.
GAGCTTCGCGCCCGTGGCTCCGTGCGCGTCGTCATTGAACTCAATCTCCACGTCAATGCCCTGGTCGCTCACATTGAACTGCCGCCTGATCGGGTCCGCGAGCGCCACGGTGGAACCGAGCGGAGCGAGATGGACAGGAGCGAAGCGACGTGCCCGAAGGGTGCGACCGGCAGGGAGCGTCAAATGACCGCGCCCACCAACGCGCGTTCCTTCCTCTGGTTGCTCAGCTCGATGGTGGACTCCTCCTGCATGGCGCGCACCCGCTGCTGAAACGGATTAAGCCGCCCACTCGGATGCATGACGCTGGGGGCAATCTCCGGGCTGGCGAAGCACTGCTCCATCTCATCCCAGAGCGGCACCCGCTGCTCGCAGCCCACGCAGATGACGCTCGGCGTCTCCTCCTTCTTCTTGCGGAGCTTGAAAAAGCCCGTCGCCTCCGGCTGCGGTGGCCGTCCTCGCAGCCAGTCGTTGAGCCGCTTCATCGCCACCTCGCGATTGCCCACCGGCGTGCCGCACCGGGCAGACATAATGCCGCAGCCGCTCCACGTCGCGCCCGTGCTGGAGCAGGTGCTCGTGGACGTATTTGCTGAAGATGATCTTTTCCTCCATCCGACCGCCGGGTCGAAATACACCTCCAGATCGCCCACGCCCGGCGCGCACCGCGTCAGCTTGATGCCGAGGTGTTTTCGGGAGTTCGGCTTGAAATTGGCGGCGTAACGCCACAGCTCGTCCTGCTCGAACGCGTTGCTGTGATGCAGGCGCACGACCAGCGTGGCATAAATCTCATCGAGGAATCCCTTCACCGCGTAGCTCACGAAGACCGACGGATGCTCCACCACCGCCGGGCGGTCGCGTCCGCTACGGCTCGGGAAAACGCGCTTGTCTCCCTGACGCAGGCAGAATAGAAATTTGGCGTATGCCAGATTCTGATTATCACCCGGATGAGGAGAGCGAGGAACTCGCTCGCAAATTGGCCTCAAGCACTGTCGAAGATCTTCGCCGATCTCGCGAAGCCGAGCCCGACGCCTCGCCAGTCTCTTTGGAAATGCACGCGCGTGAACTCGGGATTGATGCCCCAATGCGCGATGTGACGTTTGTGATGCAAGAGTTCGCCTTGCAGTGGGAACTGGCCCGGCAGTTAGGTGGAAGCATGCCCTGCGTGCGAACCGGTGACGACGAACAAGGGGAGACGGTCCCATTATCTCTCCCATTCGATTGGCCATTCCCTAGGCCTTTCCGGTCGTGGCGCTCGTTCCGGCGATTTTTTCAGTTTCCGCCGGAGTTTCTCTATGAGGGATATCAGGAGTTGCTTCGTTCCCGCGGCGAGAGCGAAGGAATCAGCATGGAATCCGCAGACAATGTTTTGGAGCGTCTTCAAGGCGGCTTGGGAGACTTCCTCTCCTACCGGATTGCCGGCTTTCGGGCGTGGGTGGGCTGGATGATGGGCAACGCGCAGAGTGAGCGAGGGATCCCAGGTGATAAAGGCGGTAAGAATCCTTCCCGTGGAGGCGGAGGGGGAAGGAAGCCTCCCGGCGGAGGCGGAGGTGGAGGTGGAGGCGGGACGGGACGCTCTCGTTCTGGCGGTCCACCACCACCACCTTCTTGGTCACCAGGAGGAGGATTAGGAATCGAGGTATGGTGTAATACACCCGGCCTCACCATAGAGTTTTCCCACTCCTACTTCATCCACTTCCTGAACTTTGGAGCGCCAAGTTTTCCAGTGAAGAACACGTTGCTCGCTGGACGCTACGTATTTCAGGGCAAAGGACCGACTTATCCATCCGGGACGCCGCGTTCCCAAGTCTTCCGTGTTCCGCCCGACTATAAGGCTGTAACAACATATTTCTGATGATGCTCTCCGTTTCGGAATACGGTGTGTTTGGGCCACTGGTCGCGCAAATCTCGACGATTATGGCGGCGGGCGGGGCAATCATTCTTCTCTGGGCTGGCCCGCTGGAGAAGTGGCGTCCACCGGAGGCCGACCTGCCCGGAATGGCGAAACGAATCATCTTCCTCGCTTGCTCGGTTGTGATGGTGCTGTTGGCGCTCGAAGCTACGCCGCAGAAACTCGCCTCGATGAAAAATACCGCGTGGTGGCTGCTTGGTGGATGCGTAGCGGTTGGAATCGGGTATTCAGGGCTTCGTTACGGGTTATACCACTCAAAGCTAAATCCGAACGGGATGGGCAGGAAGCCAATCCTCGGCGGCCTTTGGATGAAGGCGGCAGCTAAGACCGCGATGACAAAAAACAATGTGACTCAGATTGACGATCTCCTCGACGGGTCTGTAGGCCCCCAAGCAATCTGGTCAGGACCTTCGCTCTTTCTGGCCAGAATTTTGGTCCTCAGCATGTTCATTGCATTTGTTGTTTCCGCCACGACATCGCTCATGGAGGCTGGGCTGATTACATACGTCAAAAAAACTGGGAAGGCTCTTTTCTGAACGACGATTCCCTTCCGCAATGCTGCGCAGCGGCAGCACGCCGAGATCGTTCTCCGCGGTGCGCAGGGTGCGCATCACGGCTTGCGCTTCGCCACTCCGGCGTGAATTCTATGTTGGAGAATCACTTTCGGGTGACTCGCGCGGTTATGTTGGTTCCCTGTGCCGCAGTATCTCGTCTGGGAAATTCAAGGTGCCAGTCTTTGCAAATGAAACCAGTGCTTCGAGGTTATTGACTGCCCACTCGCAAAGGCGCCCGGCATTGGGAAGTCCGACTAAATAATAGTAGGTCGCCGCCGAATCAAAATAACCTTTCGCAGACTCGACGTTTCCAGATTGAAGAAATGCGAAGCCGGATAGCTCCGCCATTTCGCCTTGGAGAGCCATGTCACCCAAGATCATGGGCGCATATTGGCTGAGCATGTATTCCTTCGAGTTATCACCTTCTTCTCCTTCGCCGACGTAATGCTTGTAGTTTCGCGTCCTCGCTCGCAAAAGCTTTTGGGGCTGGGCCGCACCTTCAGAAACGCTTGCATTCTCCGCCTTCTTACGTGCTTCCTCGCCCAATTCCAAGATGCCGCGAATTACCTTCCCATTAGGATTTGCGGCAAATCGAAGAACATATGCTAGAACGCTCGTCCAGATTTGCTCGGAATCCGCGTTCCGCGATAACGCCAGCAACGATAACAGCAGTCCTGGATGCGACTCTCTGTTCCGAATGTAATTGTCTATTGCCCGGCGATACCGTTGCAAACGTAAAGAAGCTTCTGGCTCATCCAGAAAAGCGAGCAGCGTCTCAGTGAGGTTCTTCGCTACTTCCTGTGGCTGGACCGGCCAACCTGGGGCTCGGTATCATAGACTCGATACGCGTAGAAGTGCCCGCCTAGGGGCGCTCGCCGGCACTTGCCGATGGATGGTTTCCGGCATCGGGCATGGCCCTA
>JBDNGL010000190.1:0-4381 GCA_041689285.1 Opitutaceae bacterium
GCTAGCGCGCCGGTCGCTGGAGAGGACGATCTGTTTGCCGGATTCGAAGAGGTCGTTGAACGTGTGGAAGAACTCCTCTTGGATGCGTTCCTTACCGGCGAGGAACTGGACGTCGTCGATCAGCAGCACGTCCACGTGCCGGTAGCGTTGGCGGAACTTGGTCAGACTGTTCTCCTGCAGGGCTTGGATGAATTCGTTGGTGAACTTCTCGGTGGAGAGGTAGGCGACGCGGGCTTCCGGGTTATGCCGGATGATGGCGTGGCCGATGGCGTGCATCAGGTGCGTTTTACCGAGACCGGTTTCGCCGTAGAGAAAGAGGGGATTATACGCTTGAGCCGGGGCTTGCGCAACGGCGAGGGCAGCCGCGTGCGCCATCTGATTGTTCGAGCCCACGACATAGGTGTCGAACGTGTTGCGGGCGTTGAGCGAACCGGCGACGGTGCCACGATCATCGTAACGCGGGGCGCGTTTGACGGCCGGGCGGCCCTTAGTGCCACCGGTCTCGGTGACCGGGTGCGAGTGGCTGTAATACGCAGGGTTGGCCGTGGCCACATCGGTTTTCTTGAGCGTAACATTCACCATCCGGCCGGCGTTGAGGCGCAGGCGCTGGGTGATGAGATCTAGATAGTTGTCATGGATCCAGATGGCGGCAAAGTCATTAGGCACGCCCAGCGTGATGCTGTCTTCCGTGGTATCGAGGCACACGAGAGGCTCGAACCACATCTGGAAGACTTCCTCCGGGAACAGCGACTTGAAGTCGCATTTAACGGTTTCCCAAAGGCTGGGGGATAAAGACAAAGTGGGCATGGGCTGACAAAAAAGCGTTTTTATTCACAACGGGCGCCGGTTGGGCTCTCTCCACATCAGACGGGCACTGTTTTCACGCTTATTGGCAGCAAAGAAATTTGGGTCGGACCATCAAGGGAATCGGTGAAATTAAAAGGAATATGTAAGGTATTGATGGCCAATGATAACGATGAGGATTTGCATCCAGACGTGAGCAGGCTTCGAAAATGACGTGGGAAAGAACAACCAACAGGGAGAAAGGTCTGGTGGAGAGTGCAGTAACTGTGAACCTAAAAATCATTTCAAGGCGAACTTTCTGACAAGTTGTTCACACCCGATCTGAGCATAACTTTTTGATTTTTTGATTGCCACCTTTTGGCGGCAGGCTGAGTTCGGCGCATCGGGCTTTGTAGTGTCACAATTAGCACAGCCGACCCGGCCGATTTACATAGGTATCGACTAGGTGACAATGAGGTAACGGCGTGAAATTTTGGATACGCCGGGCACTGTGGGTGGATGGACTTATCGGGGATTACCCGACTGCTCAATCAGGCTCAACCCACTTGCCATGCTCTTTGATCAGCGCAATCAAGCGGGCGTCGGCCTCAGCCTGCGGGAGGTTATATTGGACGCAATTTTTGCCGACGTAGAGGTTGATCTTACCCGGCGCGCCCCCGACATAGCCGAAGTCGGCGTCGGCCATTTCGCCGGGGCCGTTCACGATGCAGCCCATGATGGCGAGTTTCACGCCCTTGAGGTGGCCGGTTTTTTCCCGGATGCGTTGGGTGGTGGTTTGCAGATCGAAGAGCGTGCGGCCGCATGACGGGCAGGCGACGAACTCGGTCTTGGAGCTGCGCGCACCAGCGCCCTGCAGGACGTTGTAAGCAAGCTTAGTGGCGCGAACAGGGTCTGCCTCGGTTTCGATGGAGATGAAGTCGCCCAGCCCATCACACAGCAGGCCGCCGGTGAGGAAGGAGGCTTCGAGCAATTTGGAAAGAAAATCGGGCGAGCTGCGCACAGCAGTGGCAGCGGTATTGCGAATCCACAGCGGTGCCCGTGAGCCCAGGCCGCGGAGTGACTCGGTCAACTGGCGGTAGGCGCCGAGGGCATGACCGGCACTGCCGGCCAAGGCGGAGAGGGTGAAGATGAATCCGTGGTCGCCAAGCGCGCGCAAGGTCTCGGCCAAGAGGGGGAAATCTGCGGGGGCGATCTCCGCCGCGACGATGAACTGATGCTCCCGGGCAAAAGCGGCAAAGACTGCGAGTGCGGCCGCCTCATTGGCACCAAAGCCACGCAGTAGGATCGTGCCCGGCGGCAAGGTGGCGGTGTGGGTCGCGAGCTCACGGACGGTGATGACCGGAGCGAGCTCGAGCACGAGGCAGGCCGGGGTGGCGGCCCGCACCTGCGCCAGCTCGGTGACGGCATTGATGGCGATCAGGAGTCCTTCGGCCGGGGTGGCCTTGGTGATTTGGGGATCGCGGAGTTTGGACTGCGGGTTACTAAGCTCGTCCAAGGGCACGCGCGTGATGACGCGCGGTGGTTGTTCGGGACCGACCGTGAGATTTTCACCGAGGTGCAGCGTGGTGATCTCGCGCTTGGTGAACTGATAGGGATCGATGGAGTCGGTCTCCCGTAGGAGTGTGCTTGCACGCAAGGTGGCATCAGAATCGCCTGCAAGCAGGCTGCTACTTTTCCATAGCGACATCACTTTGTTCGCGATGGTTTGGGCCACGGGAATTTCGTAAACCGAATCCTCAGTGAGAGAGACGCGGATGGTGTCGCCGAGACCGTCGAGTAGTAGTGAGCCGATACCGATGGCGCTCTTGATACGCCCATCCTCGCCGTCGCCGGCCTCCGTTACGCCGAGGTGGAGCGGGTAGTGCATGTCCGCCTGCGCCATGCGTTGCACCAGCAAGCGGTAGGCCTGGATCATGACCTTCGGATTAGAGGCCTTCATCGACAGAATCAATTGCTTGAAGCCGTGCGATTCCGCGATGCGGAGAAATTCCAGTGCGCTCTCGACCATGCCGAGCGGGGTGTCGCCGTAGCGGTTCATGATGCGGTCGGAAAGTGACCCGTGGTTGGTGCCGATGCGCAGGGAGCGGCCGAGGATCTTGGCGCGCAGGACGAGGGGCGAAAAGGCCTCGTGCAGGCGCTGCAGCTCGCGCTCGTAGTCGGCATCGGAGTATTCCTTGACGGCGAATTTCTTCTTGTCCGCGTAATTGCCGGGGTTTACGCGCACCTTATCGACATGCTCGACGGCCTCCATCGCGGCGGAGGGCAGGAAGTGAATGTCGGCGACGAGGGGAATGTGGCCGTAACCGGCCGAGCTGAATTGGGCGCGGATGTCCTTGAGGCATTTGGCAGCGGCGACGTTGGGGGCCGTGACGCGGACAATTTCGCAACCGGCCTCGGCGAGGGCGATGGACTGCTTCACGGTGGCGGCGACGTCCTGCGTGTCGCTGGTCGTCATCGACTGCACCCGGAGGGGATTGTCACCACCGACGCCGACGCCGCCGACCTTCACCTCAACGGTGCGGCGGCGGACGGTATGGTAGCGGGAGGCGCAGTAGGGCATCGGAAAATTGCGGATTGCGGATTTTGGCTTACCGCCGGGTCGCGCCCATTTACTTGGACGGGTCGGGCTCCGGGGTTGCCGGTGCCGCCGGGGCGGCGGGCTCGGCCCGGTTGGCCTGCACATCGCGCACGACGCGGCGCACATCGAAGAAGCTCACGTAAATGATCATGGAGAAAAGTAGCAGGATGAAGGTGCTCTGGGCGGCCATGATGAAATTGGTGGGGAGCGCGCGACCGCGCAGCCGGGCGATGGTGGCGAAAAGCATCTGGCCACCGTCGAGCACCGGGATCGGGAGCAGGTTGAAGATGGCGAGGTTGATGTTTACGAGGATGGTGAACATGAGGACGGCGCGAAAGCCGGCCTCGGCCGCGCTATGAAAGATCCGGACGATGCCGACGGGTCCAGCGAGCTTGGAGAGCCCGATATCGGACTGCGGGTTGATCAGGCTGCCCAAGGTGCGGAAGGTCATCACCACGTGGTCGTTGACCTGCGTGAGCGGTGAGGGATACACCAGTGAGAAACCGCGGATGAAGGTCAGCCCGAGTGTGGGATCGGTGAGGTCGGTGCGCGCGGGAACGGTGAGATCAATTTTCCCGGTTCCGCGCTTCACGCGGATGAGGATCGGTTCGGCCCCGGCGGCCGCGAGGCTGTCGCGGTAGGTGTCGATGCCGTAGATGGAGTTCCCGTTGAGGCTGACCAATACATCGCCGGGCAGAAAACCGGCGACCGCGCCCGGAGTGTTAGCCGTGATCGCGTGGACTTGGATGGTGTAGTTGGCCGCGATGCCGATGCGGCGGAAATTTTCGTCACCAGAAAGCAAGGGATAAAGCGGTAGGTCGATCAGGCTCCCCTCGCGTTCGATGGTGAACATGGCCATGGGCTGGCCGGTGGCGGTGCGGCCAGAGCCCGTCACGAGGGTCTGCAGGAGCTGCATCCAGTCCTTGACGGCAATGCCGTCGATCTTGCGCACCGTGTCGCCGACCCGGAGACCGGCTGCGCTCGCCGGGCTCGGGCCGA
>JBDNGL010000191.1:0-8952 GCA_041689285.1 Opitutaceae bacterium
TCAGCAAATCGGAACCACCTTGGAAAGTGAACACACCTGCGCCCATGAAATTAGAAAATACGATACCATAAGTTATCGCCGGGTCCTCAGGTGTGGAGCCGTTAGCGTAGGTGATGGGCTCCATCAACAACCGGTGAACGTCAGGGCGTCCCGGAAAGAAGCGCTCAAACATCTCACCGGTAGTTTCAGGGTTATTATCGTAGAAATTCATTGCCCGCAGGTGCGCGTAGAATTTTTCCACTACGGCCGGTGCTAGCCTGAATTGCTCGACCAGCACCCTTGTGTAGTCTTCGCGCGTAAAAGTAGTCCATACGTCCATCTGGGGATTCACGAAGCGGATATCCTTAAGCTGGACGATCGAGTCGGCGATTTCCTTCGTCCAGTATTTACGACAGCTTTTGATCATGCCGCTGGGAAACCCATGCAGAGAGATATCGAAAATATGCCCACCTTTCCGGGTGAACCAAGTAGCCAGCCCGCCGAACTGGTAATGGTGTTCCAACAGCAGCACCTTGTGGCCCGCCTTCGCGAGGTAATTGGCGCCGGTCAACCCGCCCAAACCGCTGCCAATGACGATAACGTCATACTCATCCGCCGCCCCTTTTAGCCAGTCGTAAGCCATGGAATGGTCGAGTGAAACCGGGCGTATGCCGAGCGCAAGGGGTTTTGTGCGAAATGCCGTGGTTGCCGGGCGATAGCTTCACTCAATAGGCGCGCGTTTGTCCTCATCGTTGCATTTGCTCGCCGTGATGTTTGCGCCTGCTTTATCGGCAACATAGATGGTGTAAGAATTATGTTTGGCCGTAGCATAGAGCTTAGCCGCGACCACCTCGACCGTGAATCCGGCCTGTTTAAGCCGGTAAGTAAAGGCTTCATCAGGGCGGGCCGACCAGATGGCCGCCCTCCCACCGGGTTTGAGTGCGGCAGCGATCCGCTGGATACCTCGCTTATCGTAGAGTCGGGCATTGCCCGCCTGCACCATGGCAGTCGGCCCGTTATCGATATCAAGGAGAATGGCGTCGTAAACTGGTTGGCTACGGCCGAGCACTGAACAGATGTTTTCCGTGAGCATTGTGACCCTTGGATCGTCCAGCAAAGCACCGTTCAAGCCGATGAGATGGGTGCGATTCCATGTGATGATTTCCGGGATCAGCTCTGCCACGCATACCTTCGTGTGTGGGGATGCCACCGCCAGCACGCTTCGAAGTGTAAATCCCAAGCCCAGACCACCGATGAGCACGTGCGACTCCCCGGCACCGGATATCCTCGAAGCGGCAAGTTGCCCCAGTTGCAGCTCCGATGCGGTCGCGGCCGAATGCATTAATTCCTTGCTGTCAACGCGCAGGCTGAAGTGACCGTCATGGGCATGGAGGGTGAGCCGTTTACCGTCAGGCGAAAGTGCTTCGGCGAGTTTTACATGCGGTTTCATACTTGCGGGAAATCCAAAGTCATGGCCCCAGCAGCACGACGATGCCGCAGATATGCAAGCCTGCCGGGCGCAGGCTCATTTTGTCAGCACGTGGTAATTTGCCATAGAGATACCGCTGAGCATCGCCCCTACAATCCCCAGAAAGCCCTGATCCGTGCCACAAATATATAGATTCTGTAACGGGGTGCGACCATCACGGAGTTTGTCGGGCGCGCCGTAGATCGCCCCGTTCAAGTGGCCGGTAAATTTCGTGATGGTCCTAGGCGTGAACATATCGGTTGCCACGACAGCACTGGCCAACGCCTCATCCGTGATGCTCGGCAGAAAGCGTCTTGCGCTACGCTGCACAGCATCAAACCACCGCGCCTTGTCGGCAAGATAGACTGCGTCCGGCAGGCCAAACCAGTGGGCGGGGTTCGCAAGACAGGTGACACGGAAAATTCCCTCGGAGAGTGTCCGGCCTTCCCCGTAATCGAAATTATTCGGAATGCAGATGACGCCGCTGCGCACATCTACCTGAGTATTTGGGCACGCATATTCGAACTCGTGCGCATCATTGAAAAACACAATGGTGTCGTCCCCCCATCCAAGAGTCGCTGGCTGAAGGTCCAGCACGGTGATGGTTTCGACAAATGAGTGTCGTCCGGGAGTGTGTCGCAGTTTCAGTTGCTTGGTTGATTCCGTAGGCCCGCTCAGTCCGCCCAAGGTGCAAAGGGCGAAAGTCTCGGGCGCTCCGATGGACGAGAGCACGTGGTTCACGGTGATTTCCTCGCCCGTGTCCAGAATCAAACGATCAACGGATTGTTCTTGGAAGATGATTTTATTAACCCCGCATTTCATCCGGCGTTCGCCTCCGGCTTGACGGTATTTATCCTGCAAGACTCGGAGGATGACCCGCACACCGTCTAGTGGACGGGCGAAACCTTCCAGCAAGAGTGCTTTAAACATGATGACAAACTGACCGAAATCCATGTCCCGCTCTTGCGCGCTCCCGTAATACATTACCGGACAGAATAGCATGTCCTCCAATAACGGGTTCGTGATATGCCTCCGCACGATCGCGCGGGCCGACTCTGGCTTCGTGCCCAACGACACATCATCGTAGGTGCGAATAAGCTGAACCAAAGTGCGAAAACCGTCGATATGGCTGGGGAACTTCTGGGCAATCTCAGCCTCGAATACCGTAAAGTCGTTAGTGAAACGGAGGCTCATTTCACCCTGGGAGCCAAAGGCGATCCGGCTTTGTTTCTGCTCGCTCAAAGCAAATTCCTCCCGGTCGATGCGTAGTTGGCGTAGCAGTTTCGTCAACGGCGTGCCTTTAATGCCGGGACGCACATAGTTGGTCATCGCGTGCAGCCCCACGTCGTATTTCCGTCCATTGAGACTGTAAAAACTGTTTAATCCACCAACGGCATTGTGCCGTTCAAAGATACACACCTTCTTACCGAAATGTGCCAAACGGATCCCGGCCGCAAGTCCTGCCATACCAGCCCCGATGATAGCGACGTCGTAGTGTGAAGAGGTGTTCAAGGGCTGTGGATGTTGGTAACGAGGGTGTAAAATGTCTCGATAAAATCAAAGACGGCAAGCACCGCGTAAGGGACCGATGCCAAATACCGGCGGACCGGTGCGACCATCTCTGGGATTGTCTCTCAGGCCACGACCCAACACACAGTCAACTATGCCGCGTGTTGCCGTCCTCGATATCGGAAGCAATTCCATCAAAATACTGGTGGCGGAGGGCACTGCAGGTGGGCACCCTGTCGGGGTCTGGGAGCAGGCTATTGATGCCCGCATCAGCACTGGCATCAGTGCCGATGTGCCTCAACTCAGCGAGGTGGGTATGGCCCGTGGCCTCGCGGCGATCAAAGAGCTCCTTGCGGCATCCGCCCCGTATGCTCCCGAACGTGCCTTGCTCGTCGCCACCAGCGCCGTGCGTGATGCCAGCAACGGTGCGGAATTCCGTGTGCGAGTAAGTCAGGCCACGGGCTTTGATCTGCGTATCCTTTCGGGCGATGAGGAGGCCAATGCCGTTGGTCGCGGTCTTACTGGTGATCCCGCTCTCGCGGATCTACAGGATTTTTATTTGTTCGATCTTGGGGGCGGTAGCCTCGAGTGCCTGACTTTTCATGGTCGTCGCATTGCGCAGGCGATCAGTCTGCCGCTGGGTTGTGTGCGGCTCACCGAAAAATTCGTTCGTGCGCCAGCCGAGCCATTTCCCGCCGATGTCAGGATCGCGCTTACCCGCCATGTCCAAACGGCATTAGCTGAGGCCGATTTTCGGTTCGATCTGCCCTTTCCAATGGCTGTGGCCACCGGCGGGACTGTAGTCGCCGTCCGCGCCCTTCGCGCCGCGCGCGACGGCAAAGCCCTTGAGGCAACCTCACCCATTGTCACGCTCCGTCAGCTGGGTGATTTATTGGACTCGGTGGGTAGCCAGCCGTTGGCTGCCCGGCGTAAAATCCCCGGCCTGTCACCGAACCGCGCAGATGTTTTTCCTGCGGCCTTGGCCACCTTGGCGGCAGTGGCCGGAGCCGCCCGAGTCACCGCCTTTAGACACTCATTCTATAATTTGCGCTATGGCCTTGCCGCAGAATTACTCGGGCTGGCGTGAGGCTCTAACGGATCACGATCTGCCGATCCTCCGACCCAAGTATAAAACAGATACGACCGACGAAGTCTTCCCGTGCAGGCAGCCCATCTTGAGTGTAAGAATTGTGTGGCACCAGAGGATACTCCAACGCTGCCCCGTCAGGCAATTCCCATCGCAATCCGCGCCAAGTGAAGGGTGCGGATACTTGCAGTAATTGTCGCGGATCGACCACATGCTCACCTATATCTGTGTGCACTCGATCGCTGGGTTTCAGCGCGAGTAGTAGCGCGAATTCATAGCTGGCCCCTGATTCATTCCGCAGAACTCGGGCGCCGATTTCGCATCCCTGTGCTGTCATCGCTAGGCGGACCTCGATCTCATCCTTATCGTAGCCGTAGCAGGCCACCGCCTGATGCGGACCGCGTAGCTCACCTTTCGCCCATGTCGGCACATAGGATCGCCCGTGGTTGGTGCGGCGCACAGTTGAGAATCGTGGCATTAGTTTGCTGTTGCCAGTGCCGGCCAAGTAGCCGGCCTCAGCGTGCCAGAGCTCAACGAAGTTCTGGCTATCGAGCACAAAGCGGTTTGCGGCCGATTCCGACACCAGTTGCCAGCCGAGGAATCCGACCCAGCCGTTGCGCTCCAGTCGCACGACCGGCAGGGTGGCCGGCGGTGGGCGGTGGAAGCTTTCCACTGGGTCCGAACCAGAAAACAGGGCCTCTGCAAAACACGCATGGAAGGCAAACGCCTGCGCATTGTTGTCATGCACCCCGTGCGCCTGCTGGTGCCGCCGCAATGGCTCGATGATGGCAGCTGCCATCCGTCGCCCTTCCTTTAGACGAATGAATCCGGCTGGCAGCCAGCTCAATGGTTGCGTGTGATAGCGCACACGGATATCTACTACGACCGCGCTGGTGCCATCAGGCAGTGCGAATGCTTCCGCAAAGGCCAGCACTCGCGCCACGGCGGCCTGCGCGGTTTCATCACCTGATAAATCAGCGTAGGCCGAGACGGCTAGCGCCGTGACCAACGAGTAACCCACCACAATGCCGCCAGCCTCAGGCCAGTAACCGTCTGTATGTTGAAACGGTAGCACGCACCGCTGCATGAAATCCCGTGCATATCCGATCCAGTCCTCGCGCCCGAGATGACGCCCTGCTCGGTAAAACAATAGCGCATGCCAAGTGTCATGGTTACCCACGAATTCCTTCGGCGTAGTTGCGTATTTCTTCAAAAACTGGCGGTAAAGATGCTCGGTCGCTCTTGTCACGACCTCACGCAGCCTGCGCCGTAAAATTACTGGGCCGATATCCCAGCGTTCCAGCAGCTCAAGTGAACACAACTGATAGTAGCAGAGCCATTCGCCAACATGCCGACCCCAGTCGCGACCGCGCGAATAATGCGGCGTGTGAAACTCCGTATCAGTCAGAGCGAGCGTATATTCTAGGTTCTGCAGCGCGATTGCGCGAAACTGTGCCTGTTCTAAGGCCGACGCGCCGGGTAAAACGCCTTCAGAAATAAGCAGAAACGGATAATGCGCAAACTGGTTATAGTAGGACGGTCCCGTTGCTTCCGGCCAGTCGCGCAGGTCCAGCTCCATCGCGCCTGAGAGGCCGTAGTGCGGCGCCAGTAGTCGCGCCCATTCCAGCATCAGACCGGCATCCGCTTTGCGTAACGCCGTTAAGGTCGTTTCAGTTTTCATATATGTGCGGTGTGGGCGGCGGTGCCGGAGGCCGCCGGGCCTGTTTTGACTTTGTCTTCACCGCCGTGCGGAGGGTCTTGATCATCGCCGTAAAATCTACCGGCAATGGGGCGCGCAAATCCAGGGTCTTGCTTGTAACCGGATGCGTGAAGATCAAGTGCTCAGCGTGGAGCATCACCCGCGGCGGCTGCAGCTTCAATCGGGTGTCAGCCTTCCAGCCATAGATAGAGTCCCCCAGCAGAATATGGCCCAGTGACTTCAAATGAACGCGAATCTGATGAGTGCGTCCGGTGTGGATGAAACACCGCATCAAGGTGGCGATTTCGCCAAATTTCTCCACCACTTCCCAGTCGGTATGCGCATCGCGACCACCCTCCTCGGGTTCAATCACGGCCATCTTGTGCCGATGATGCTTGTTGCGGCCGATCGGCTTGAGGATCGAGCCGCTCACCAAACCCGGCGCACCGCCGACCAGAGCGAGATATTCTTTTTGTAGTGAACGCTCGGCGAATTGCTTGGCGAGTCCCCGGTGCGCTTGGTCGCTCTTGGCCACGAGAATGATGCCCGAAGTTTCGCGGTCGAGTCGGTGCACTATACCCGGGCGCTCCACGCCGCCGATGCCGCTGAGACCGCCCGCACAATGTGCGAGGAGCGCATGCACCAGCGTGTCTTCACCGGTGCCCGCCCCAGGGTGCACAATCATGCCAGGAGCCTTGTTGACCGCGAGCAGGTGCTGGTCTTCAAACAGTACTTCGAGCGGGATCTTTACCGCCTTGATTTCAGCCGGTTTCACTTCCGGTAGGTCAAAAAGTATTTCATCGCCGCCTTTAACTGTCTGGCCGCGTTTGATGACCCGGCCGCGCAGGGCAACTAGTCCGGCATCAAATGCCCGTTGCAAAGCGACCCGGCTGTGCTCGGGGAAGGCGAAAGCCAGTGCCTTGTCGGCGCGCACGGCCTGAACTCCGGGAGCGACGAGATATGAGTGCTGCGCCATTGCGGGTATGCACTCAGGCTACCGGCAGACGGTCAATCTCCGTGAGCATGCTCTGCCGGATCGATGGCGACACATCGGCGACGGCCCAACCGTTGCGAGCGACTTGCACGAGTTCGGTCCGGGTGAATTGCAGCTCGTTCGCGAGGGCGGTGTATTCCTCGGTCAGGGTGTTGGCAAAACAGAGCGGATCGTCAGTGCTCACGGTGCAGCGCACGCCTGCCTGCATGAGTTGACGGATGGGGTGCGCCGCCAGCGATGGCACGACTTGCAAGCCGACATTGCTCAGCGGGCAGACATCAAACGTCACCCCTCGCTCGACTGCCAATCGCACCACCGTCGGGTCCTCAATGGCGCGCACCCCGTGCTGGATGCGGGTCACACCCAGTAGTTCGATCGCTTCGCGCACCCGCTCCGGGCCGGCAAATTCCCCCGCATGGCACTTGGTAACTTTACCCGCCGCACGCAGCCGTGCCCATATTTTCGCCGTGCCGGGCTCGGTAGGCATTTGCTCGTAGCCATGCAGATCTACGCCTGCCAAATCCGACCATTTGTGCAGCTGGTCGATGGTCGAGCGCAGGGAACCGCTGATATCGCTTCTGAACATCCCGGTAAACACGCGCACTTCTAGTCCGGCGGGTGCAGCCGACTTGATCGCGGCGATAATCTCGGGGCCCGGCACCTTGATGAACTGGGTGACCGGTAGATGGAAGCTTGTCTCCACGTAGCGCACATTCTGGGCGACATGCCCGGCAAACATCACCTTGCACGCTTCATAGTAACGCTCCGCTGTGGTGAACCATGGCAGGGCTGCATCGAGCAAAATGCGTTCGAAGTCCGGAAAGCTCGTGTAGCGATAACTACGCCGTCGGAACGGCGGATCCGCCGGATATTGCGCCGGCCGCCAAGCGTGCAAAAGTTCATAGGGCAACGCCCCCTCGACATGCAGATGCGTCTCAGTCTTGGGCAGCGCCTGGATAAAATGACGCATCAGCCGCGCGACTTGCCTAGCAGGTAGTCTGGGTTGAGCTTGTGCAACGACTTGGGCACGAAGAGACCGTCCTTGCGGATGAGTTTGCCGTCGAACCAGATTTCTCCGCCCCCGTATTCAAGACGTTGGATGCAGACCATGTCCCAATGCACCTGCGACTTGTTACCGTTACCGACCGTCTCGTAGGCCTGACCGGGGGTGAAATGGAATGACCCAGCAATCTTTTCATCGAAAAGAATATCGCGCATGGGTTCGAGGATGTGCGGATTGAAGCCGATGGCGAATTCGCCGATATAACGGGCGCCGACATCACTATCCAAAATTTCGTTTAATCGCTTGGTGTTGCTCGAAGTCGCCTCGACCACCTTACCTTGCTTGAAGACTAGGCGGATGCGATCGAAGGAGGTGCCAAGGTAAACGGTGGGAGCATTATATTGGATGATACCCTCGACCGAATCACGCACCGGACACGAGAAAACTTCGCCATCCGGAATATTGCGTAATCCGCCGCAAGGTTGTGAACCAATACCCTTGATTGAGAATTTTAGATCGGTGCCGGGTCCTTTGATATGGACCCGGTCGGTCCGGTTCATGAGGTCACCCAGTGCCTTCATGCCCGGGATCAACCGGGAGTAGTCCAACGTGCAGACGCGGAAATAGAAATCTTCAAAGGCTTCGGTGCTCATCCCGGCCTGCTGGGCCATGGCCGACGTCGGCCAGCGCAACACGACCCACTTGGTGCGACCCACGCGATGGTCTTGCACCGCCTTCATCAGCCGGGACACGAGCTGCACCCGGTTCGAAGGAACGTCGGAAGCCTCGAAAATGTTGTCCGATCCACGCAGGGCGATGTAGGCGTCAATCTTCTGCATGCGGGCGAGTTCGACCGCGGCATGGTGAGCGTATTGGGCCTCTTCGGCTCCGAAGATCAGCTCCCGGGTGATGCGCGCCCGGTGGATTTGCACGTGGGGATACGCCGCACGGTCCCGCACGGCTCGCACGAGGGCAACGACCATCGCGTCGGGGATGTCAAAGGCGTCGATGAGCACATGCTCGCCTTTTTTCAGTGCCGTGGAAAAACCGGTGAGCCCGGCGGCTAGTTGGGTGAAACGGGGATCAATCAGCATGCGCTGAGCTAACCCCACCCTCCGCGACGGCGGCAAGGGGAAAGCTGTCGCTCCTTATTGAGTTGCCAGCGGACGTGAGCCGCTCTGGGGAAAACAGATGCGGCTGACGGCTTCATCAA
>JBDNGL010000192.1:0-17840 GCA_041689285.1 Opitutaceae bacterium
ATGCTCATCGAGATACAAGATACGCACATTTTATCACGTTGTCCAGCAATTAGTTGTAAAATTTAGGAGTTCCCTTAAGTTCAACCCAACCGACGAGTCGGAAAATGGGGGTCGGGAAAACGGGAAGGCCGTTTTTTGTTGGTTCGGTTCACGACGATGCAAACACCCTCTCAACGAATTCGGTTTGCCCAAGTTCAGGCGTTGCGCGAGCCAGGCAATCGAGCGCGCACCTCCTGCCGGAGTTGTTCGACCAACGCCGATTTCCACTCCGGTTTCCTCCCAACGAGCCGCCCCCTCGAACAGTGCCTGCAAGCGCGACTCCCCCGCTCCGGAACTTGCAAGCAAGGCCCACCAGTAATTCCCACGGTTAATCACCTAGTGTGCGCAAGGATGAGTTCGAATGCGCTCTCTGACGTATATTAAGGGCAAGGACGAAGCGGATCGAACGAATAAAGACATGGGGAAGGACAAACGCGCCGGGGTGTCGCCCAAAACACCATCGCGTCCAGGCTGGGTCGCTCCGAAGGCACGCTGAGTCGGCGAGGTCGTCATGAACGGCGGCCGCGCGCATCACCGGGCGTTGCCCGCCCAGCGGGCCGCGGAAGGCCGCGCGGGTCGGCGCGATCACCGCCCACCCGCCGTTGCACGCCGCCTTGGTCGCGGAGATGCGCCGCGGTTGGTCGCCCGAAGAGTTTGCCCGGCGGATGCGTCGGAGGCACCCTCACGAGCCGGCCATGCATACCTCGCACGGATCGATCTACCGTTACGTTTACGTCGTCGCCCGCGGGGAACTCAAGCGGGAGCTGATCGGCCGCCTGCGTCGCCACCACTCCAAACGCAAGCCGCACCCCCGGGGGACGCTCGCGGCGCAGGGCAAACTCAAGGACATGGTGCTGCTCGATCATCGGCCGCTCGAGGTCCAGACTCGCGCCACGCCCGGCCATTTTGAAGGCGACTTGATCATAGGCGCCGGCAATGCCTCCGCCGTCGGCGTCCTCGTCGAACGCACGACCCGCTTTACGCTGCTGTGCCACTTGCCCAACAAGGACGCCACCAGCGTGCGCGAAGCCTTCGAACGCAAACTCGCCAACCTCCCCGCGCAGTTGCGCCTCTCGCTGACCTACGACCAAGGCAAGGAAATGGCCGAACACGCCCAGCTCGCCGCCAACCTCAAGGTCTTCTTCTGCCACGCCCACAGCCCCCGGGAGCGCCCCACCTGCGAAAGCCAGAACGACCGCATCCGTCACTACCTGCCCAAGGGCATGGATCTGTCCACCGTCTCGTATCAAAAACTGCGCGCCATCCAGGACATGCTCAACGAACGTCCCAGAAAAATCCTCGGATGGAAGTCTCCAGCCCAATGCTCCCATGATCTCATTATAGAGAATCAATCTTCTAATTGATCCTTGAATCTACCATCATTAGCCTTGGGCCCTCCAATCGTGGTCTGCCCCCATCGGCCTACAAAGCATGCCCCTCTACCCAAAACTCAACCTGTATCCAAAACCTATCCCGAGGAATTCTATCTCATGATTCGCAAAGCCTTTGTCATGTCCGTGCTGCCAGGCTGTGAGGACGAATACGAACGTCGCCACACCCCGATCTGGCCGGAGCTTGAGCATACCCTGAAGGCGCATGGTGCGCATAATTATAACATTTTCCTACTGCCTGCTTCCCGGCAATTATTCGCCTACGTCGAAATTGAGAGCGAGGAACGCTGGGCAGCCATCGCGCAGACCGAGGTCTGTCGGCGTTGGTGGTCCCACATGCGAGCATTGATGGCCTATCTACCGGACGGCACGCCCGAAGCCGTGGTATTGAAGCCGGTCTTCCATCTGCCGTGAGGCTCGACCCGAGCCGGTCCAGTGCGGGTGCGACCCTGGGAATGACTTAGCAGTGAAGGCTGTTTCCGGGACCCAGCTGCAGTAGCCTCGCCCCTGCAGCATCATTTATCCGCCAGGCGCAGCATCGCTTCTTTTCCTGCATGCTCAGGCCTGCTCACCGCCGTCGGCCGATCTGTCCGTCCATCCGGCCAGATCGACTACCATGAGTTTTAACATTCCCCAATCAGGCGCGGGCCCTCCAAATTCCTTGGCACCCAATCAAAACCGCCGGTGATATCCGTCGCGTTGATCAAATTTCCGCAGCGGTCACATCCGGCCATCCGGACAATCCAAGGCCGGATCCAGCGGCCACACCGGTCGGCGCAGATTGTGAAAGGTGAAGGCATTCACCTGACTTGAGCAGGGGCCGGGCGTCTCGACAAAATATGAGGCGGCCATGATCGGATCATAGGCGCGACGATGCGCCACAGCGGCTTTCACGCCGATGACCTGAAGTTGCCGCGGTTCGATGCCCTGGCTGCGCCACTGCCCGAGGTCGAAAGGCGGGGTTTTATCACTCGTCAGCAAAATGGTGATGCCGCGATGCCGCACGACCGCGCAAGGCCCCATCGAGATATGCCGGCCCCGCATCGAGGCGAGATGGCTGTGGATGTCCTCCAATTCAAAATGTCCGTCACTGTGCGAAATGACCTCGACCAGAAGCTCGACCGGACCGGCATCGAGCGCCGACCCCCGCCCACCAATCGCCAACGTAAGTTTGGCGCCGATCCCGGCCGCCACGGCCGCGGTCACATTGACGGGATCATTGATGATCACAGCGGAGGCTGGCACATCGAACTTGAGTAAGCCGCGCAAAATGCCGGTGCCGTCTCCCGGCGCTCCGCCGCCGATGTTGTCGGCGGGTTCGACGAGCAGCACGGGGCCCGCTGACACCGGCAGGATTTCTTTCAACACCGCCTCCACGCCGGGATAAGTCACGACGCCTTCTTCGCGCCACCGCCAGGCCTCGCGACAGAATTGGGTGAGCATTTGCTGCGCTTCCGTCGCCGGTGCCGTGGTCACCAGACTGAAGGACAAGCCGGTCTCTGGCGTATCGGCGAAGGAAAATCCCGGCGTGACGCTCATCTCCCACACCCAGGCATCGGAAGCTTCCAACGCGCGGGCCATAGCGTTCAGGCCACGCATCGGATCCTGCGCCGTGCCGGTGCCAGGGGGAGCCCAGATGATGGGAGCACGCCGCCAGTGGGTCTGCGGAACCGAGCCGGTTTCAAGGCCGCGCCGCAGCAATTGCATCGCCCGCACGGCTGTTTCATGGGCGTCTGTGTGCGGGTTCTCCCAGTAGGCGCTCAGGGCATTGGCATGCCTTGCCATCTGCTCCGTCACATTGGCGTGCAGGTCGAGCACCGCAAAAACCGGCAACGTCGCGAAGCCCGGCAGTTGGCGCAGCCGCGCCAACAGCGCGCCTTCCACATCCGGCTCGCTCACCGCCGCCATGGCACCGTGCAAAATCAGAAAAACCGCATCCAGCCCCCGGGTAATTTCGTTTTGGGCCGCGGCTGCAAACTCCGTCCAGAACCGTGCTGGCACCGCATCCTCGACCATCGCGCTAGGCGTGCAGCGCAAATCAATCGTGGGCACCACCTCCCAGCCAGCGGCCTGCGCCACTTCGAGAAACCCGGCGGTGGGCGAGCCGTCACCCGCCTTGCCCAATATCTCCGCGCCGCGCGCGACCGTGAAGTCAGCCAACGTCGTGCGACCATCAATGAAAGTGTGCGTCTCGTGAAAGAGCCCGGCCAGTAAAACACGGTGTGCCATGGCTGGTATCAGGCGGCTGGAGTCCACGTCTGCGCGTGGCGTTTGAAGGCGGCTGCGGCACGCTGCAGGGCCTCGTCAATATCGGCCGCCGTGTGCACGAGACTGATCGACCACAGCCCGCGCTCGATGGCACTCACCCCTTCTTCCAAGAGACAACGGCGCAGGTGGGTCCAGCGCGGCGCATCGTGCCGCCGCGCATAATCGCGGTAGTCGAGGATCGGGCCAGACGCGGCCCCGGGCTTCAACATCACTGTGTGGAAAATCAGTCCCGGACCCTGGGGATGCAACGGCACCCCATGCTGGGCGGCGAGACCGGCCAGACCGGTCATCAGCTTTTGCCCGAGTGCCTGAATGCCGACCGGATGCGCCGCCCCGAGCGCCAACACTTGATCAAGGCACCACTTGCTCGCGGCGAGACAGAGCGGATTGCCATTCAACGTCCCTGCATGCACGACCTCACCGGAAAGAATCTTCGCCATCGCGGCCTTGGTGCCGGCGAGGGCCGCAAACGGCAGCCCGCCACCGACCGCTTTACCCAACACGGTCAGATCGGGTCGGTAACCATAGTAACCCTGCGCACAACCCGCCCCGAAACGAAAACCGGTGATGGTCTCATCGGAGATCATCAACATCCCGTCACGATCGCAGAGTTCGCGGATGGTCGCCAGCAGACCCGGCACCGGCTCGATGCAGCAGGTGTTGCAGAGTGCCGGCTCAAAAATGATGGCAGCAATCTGCCCGCGGAACTCATCAACGCGCCGGCGGAGATGCGCCGCGTCATTCCAGCGCGCCACCACGAATTTTTCCAGCACTTCAGGGATCACGCCCTTACTCGGGTGCAGTTGCGCGGGATGCTCGTCATCGCCCCACTTGTCCACCGGATTGGCAAAACCGACCAAGCCCTCGTCGGCCCAACCATGATAGTGGCCTTCAAAGCGCAAAATCAGCGGGCGGCCGGTGTGCGCCCGCGCAAGCCGGAGCGCCGCCGTCACGACCTCGGTCGCCGAATTATTGAATCGCACCAATTCGGCCGACGGAATCATGCGCTGAATGCGTTCCGCGACCTCCAGTTCCAGCTCGCACTGTCCCGCCCAGTGCGTGCCCAGCCGGGCCTGCGCCGCGATGGCGTCCGCCATCCCGGCGGGCGCGTGTCCGTAAAGCAACGCACCTTGGCCGAGCTTGAAATCGATGTATTCGTTGCCGTCCACGTCCCACAAACGGGCACCGCGCCCATGCGTAAAATAGAGCGGCACGGGCATTTCCATTTTGCGGATGCCACTGTTGACGCCACCGGCGATACTGCGTTGCGCACGTTCGAACAGGGCTTGGGATTTAGGAAAGGTGTAGGGCATGGTAAATTTAGGCGCTGGCGGTGACAGTTTCACGAATTTGCAGGAGCGCGGCGACGAGTGCGCTGCGTTGCCGCGGCGAGTGGCGGTGCACCGGCACCGCCATGCTGATGGCGGCCAGCGGTTCGCCCAGCCAGTCCAGCGAAATGGCAAAACAGGCGACCCCGTCCACCGTCTCCTCTTCCTCCAAGGCGTAACCCCGGGTCCGCGTGACGGCGAGCGCCTGCTGCAAACGGGTCCGGCGCGGGCCCCGCGGCGCGGCCTTGATGACGAGGCGACGCTGCTGTTCCTCGGGCAGATTGGCCACAATGGCGCGACCGAGTGCCGTCGTGTGAAAATGGTCGCGAGCCCCGGGCTTCACGATCCAGCGCAAGGCCTGGCTGGTTTCGAGCACATGCACGTAACGCACAAAGACGCCCTCGAGCAGCCCGAGGTTTACCGTTTCGTCGAAGGTGGCCTGCAACCGCGTCATGACCGGCAGGGCCTTCGCGCGCACGGCCTGATCGCGGCCGTGCACCCGCAAGGAGTCCAGCCGGCTGGACAGCTCGTAGGTGCCGCGCCGATCCGTCTGCTCGACGTAACCGAGATCGCGCAGGCTGCGCAGAATGCGGTGCACCGTGGGCTTGGGCATCCTCCCCTCCTCGGCCAGTTCCGCCAGCGTCAGCTCCCGCCCAGTGCGGGCGAGCACTTCAAGGATGGAAAAGGCCTTATCGAGAACCGCAATACTCACGTTTTTTGCTTTCCATTAATTTCACAATGTGAAACAGCTGTTTCGTCAAACAAAATTAGCCCCGTGCTTATCGATTGCCACAACCACCCTGGCGCAGACCTGTTTTTCTGCCACACCGGCTTTCACCCTCACGCGCGGGATCTGCCTGCCGCCCACGGCCAAGCCGGCGGCAACGATACTCTGCCCTCCCGTCTCCAATTGTATGATGCCCACCTTCTCACTCGCTGATCACGCCGCGCTCGTCACCGGCTCCTCCAAAGGCATCGGCCGGGCTATTGGCCAGGGGCTCCACGCCGCCGGTGCCAAGGTCGTTTTTCACGGCACCACCGCGCGTCCCGACAGCTTGCCGGGCGACGGCGCTTATGTAGCCCGCGACCTGCTGGAGCCCGCCGCGCCGGAAAGCCTGATCAACGAAGCGGTGGCTGCGCAGCCCGGACTCAACCTGCTCGTCTGCAATGCCGGCAGCTTTTTCGATGTGTCCTTCCTCGAAATGGATGCCGCCCGCTGGGAGAAGACCATGCAGCTCAATGTTCGCGCCTGCTATTTTCTCGTGCAGGCCTTTGCGCGCGCCGTGGTCGCGCGTCAGCGCGGCGGAGCGGTCGTCATTGTTTCTTCGACCAACGGCTTTCAATCCGAGGAGGAATCCACCGCCTACGACACCTCTAAGGGCGCCTTGGTGATGATGACCCGCTCGCTCGCCCAAGCCCTCGCCCCGCACCGCATCCGGGTCAACGGCCTCGCCCCCGGACTCATCCGCACGCCGCTCACCGCCCCATGGATTGATACCCGAGCCGACAAGCGCGCCCACTACTGCAAAAAAATTCTGCTCGGGCGCATCGGCGAACCGGCTGACTGCGCCGGGGCGGCCGCCTTTCTGCTTTCGCCAGCCGCCGGGTACATCACCGGCCAGGTGTTAACCGTAGATGGTGGGTTGACGGTCGGGCAAATCGGTCGGATGTAAATCTCATGGCTGCCTATGCCGATCTCCCGACCCCCGCGATCCTCGTCGATCGCGACAAACTCGATACCAATATCGCCAGCATGCAGGCCGCTTGCAACGCGCACGGCATCGAACTGCGTCCCCACATTAAGACGCACAAGATGGTCGCGGTTGCCCGTCGCCAGCTGACCGCCGGTGCCGCCGGACTCACCTGCGCCAAACTCGGTGAAGCCGAGGCCATGCTGCCCTCGGGCGTGCGCAGCCTGTTCATCGCCCACTCGCTGGTGGATCCCGGCCAGGCCGCCCGTATCGCCGCCCTGGGCGAGCAGCTCGATGACTTTCGCGTGGCCGTAACCAGCGAGGCGCATTTCGAGGCGCTGGCAGCACTCGCCGGCATCGTCGGCAAAAAGCTATCTGTCATGCTCGCCGTTGACACCGGGCTCGGCCGGGAAGGCACCCGCGACGGGGCGGTTGCCCACAGCGTCGCCGCCCGCATTGCCGCCAGTCCCCGGCTCTCGCTACGCGGTTTTTATACCCACGAGGGTTTTCTATACGGCACCACCCACGACCAGATCGCGGCCCGTGCGCGCGAGGTGGTGGAGCGGATCTGCACCGTGCGCGACGCCATCGACCCCGCCCTGCCCGTCTGGCCCGGTTGCAGTGTCAGCGCGCGTTTCATCGCGGAAAATTCCCGTGGCCGCGTGCAGGCCGTCCGGCCCGGGGCCTATATGTTTGGTGATCTCTCGCTCGCTCAAAGGACCCGGGTGATGAAACCCGCTGACATCGCGGTGCAGGTACTGGCCACGGTGGTGGACCGGCCTGAGCCCGGCCTCGCCCTGATTGACGCCGGCTCAAAGACCTTTTCCTCCGACCGCACTGCCGACAATATTTTCGCACTCGCGGCCGATGGTCGCGATCTGGCCGTGGTGCGGGTCAACGAAGAACACGGCTATGTGCGCGGTGCCGCCGTGGACACCCTGAAAATCGGCGAACGGATCGCGTTCACCCCGGCGCACATCTGTCCGGTCATCAACCTCACTGATGAAGTCACCGTCGTTGCCGATGGGCAAGTGGTGGACACGTGGCAGGTCGAGGCCCGCGGCAAAACGCGCTGATTTTCAGCGCCAGACCTGCCACCGGCAGCCGACCCCGAGTTGATACCCACTCATGGTAACCAAGGAAACTTGCGGGCGTCAGGTGGGCGTTTTTCCCGCTGGGCCGAGTGGAACTCCTTTGCCTCGCCGCTCATGTAGTAGAGCAACGTGGCATTGCCGGCGAGTTCTTGGATGCCAGCCTGACCGTCGAGTTCGGCATTGAAGCCGCTCTTGAGGAGCCGGATCGCGAGCGGGCTGTGCTGCAGGATCTCGCCCGCCCACTTCACGCCCTCGGCCTCGAGTTCGGCCACAGGCACGACTTTGTTAACCAGCCCCAGGTCCAGCGCTTCCTGCGCGCTGTATTGTCGGCAAAGATACCAGATTTCCCGGGCTTTCTTCTGCCCGACCAGGCGCGCCAGATAACTCGCGCCAAAACCGCCGTCGAAGCTCCCCATGCGCGGGCCAACCTGCCCGAAGATGCCGTTGTCTGCCGCCAGGGTGAGGTCGCACACCACGTGCAGCACATGGCCACCGCCGATGGCATAACCGCACACCAGCGCGATCACGACCTTGGGCATCGAACGGATGAGTTTTTGCAGATCGAGCACATTGAGCCGCGGCACGCCGTCGCCGCCCACATAACCGGCCGGGCCGCGCACGCTCTGGTCCCCACCGGCACAAAAGGCATATTTGCCGTCGGTATGTGGACCGGCCCCGGTGAGCAACACCACGCCGATGGTTTGGTCGTCACGGGCATCGCTGAAGGCCTCAAACATCTGGGTGACGGTTTCCGGACGGAAGGCGTTGCGCTTCTCTGGCCGGTTAATGGTGATTTTAGCGATCCCATCGGCCTTCTCGAAGCGGATATCGGAGTAGGTTTTGACGGTCTTCCAGACGGTTGGCATGGGGGATACCGCTAAGTGAAAAACTGCGGGGTGCAAATGTTTTACCCTGATCCCTACCCCTAGGCGGGGACAGATTTTGGAGAAACTGCTTGGAGCGACGGGGCTGACCGCCAAGATGCGCTCTTCCATGCAAACCGCTGACCAAGGAAATGATCCGCGCCAACTGGCCAAGGCCGGGCTGGCGCTGGGTGCCTTGGGTGTCGTCTTCGGCGACATCGGCACGAGCCCGCTGTATGCCTTGCGCGAATCCATCCGCCACCTGCCCGAGTCCGACCGCACCGTAGGGGTGTTGGGCATCCTGTCGCTCATCTTCTGGTCACTGATGATCGTAGTCAGCTGGAAATACCTGACCTTCGTCACGCGGGCCGACAACCGCGGCGAAGGCGGCATCTTCGCCCTCTTTGCCAAGGCCCGGCTCGACACTGGCGGCGGCAAAGGCCGCGCCATGGGCGCCGGGACTATCTTTATACTTTTCGGGGCATGTATGCTTTGCGGGGAAGGTGTCATCACTCCGGCGATCTCCGTGCTCTCGGCAGCGGAGGGCTTGAGCGTCATCGCCCCCGGCCTGAGTGGCTGGGTCATCCCCATCACAGTCGTCGTGCTGGGGGGGGTGTTTTGGTTTCAAAGCCGGGGCAGTGGTGCCATCGGTCGCATCTATGGTCCGGTCATGCTGGTCTGGTTCGTGACGTTGGGACTGCTCGGGCTCTGGCAGGTCTGGCAGACTCCCGTGGTGCTACAGGCCCTCAATCCTTGGCACGGTTGGGTGTTATTGCGCGATCATCCATTGCAGATCACGGCGCTGCTCGGCGGCATTGTGCTGGCCATCACCGGCGTCGAAGCCATCTACGCCGACATGGGGCATTTCGGGCGCCGGGCCATCATGCTCGCTTGGTATGGCATGGCGCTGCCCGGACTCGCGCTGAACTATTTCGGGCAGGGTGCCTACGTGATTTCCCATGGCGGCACAGTCGAAAACCCCTTCCTTGCGATCGCCCCGGAAGGCCCGCTGCGTTTTGGTCTGCTCATTCTGTCCATGCGCGCCGCCATCATCGCTAGTCAGGCGATGATCTCAGGCACCTTTTCACTCATCCGCTCCTCCATCCAGCTCGGCTTCTTCCCGCGGCTGAAGGTCCTGCACACCAATGCCGCCCAGCGTGGACAGATTTACCTGCCGCTGGTCAACGTCGCCCTCGCCCTCGGCGCCATCGCCATCGTGCTTGGTTTCAAGTCCAGCTCAAATCTCGCCTCGGCCTACGGCATCGCCGTCACCAGCGCGATGACCGTGACGACCTTCGCCTTCTACCTCGTAGCGCGGCGCGCCTGGAAATGGCCCGTGTGGAAAGCCGCCCCGCTCTGCGCGCTGTTTGCTTTCGTAGATATCAGCTACCTCTACGCCAACCTCCACAAGGTGTGGGACGGCGGCTGGCTGCCGCTCGCCATCGGCGCCGGCCTGCTAGCCATCATGCACACGTGGAAGTCCGGCAAGTTCGAGATCTTCCGCCGGGTCTATGCCAACGAGATCACGGAAAACGAGCTCTGTGACATCGCCTCCAGCAAACACATCCTCCGCGTGCGCGGCACCGGTGTCTTCATGGCGGGCAATCCCACCGGCACGCCGTTGGTCCTGCTCCACCATGTAAAAGCCAACAAGGTGCTGCACGAAACCGTCGTGCTACTCAGCGTGCTGACCGAGGACGTCCCCTTTGTCACTGATGCCGAGCGCCTCGAAGTGCGCGCCCTCGGCAAGGGCGTCTGGCGCGCCGTCGCCCGCTACGGCTACATGGAGTCGCCGGATGTCGAATCGCTCATTGAGCGCATCCGACAAACCGACGTGCCCATCAAGCCCGCCGAGGCCACCTACTATTTTAATCGCGAAATGATCATCACCGGGGGCGAAGCCAAAATGTGGGAATGGCAGAAACATTTTTATGCCTTCCTCACCCGCAACGCCCGGCAGGCCCGCGATTACTATAAGCTTCCTCCGATGCAGATCATCGAGATCGGCCTGCCCATCCAGCTCTGATCCATGGTGCCCGCCGGCCACTCCCTGCGCCCGCCGACCCTCACCGACTACGCCGTCGTGCATGCCCTTTGGGCGGCGACCGAAGGCATCGGGCTGAACGAATCCGACACCCCTGAAGCCATCGCCCGGTTTCTCGACCGCAATCCCGGCCTGAGTCTCGTGGCGCTCGACTCCACCGGATTCATCGTAGGCACGGTGCTCTGCGAGCCGGCTTGGTAACCTGTGCCGAAGATTGGCCGTATCAGGACGAAATCTTCTCCCTGTCTTGGCACGATTAGCCAAACCGGCGCACACGGAGGTACGCCCTCCAAAGATGTCCTTGGGGAGGACCAGCTTCGTCCCGGACGCTCACAGACAGCAGCAAGGTCAAGCCGGACGACGCGTGGTCGCCCGATGCCGCTTTGGAGGGACCGGCTCCGTCCGGTCTGTCGGAGGGCCGGTCTCCGCGCCGACCGAATCAACCGGCGGCCAGCGCGGCGGAAGCGAACAGCTTCTTCCGAAAGGCTGCGTCGCGCTTGCGATCAGTGGTCACCTCCAGCACCCGGATACCCTGCAGCGGCAAGGTGGTGAGCAAGGCCGTCAACTGCGACAGCCCGCGCACCGCGACATGCTCCACGCCGTGCGCGGCGCATAATTTTGAAAAATCCACCGACTGCGGTGTGGCGAAATATTCCTCAAAAGGCGGCTCGAACTGGGCGACCGGCAGATGCTCAAAGATGCCGCCGCCCCGGTTATTGATTAGCACGACGGTTAATGAGCCGCGCAGTTTCGCGTGCAGCAGCAGACCGTTGGCATCATGCAGCATAGCGAGATCCCCCGTGAGCAGGACAGCCGGGGCGCCCCCATGAGCAACGCCCAGCGCCGTGCTCAAAGTGCCATCGATGCCATTGGCGCCGCGATTGAAATAGAATGGTCGGCGCGCATCGTTGGCGGGCCAGAAATATTCCACATCCCGCACCGGCATACTGCTGGCCACAAAAATCGGCGTCGCCGGCGGCAAGGCCGCAGCGAGCGCCAGCGTGACATCGCCCTCAAAAATCCCCTCCCCGGCCCGGTGCGCGGTGCGCAGCTTAGCACCGACGGTCGCATCAGCCTGCCGCCACGCCGCGAGCCAGGCGGGATCCGTTGGCCCGCCTTTTTCCACCGCCAACGAATCAGCCCCGGCCCGCAGATGACGCGTGCGGCCATGCAGGGCGTCACGGTTTTCCGCCCACGGACTCACCAGCACAATCTCCGCCCCGCTCCGCTCCAGCCATTGCCGGAGCACTTTGCTCGTCGGCCAATTGCCGAGACACCACACTGTGCGCGGCGTCAAATTCCGGGCGAGCTGCTCGTTGCGCAGGATCGTGTCGTAAGTGGTGACAATGGTCGCAACCGGCACCGCATGATGCCGCAGCACCGAGATGCCATCGACTAGGACGGGCCAACCGAGGGCGGTGGCCAGCGCCCATACTTTGGTCGCATAGTGGGTGGGATTGGCGGTCGGATCGGCGCCTGCCACGATCAACCCACGGGTGCTGACCGGACGCTGCCATACGGTCAGATGACTGACAGCTGAGGTCATCTCCGCGAGATGCGAAAAAAAATCCTCCGTGATTTCCAAGGTCAAAGCCCGCGCACTTCCGTCCTCGATCGGCGGCAAGGGATCGCGGAAAGGGGCATTGAGATGCACCGGACCCGCCACCGGCTGCAAGGTGCGCTCACAAGCGTGCGCCACGGTCTGTCGCAGGTAAGTGAGCAGCGGCAGCTTCGCCTCCGGCACGGCCAGTTCGTGATAATAATTTACGTGCCCGCCGAAGAGCTTTTGCTGATCGATGGTCTGGCCCGAGGCGCACGCCCGCATTTCCGGCGGACGGTCTGCGGTGATGATCAACAGCGGCACGCCGCTCTCCTGTGCCTCGATCACGGCTGGATAATAATTCGCCCCGGCGGTGCCACTGGTGCAAAGCAGCACCACCGGGCGATAGCTGCGCTTCGCCAGACCTAGGGCAAAAAACGCCGCCGAACGCTCGTCGAGCACGGGGATCGCCTCCAACTCCGGGTGCGCCGCGAAGGCCAGCGTCAGTGGCGTCGAAC
Source organism: Opitutaceae bacterium (assembly GCA_041689285.1). Lineage (GTDB taxonomy): Bacteria > Verrucomicrobiota > Verrucomicrobiia > Opitutales > Opitutaceae > UBA2377. The sequence goes on from JBDNGL010000192.1 coordinate 12,777, forward strand.
GCGAACCGGGCGAAATCACCGCCTGGACGACACCACAGCGCACCAGCGTCTCGGCGACCACACTGCCCCAGAGCGCGTTGGTATTGCGAAAATCGAGGCAGAGCGGGTTCATGGCACGAGGAGGGCGTCGAGCATGGCTTTAAACTTCAGTTCAGTTTCGGCAAACTCCTTCTCCGGTGTCGAGCCGGCGACTATCCCCGCTCCAGCATATAGCTGCGCGCGGTTGCCCGCCACCAGCGCCGAGCGCAAGCCGACAAAAAATTCGCCCCCACCCCTGGCGTTCATCCAGCCGAGCGAGCCGGCATAAAGTCCGCGTGGAAATCCCTCAAGTTCACGGATGCGCGCCATCGCCGCCCTCTGGGGCGTGCCGCCGACCGCGGGCGTGGGATGCAAGGCCGCCAGCACCTCCAACAAGCGCACTGCTGGCGGCAGCGTGGCGCGAACCGGGGTATGCAGGTGCTGCACATTCGCCAATCGACGCAAACCAGGAGTGTCCGCAAAATCCGGTTTCAATCCCAGTTTTTGCAGCCGGGCAGTGATCGCCTCAATCACGAGCCGGTGCTCATGCCGATCCTTGGTGCTGTGCAGCAGGGCATCGGCCAAAGCGGCATCTTCGCTCGCGCCCGATCCGCGGCGGCTGGTGCCCGCCAGAGCTTCCGTTTCGAGCCCACCCTTGCTGACCCGCACGAGCCGCTCGGGGCTCGCGCCGATAAAGCTCTGGCCGGCGCCGTTCGCGAGCGAGAACGCGTAGCAATCGGCGAAACGCTGACGGAGACCATTGAGCAATCGCAAGGGGTGTAGCGGCGCGGTGGCGGTGACCTCCTGCGTGCGGGCGAGCACGATCTTGCTGAACTCGCCGGCAGCGATGCGCTCGAGCGCCCGGGCCACCACCGCCCGGTAATCGCCGGCTTCGCACACGCGGAGTGCCGACGCGTACGGCGTGGCAGGGGCGTCCCGCCCGTGGGTTTGAATCGTTGCCTCTTCCGAGCCCACGGGCGGGACGCCCGTGCCAGGCCGATACTCGAACCGCGTAAACTTGGCGTGAGCACGCCAAACACGTTCGACCAACGGGCCGAGCTCAGCCTGTGGTTCGATGAGGACATTGGCGACGGCAGTGGTGACCACCCCGGCGCGGGCCACCTGCCAACGCGGCACAAAAACCTGCGCCGCCGGAAACGGTTCACCCAGCTCCACTTCGTCAAAAAAAGAAAACGCGGCGAAGAAATGAGGGCCACCAAAAGGGGCGCTCACGTCGCCGACTGCGATGGTGTCGGCCAGCAGGCCATCCATCCATGCCTGCACGGCCGTGAATCGGCTAGGGCCGGTCGCCGTGAAACGTGCCGCCAGCTCCGCCCCGGCGATCGCGCTGTCGAGATCGGGACGTTCCGCGTAGAAATGCGGTTCGCCGGGTTCGAAGATTGCCTCCAGCACCGCCAGCGGATCGAGCGCGTCCACCTGGAGCGAGATGCTGACGAGCTTGGGTCGGGCCACCTTCACCGCCTGCGCCTGACACTGCGCGAAAAAATCCCGCAACGCCGCCGGCGAGGCGTTTTGCGCGGGATCGAGTGGCAGGATGGTCACGGCTTGGCCGTGGCCGGCGGTTGCGGCCGCGGGAAGAGCACGAGTGACGCGGCGACCTTGCAGCCCGCGAGTTTATCACCCCAGACCAGTTCCTCGCGCCAGACGGCGCCCGGCTCGTAGCCAAGCACGTCGTTGATCTTCCGCGCAGAGCTCGGGATCACGTGCTGAATCAGGTTAACAGCGAGGCGGAGAGCCTCGGCCATGGTGGCCAGCGAGGTGCGCAGCAACACCTGATCCTTTGACTCAACCGACTTACCGAGCTTCCACGGGGCGCGTTTCTCGATGTAGGCGTTGGTCTCGGTCAGGAAGACCATGGCGCGCTCAAGCGCGGTGTGGAACTGGTAACCCTCGCAAAGCGGGATAAACTCGTCGCGGGTCTTGTCCCAGAGGGCACGCAGGCTGGCGTCGAGGTCGTCGCCCGGCCCGACCGCGGGAATGATGCCGCTGGCGAAACGCGTCGTCATGTTCAGCGTGCGGTTGACGAGGTTGCCGAGGTTGTTGGCGAGTTCGCTGTTGTAGCGCACGAGAAACTGCTCGCGAGTGAAATCGCTATCTTGGCCTACGTTCATCTCGCGGATCAGGAAGTAGCGCAGCGCATCGGCACCGAACTCGGTGACAAGGTCGAGGGGGTTAAGCGCATTGCCGGTGCTCTTGGACATCTTGGCGCCACGCTGCAGCCACCAACCGTGAGCGATGATGCCCTTCGGGAGTGGCAGGCCGGCGGCATGGAGCATGATGGGCCAGTAAACGGCGTGCGGCGGCACGAGGATGTCCTTGCCGATGACGTGGTGCGCCTCGCGCCAGATCTCGGGACGGTCCACGACGGCGGAGTAATAATTGAGCAAGGCGTCGAACCACACGTAAGTGACGTAGCCATCGTCAAACGGCAACGGAATGCCCCACTCGAGACGCTCTTTAGGACGGGAGATGCAAAGGTCGTTGAGGGGTTCTTTAAGAAACTCGATCACCTGCTTCTGGCGGTAAGCGGGGAAAATAAATTCCGGGTTCTTCGCCAAGAAGTCCACGAGCCAGTCCTGATACTGCTTCAGTTTGAAGAAGTAGTTGGACTCGGTAATCTCCGTGACCTCACCGAAGATCTCCGGCCAAGTGCCGTCGGGATTGCGATCCTTGTCCTGGAGGAACTGCTCCTGCCGGGTCGAGTAGAAGCCCTTGTATTCGGCCTTGTAGATCTCGCCCTTGTCGAAGAGCTGCTGAAGAATCGTGCGCACGACTCGCTTGTGCCGCTCCTCAGTAGTGCGGATGAAATCGTCGTGGGTGATGTCCAGTCGCTGCAGGAGGGCGCGAAACTCGGCGCTGACCTCGTCGCAGAGCTGCTGGGGCGGGATACCGCGCTGGCGGGCGCTCGCCTGGACCTTCTGGCCGTGCTCGTCCACGCCGGTCAGAAAATGCACCCGGTCGCCCAGCTGTCGCCGAAACCGGGCAATCACGTCCGTCAGCACCTTCTCGTAGGCGTGGCCAAGGTGCGGCGAACTGTTCACATAGTCGATCGCGGTGGTGATATAAAACGAATTCATGGACAAGGTCCGCCAAACAAAGGCAGCGTGGGCCAAATGTCGAAAGTTTTGCTTAACCCACCGGAAGCTTGAAAACGATTTGCTAGCCGGGTTCGGCCTAAGCACCCTCGGAACACATCGCCCACGCCATGTCCAGCTTCACCCGCCTGCTTGTCCTCTCCGCCGTGCTCCTCGGCGGGTTTTTGGCCGCCGCCTTGGCGACGCAGGCTTGGTTGCACCGCCACGGTGAAAGGCTACAAGCCGAGGCCGTTGCTCAAAAACACGCCCAGTTTCTCGAAGTGCTGGCCATGGTGCAGTCAAGCGGTGGGCCGTGGAGTGCGGCTAAATTGGCCCAGATGGGGGCGTTGCTCGACGCCCGGGTGCGGCTGGTCGCCACCGCCGTCAGTGCCGATTATGTCCCATCGGGGCAACTCACTTTCACCCACACATTGCCCGAGGCCAATGGCCATGAGCTGACGGAGATGACCGTGACCTTTGCGCTTCCGCCCCTCTTGCGTCTGCATTTGGCGCATCTGCGCACTTGGGTGGTGCTGTTGGTGCTGGCGGCGGGCTTGGTGATGATGGTGATCGTGGCCAGCTCACTCTGGCGACGCCCACATGGCCCGGCCGACACCCGCATGCCCCGGCGCCTCAGTCGGCAGGAGATGGGCAGCTTGGAAAAACTCGCGCAGACCTCCATCGCCCAAGGATCTGCCTTATCTGAGGAGCGCGGCGCCCGTCAACGCACCGAGCAAAACCTCGCGCTTAACCAGCGGCTGCTCAATCAGGCCTTGGAGGAAAAAATCCACTTCGGCCGCGATCTCCATGACGGGCTGATCCAATCGCTTTACGCCGTGGGGCTCACCCTCGAATCAGCCAAACCTTTGCTGCAAACCAACCCCACCGAAGCGGAGCAGCGGCTCGACCAATGCCTCGCGCAGCTCAACCGCGCCATCCGTGGGGTGCGCGACTACATCACCGGCCTCGCGCCCGACAAACTGCGACACATTAATTTCACTCGGGCGCTGGAGCTGATGCTGGCGGAATTGCGCGGTGGCCGCAAGATCACCATGAACCCGACCATCGACGAGGACGCCGCCAACGCACTCGTGCCCACCCAAACCACCGAAATCCTGCAAATCGTGCGGGAGGCGATGAGCAATAGTCTGCGCCACGGTCATGCCAATGAACTCACGGTGCGCCTCCACCGTAATGACCGCGAAATTGGCCTACTCGTCCAGGATAACGGCTGCGGATTCACACCGGACAACCCCGGCAGCGGTTTCGGTCTTGGCAACATGCGGGCTCGCGCCGAGCAGCTGCAGGCAACTTTACGCATCGACAGCCAGCCCAACACCGGCACTCGTGTAATCGTCACCCTGCCCTTGGCCGAGTTATGAGCAAATCAACGAAGAATACGGTGCGCTTGCTGTTAGTGGACGACAGCGAGGTCGTGCGCGCCGGTCTGCGTGCCCTGCTCGCCGGCGAGGCCAGTTTGAGTGTGGTAGGTGAAGCTGGTGATGTCCGCACGGCGGTCCAAGCTGCGCGTCGTTATCATCCCGATGTGGTCCTACTCGATATCCGCCTACCTGACGGCACCGGCTTCGATGCATGCCGCCAGATTCTTCAACAGCTCCCCGAGACCCGGGTGCTCATCCTGACCTCGGTGGTGGATGACAATCTGCTCGACGAAGCCATCCGCGCCGGCACGCACGGCTACCTCCTCAAAGAAATCAACGCCCGGGGACTGGTGCAGGCGATTTTTGACGTCGCTGCCGGCAAGTCCATCCTGGACCCCGCCATCACCGCCCGCGTGCTCGCGCTCGTCAAAGGCACGCCCGGCAACACCGTCGCCCATCTGGACAGCCTGTCGCCGCAAGAGAAGCGCGTGCTGGCCCTGATCGCCGAAGGTCGCACTAACAAGGAAGTCGCGGCCGAGTTGAATCTCGCGGAAAAAACCGTGAAGAAC
>JBDNGL010000193.1:0-12108 GCA_041689285.1 Opitutaceae bacterium
ACTGATAGGAAACTGGATTTTGCCGGGGATCGGGCAGGGAGGGGCTTAAGGGGAGGGTGACCGTCAAAACAACTTCCAGTAGACCGGCGGTCTGCTTTGAACGAGCAATCATGGGCACTTTGGCTCCGCGCAGAGTCCGAAATTCGTAAAACTCGCATTTTCGCATCGGTAAAGCGGAGTTTGCAGGCGGCGACTCATGCGTCGAGGCAAAGCTCCGCCTCCGCGCGCGTCAAGTTTCGTGCGGTTAAGTGAATGCCCACCGGCCGCGGCTCAGTCCTCGTCGGCGTCGGCCTAGACACCTTCGTTGGACGGAGCATCGTCGGGGTAGAAGCCGGGCTCGTCGCTGGTGCGCTCCTGCCAAAAGACGGGCTCTCCGTCGGGTGCATCGGGCTGGGCGTAGTCGTCGGCGAAGAGTTCTCCCTGTGCCTCATCCCGCTCCGTCGCCCTGTAACCAGCGTCCAACTCGTAGCCGAGTTGATCGTAGGTCTCGTCGGGCGCCGCGATTTCGGCCCGGAAGAGGAATTTTTCCACGCGGGGTCGAGGGTAGGGCAAGCGCGACGGGCAGGGCGGCGGGGTGAGCGGGTGGCGCACACCGGAAGCGGCATCCACGATGACTTCGCCACCCGGCGGCGGCGGGCCGCAGCTCGGGGGCAGGGCCAGTTCGGCTAGGCCAATAGGAAAAAGCGCGGCGTGGATATCGGCCGAGGTCTCGACTACGGCAACGGGTCGGGTGGTTTCGACGTTGGGCTGGAACGCGGTTGGAGATTGTAACACGAAAAAGCCCCGCGCCGGTGAGGGCGCGGGGCTTGGGGGTTTTTGGCGGCAGGCTGGAAGCCTGCGCGACTTTACTTTTTATTCGCGGCGGCGCGCTTTTCCTCGATCGCGGCCTGAGCGGCGGACAGACGCGCTACCGGCACGCGGTAGGGCGAGTAGGACACGTAGGCTAGGCCGATCTTGTGACAGAACTTCACGGAATCGGGGTCGCCGCCGTGTTCGCCGCAGATGCCGAGCTTGATGTCGGGACGGGTCTTCCGACCCTTCTCGATCGCGATCTGCATCAACTGGCCCACGCCCGTCTGGTCGATCGACGCGAAGGGGTTCTTCTTCATGATCTCGGAGTCCTGATAAGCGCCCAGGAAGGAACCGGAGTCGTCGCGCGACATACCGAGGGTGGTCTGCGTGAGGTCGTTCGTGCCGAAGCTGAAGAACTCGGCGGTGTGCGCGATCTCGTCGGCGGTGAGGGCACCGCGCGGGATTTCGATCATGGTGCCGACGGAGTAGGAGATTTTGGCCTTCTTCTCCTTCTGGACCTGGGCGGCGACTGCGTGAACGATCTCGACCTGCAGATCGAGTTCACGTTTGAAGCCGACGAGCGGGATCATGATCTCGGGCTTGGCCTTGAAGCCGGCCTTCGTCGCATCGGCGGCGGCCTCGAGGACGGCGCGGGCCTGCATGCGGGTGATTTCCGGATACTTGATGCCGAGGCGGCAGCCGCGGAAACCGAGCATCGGGTTGAACTCGTGGAGCTCGTGCACGCGGTGTATGATCTTCTCGACCGGGATGTTTAGCTTCCGGGCGAGGTCCATTTGCTGCTCCTTCGAGTTCGGGAGGAACTCATGCAGCGGGGGATCGAGAAAGCGGATCGTGGCCGGAAAGCCTTTCAGCGCCTTGAAGATGCCGATGAAGTCGGCGCGCTGGTAGGGGAGGAGCTTGGCGAGGGCGGCCTCGCGGGCCTCGATCGTATCGGCGAGGATCATCTCGCGCATGGCATCGATGCGGTCGCCCTCAAAGAACATGTGTTCGGTGCGGGTGAGGCCGATACCGACGGCACCGAAGGCAATGGCTTGGGCGGTCTGCTCGGGGGTGTCGGCGTTGGTGCGGACGGATAGCTTGGTGGCTTGGGCGCACCACTTCATGAGCTGGTTGTAGCTCTTGAATTTCTCGGTGGCTTGGGCGGCCTTGTCGCCGTTAAGCAGACCGGCGATGATCTCGGAAGGGGCTGTCGGAATCTGGCCCGCGTAAACGGTGCCGGAGGTGCCGTCGATCGAGAGAAAGTCGCCTTCCTTGAAGGCGTGGCCGTCGATGCTGGCGATCTTCTTGTCGTAGTCGATGACGACGCCGGCGGCGCCGCACACGCAGACTTTGCCCATCTGGCGGGCGACGAGCGCGGCGTGCGAGGAAACTCCACCGCGAGCGGTGAGGATGCCTTCGGCGGCGATCATGGCGCGGAGATCCTCGGGCGAGGTCTCGACGCGGACGAGCAGGACCTTTTCACCCTTCTCGGCGGCCTGCACGGAGCGATCGGCGTTGAAGTAGATCTTGCCGGTGGCGGCGCCGGGGCCGGCAGGGAGCCCGGTGGCGATGACCTTGGCTTTCTTGATCTCGGCGGGGTCGAAGATGGGCGCGAGCAGTTGCTCGAGCTGGTCGGCCGGGTTGCGCATGATGGCCGTCTGCCAGTTGATGAGTTTCTCCTTCACCATATCGATGGAGAACTTGAGCGCGGCGGCGGCGGTGCGCTTGCCGTTGCGCGTCTGGAGCATGAACAGCTTGCCTTCCTGAATCGTGAATTCGATGTCCTGGACGTCCTTGAAATGCTTCTCTAAGGTTGCGCGGACTTTCAGGAGTTCGGCGTAGGACTTCGGCATCTGGTCCTTCAGCTTGAGGACGGGCTCGGGCGTGCGGACGCCGGCGACGACATCTTCGCCCTGCGCGTTGATTAGGAACTCGCCGTAGAATTCGTCGGTGCCGTTGGCCGGGTTGCGGGTGAACGCGACGCCGGAGCCGGAGGTGTCGCCGGTGTTGCCGAACACCATGGCCTGCACGTTGACGGCGGTGCCCCACTCGGAGGGGATGTTGTATTTCGCGCGGTAAACCTTGGCGCGGTCATTCATCCAGGAGCCAAACACAGCGCCGGCAGCACCGCGGAGCTGGTCCCATGGATTGTTGGGGAAGGCTTTGCCGGTGCGCTCCTTGACGAGGGCCTTGAAGCGCTTGACGAGTTCCTGCTGATCCTCGGCGGTGAGCTTGGAATCCTCGATGTCGCCGTGGTATTTTTCGTGCTTGAAGGAGTGAATGGTGTGTTCGAACGGATCGTGGTCCTCGCCCTCGCGTTTCTGCACCCCCATGACGACGTCGCCAAACATCTGGATGAAGCGGCGATAGCAGTCCCACGCAAAGCGCTCGTTCTTGGTCGAGGCGGCCAGCGCCAGTACGGCACGGTCGTTGAGACCGAGGTTGAGGATCGTGTCCATCATGCCGGGCATGGAGTCGCGGGCGCCCGAGCGGACGGCGACGAGGAGCGGGGTGCCCTCGGTGGAGCCAAACTTCGTGCCCATGATCTTCTCCATGTTTTTCACGCCGACTTCCATCTGCACCTGAAGGGAGGTCGGATAAGTGCGCTTGTTGGCGTAGTAGTAAGTGCAGACATCGGTCGTGATGGTGAAACCGGGAGGCACGGGCAGCCCGATGCGGGTCATCTCGGCGAGATTGGCGCCCTTGCCACCAAGGAGATTTTTCATGCCGCCGTGACCGTCGGCTTTACCCGCGCCCCACGTGTAGACGTATTTCAGGGCTTTACCCGACTTGGCGGGCTTGGCGGCGGCTTTTTTGGGAGCGGATTTCTTTGCAGTAGTTTTCTTGGCCATGTGAGTAAGGTAAATAAACAGAAGGAGCGCGCATCGGAATGGGTGGCGACAGGGGTGTCAACGGCGGAGGCGGTTTAGCACGAAACCGGGCTCGGACAGAATACCGCGCGGAAGACAAATCCGGGGGTTGCGGTGGGCGCAGGCGGTGCTATGTCAGTCGGATGCGTTTGAAGAATGTTTTGTTCTGGCCGGGTTTGCTGGTGCTTATCGCGGGCTTGCGCCTCGGGGCGCAGCCGGCCCCGGATCTGTTGGCCGCGCAAGCGGGTGATGCCCAAGCGCAATATGACGTGGCGGGCGCCTACTTTCAGGGGATCGCCGGCATGGAGCGCGACATCCCGAAGGCAATGGAGTGGTTGGGCAAGGCCGCCGCCCAAGGGCATATCGAGGCGGGTTACCGGCTGGGAGAGATTTACTTTCACGGCTATGGTGGCATTGAAAAAGATATGGCCAAGGCTGCGGCCGCGTTTCGCCGGCCGGCGGTCGCGGATTTCGAGGAAGCCAAAGTCTATCTCGGCTACCTCAATTTCACCGGACAGGGCGTGACGCAGGATACGGATCGAGGCATCGCCTTGCTGCGGGAGGCGGCGGCCCGTGGCCAAGCCGCGGCGTGGAAGCTACTATGGGAGGCGTATGCGGCGGGTCAGTTGGCGCCGCTGCATGAAGACGAGCGCAACGGCATGATTGAGGCCGGGGTCGAAGCCGGGGACGTGCGGGCCAAGGAATCGTTCGGCCTGCGTATGTTACTCGGCCAAGGCAGGGAACGCGATCCGGCGCGCGCTCGGCCGTTGCTCATGGAATTGGCCGAGCTGGGCTCGGTCATTGCGGCCACGGCAATGGCGCAGGACATTGGCGAGCGCGTTGAGGGGCCGGGTAGTGAACAGCTTTCCTCCCGCGAACGGCGCGACCTTGTGGCGAAATACAAACGCATGGTGCATCTGATCGCGGTGTTCGGCGGACCCCGAGGCCGGGATGCTTTTATTCGGACACTCACGCGGCTCACCCCACTGGCGGTGCAAGCCCCGCGCGATGCCGATGGCAGTATCGTCGTGAATGACGAACTCGTGGCGGCGCTCGCGTGGGGCCGCATCCACCGCGACGATCCGGACCAGGAACCGGATGTGCTGCGTTGGCTGCGTGAAGGCGAGGCCTGGATCGCCGACTACCAGCGCATTCGCGACCGGGTGGATGCGCGGGAACGGATCTTTCGCGGTGAACGGGCGCGGGTGAATGCCGCGCCCGCGCAAGGTTGAGCCTAGGCCGTCACTGTGAACGACCACGACGAATTTACCGAGGATCCGCTGGCCGCCGACGAGACGATCGTAAATCCGCGTGAAAAGCCGATGGGCTTTTTTGATCATCTGGAGGATTTGCGCTGGACCCTGATCAAGTGCGCGGTGGTCTTCGCCGGGTTCGTGACACTGATCGCCTTTAACCTGCGCCTCTTCGCGCACTTGCTGAGCCGGCCGCTGGAGCAGGTGCAGGCGGAATATCCCGCGCTGCACACAGAGCTCATCACCAACAGCCCGATGGGGGTTTTCTCGGTTATCATCAGCATCTGTTTGCTCGGAGGCTTCCTGCTGGCGCTGCCGTTTTGCCTTTTTTTCATCGGGCAATTTGTGGCCCCCGCGCTGACGCAGCGCGAAATTAAGCTACTGCTGCCGACAGCGGGCTCCGCCTTGGGGCTGTTCCTGTTGGGTGCTTCGTTCGGCTATTTTCTCATCGTGCCGAGCACACTGAGGATTTCCTTCGAGCTGAACGAACTGTTGGGCTACAACATCCTGTGGACGGCGGACAAATATTACAGCCTGTTGCTTTGGCTGGTGCTCGGCCTAGGCGCGGCCTTCGAGTTTCCGCTGCTCATCGTGCTGGCCAATCTGATGGGACTCTTGGCGGTGGCGACGTTGCGCAAATACCGGCGGCACGCCATCGTGCTGATGTTCATCACAGCAGCGATCATCACGCCGACGCCAGATATGATCAACCAGACCTTGATCGCCGTGCCGTTGATTGCGCTCTACGAGCTGTCAATTTTGGTTGCGGCGCGGATGGAGCGCCGCCGCGCCACCCAGCAGTAAGCCTTACTTGTTCGCGGCGCGCTGGGCGTTGAGCACTAGGCGAAACATCTGCACCGCCAACCAGAAGACCCCGCTCATGCACGCGGCGGTGAGCCCGGCCCAGAGGTAGATCATCTTGGGGTCGTTAGAGGGCACGTGCGACCGCAGCACGTAAAACATGAAGCAAAAAAATCCGCCGACCAATATGAGATCGACGACAAGACTGACGGGGGTGACGAGTTTGGTTTCTGACTGGGCCATGCGGCGAAAAGAGACGCAGATGCGGTGGTTTGTCCACGGAAATTCCGGGTGCGGGCGGGCTTTACGGGAAAAGGTTCGCGGCTTGAAGGTGGAACTCAGGAAATCATGGAAGGACCTCGAAGCCTGCCGCCAGCCTGAACCGCCCACCGTCCCGCAGCCGCCCAACCCAGTTTGTCATCTATTAGATGACAAACGGTCCCGGGGGCGCGGGACGGTGGGCGGTGCCTCGCCCGGCGCTGGTAGGCCGGCCTGATGATGGCGGGTCGGGGGCGTAAGTTCCGGGCAGGACTCACAGCGTCTTGGGGATGGCGGCGGTGAGATTTTCCGGGGCGCCGTCGGTGATCAGCAGGTTGTCCTCGATGCGCACGCCACCGAGCCCGAGGTGGGACTCAGCCAGCGGCCAGTTGACGCAGTCGCGGAAGCGTTCGCGGCGGGTAGGATCATTGAGCAGGGCAGGGATGAAGTAGAGGCCAGGCTCGACCGTGACCACATACCCGGGGGCCAAAGGGAGATCCATGCGTAGGTTGCGCAGGCAGGGTCGCGGATCTTTGGGCCGGTCGGGGAGCAAACCGCTCGCATCGCGCACGCCTAGGCCAACGAGGTGACCGAGCCCGTGTGGAAAGAACAGCGTGTGCGCCTCCTGCTCGACGAGAGTCTCGGGATCGCCGCGCATGACATCCATATCCACGAGTCCCGCGACGAGGTCCACAGCGCAAGCGAGATGGATCTCGCGCCATTCGATGCCAGGTCGGCAACGCCCACAGGCGCGGATTTGGGCGGCGAGCACGATCTGGTAAAGCTCGCGTTGAAAGGCCGAAGGTTCGCCGGCCACGAAGGTGCGCGTGACATCGGTCACGTAGCGATCCACCTCGGCGCCGGCATCAACGAGCACAAAATCGCCCGCGGCTACGGCGCGTGCGCTCGGTTCGAAATGGAGCACGGCGGAATTGCCGCCGGTGGCGACGATGGAGCCATATCCGGTGCGGCTCGCCCCATGACGAAAGAACTCCGCCTCCAGCTCGATTTGCAGCGTCCGCTCCGTGAGGCCTGGTCGCAGGAGCGTGCGCAGGCTTTCGTAACCGGCGGCGGTCGAGCTGGCGGACCGGCGGAGCAGGCCGACTTCGGCCGCATCCTTGGGCCGACGCGCGTGGAGGAAATGCGTGCGAATTTTTTGCGACAGCGCGACATCGGCTGTCACTGCGGGCGTCGGGGTGCCGAGCTGGGCGATCAGCCGACCTTGCCGGGCAGCCAGCCAAGCGGTAAAGTCAGCCAGATTTTCACCGGGCGACTGAGAGCGGCCTTCCCAGATGCGTTCAGCCTCGGTGACTGCCGGCATGTAGGAGTGCCAGCCGCCGTCAGTCGGATCATAGGCGACTACGCCGTGCGGACATTCGAGGTCGGTAAGGTAAAAGTAATCGCTGTGGGCGCGGAAAGGATAGGTCTGGTCGGTGTTTTCCGGCAGGGGCACGGGTGCGCCAGCGCCGACTATGAGGAGGGCATCGCCGAGCGGCAGGGCGGCGGCTAGACGCTCACGGCGCGCGGGGAAGGGGTCGTGCATGCGGCAGGTTGACGCGAGGACCCGTCAACAGGCAAAAATAAAACGGCGCGACTGAAACCGCACCGTTGCAGGTCCAACACCCAAACGGACACTACTTTTTTTTGCGAATCGGTGACACCACCACAACGGCGCACGGCGCCTTCTTGATGACCCCGGTGGTAGTGCTGCCGGCAAGCAGTTCAAACAGTGCGGAGTGACCATGCGAGCCCATGACGATGTAGGCGGCACGTAACTTAGTGGCTTGTTCAAGGATATGGGCCACGGGACTGCCGGTCAGCAGGACGCTGGAAACCTTGGTGCCGCCAGTCTTGAGCCGCCGCTCGATTCTCAGGAGCTGGCGGGCGGCGGTTTTTTCGTTGATCGCGATGATTTCTTGGATGTTGGACATCACGGCGCCGTATTCACTCGTGATGACCGGTGGTTGCACGACATGGAGCAATACAAGCCGACCTTTGATTGCTTGGGCAAGTTCGGCGGCGGCTTTGACGATGCGAGTGCTTACATCGGAAAAATCAACAGGGGTAATTATGGTTTTCATGGTGGCGCAGTATAGTTCCAAGTTGGAAGATTGACAGCGCAGGTTTTGGCCGGGTTACGGCGGATTTTGTCCGGTCACTCCCCCCCTCACTCTCTCAGCAACCTAGCGCCAAGGTTGATACGTGGCGTGGCAGCCCCGGCACGGCGACCTCGGCGCGAAACACACTGCCGGCCTCGCAGTAGCCGGGGTCGGTCTCGCCCCGCGCGGAAGTGATGTAGAGAGTGGTGAACTTATCGCCGGCGAAACAGCAGGAGGTCACGCGCGAAGCGGGCACGGTGATTTCCGCGACGACGGTGCCGTCTGGCGCGTGGCGGCGAAGGCGGTGGCCGTCCCAACGTGCGGACCAGATATGGCCTTCGGTATCGATGCACAGCCCATCGCAGGTGCCTTCGTCCTTCTTGTCGGCAACGTAGAATTCGCGGCGGTTCGTCAGTGCGCCGGTGGCGGCATCGTAGGCGAACGCGAAAATACGATTGGTGGTGGAGCAGGTCCAGTAGAAGGTCTTCCCGTCGGGCGAAATGGCCATGCCGTTGGAGCAGCTCGTGCCACGAAAGAGCGGGTGCACAGAGCCATCGGGGTCGAAACGGAAAAGCCCGCCGCTTTGCGTATCGTTGCCGATGGTGCCGGCCTAAACGCGGCCGGCGGGATCAGCCATCACGTCGTTGAAACGCTGGGTGCCGCCGTCTTGGAAGGTGCGGACCGAACGGCATTCACCGGTGGCGGGATCGAAGCGGGCTAGGTCGTTGACGCGAAAGAGCAGGAGGACCCCATCGGCCTCCAGAGTGAATCCGCCGACGGTGGGACCGCTGTAAATCTTGTGGGCCGCACCGGTGGTCTCGTCCCAAGCGTAGAGTTCTCCGGCCGCGATATCGGTCCAGAACAGGGTGCGGCGGGCTACGTCCCAGAGCGGATTTTCGCCGAGCTGGTTGCGGGTGGAAACAAGCAGGCGGGCGGTGGGTAGGGTGGCCATGACCGCGTAGGGTTATTCGAGCAGCCAGCCGCCGTCCACCACGCAGTTGTGGCCGGTGGAGCCGCGGCTGACCGCACTGAGGTAGAATAAAATGTGGTTGGCCACATCCTGGGGTTGGAGCTGGAGTGGTAGGGATTGCACGCCGGCGAGGTGGGTGAGGTGCTTGGCGGTGTCGGGTCCCGAAAAATATTCCGCGACCTGCCGCTCGGTGAAAATCCAGCCGGGCGATACGGTGTTGATGCGGATGTTCTCCCGGCCGAGTTCGCGAGCGAGGCCGGTGGTGAGGCCGAGAATACCGGCCTTGGTGGTGGCGTAGATGGCGCGGCCGGGTAGGCCGAGTCGGTAGTTGATGGAGGAAACGTTGACGATGGCGCGGCCAGTGCCTGCGCGGAGGAGATCGAGGCCCGCGCGGATCACGAGATGGTAGGCGCGGAGGTTGAGGTGGGCGATGTCATCCCAAGCGGCGGCATCGCTCGCGGCGAGCGATACCTTGGGGTCGATGCCGGCGACGTTAACCACGCAGTCGAGGTGAAGGGTTTTTAGCCGCAACGCCGCGAAGGCCCGGTCAATCGCGTCCGGATCGCGAAGGTCGCAGGGTAGGGCGTGAAAGGCGGCGTGGGTGTAGGGTGCCGGCTCGAAGGTGAGACCAAAAACGGTGGCGCCATTCGCGAGCAGGGCCGCCACTGTGGCGCGGCCGATGCCGGCAGAGACGCCGGTGACGAGGACCACCTTGCCTTCGAGGTCAGGCAATAGCAGCGCCGGGGCGGGGGTGCGGTTGAGTTCGGCGGGCATGGCTTACCGAAATGGCCGGAGGAAACGGGCGCAAAAAAGTGCCGAGGCCGCAAAAACCGGCCGATGGCGTTTCGGCGGGGGAGTCAGGTTCAAGGTGGGCGGGTGGGCCTGCATCGGTTTTGGCTTTCTTTGCGGGCTTGGCGTTCGCTGCGGTGAAACGGTTTTGGATCGGTCGGGCGATTGTTTACCAATCGACGACCGAGCCGTCGGGCGCGTAGCTGCGCCGCGGGATCTCCTGCTCGAAGGGATGCGCGTCGATGGCGGCCTCATTGATCTCGACCCCCAGGCCGGGGCGTGAGCTCGGGCGCACGATGCGGCCCTTTTTTTCAACCGTGAAGCCCCAGTTCACGATCTCGTCACGCCAAGGCACGTCCTGATGCACGGCTTCGCAAATGAGGTAGTTGGGCGTGGCGAAACCGAACTCAATTGAGGCCGCAGTGCTGACGGGACCCTGCGGGTTGTGGGGGGCGACGGCCACGCCATAAGCCTGAGCCATGGCCGCGATGCGGCGGGCCTCGCTGAGTCCGCCGCAGTGCGTGATATCGGGTTGGATGATGCTCGCGGCCTGCAGTTCGAAGAGCCGTTTGAAGGCGAACTGCGAGACCATGCGTTCACCGGTGGCGATGGGTGTCGTCACACTGCGCTGCACCTCGGCAATGCCCTCCATGTGTTCGGGCCAGCAGGGTTCCTCGAAGAAGTAGAGACCGTAGGGCTCGAGGGCCTTGGCGAAGATTACCCCCATGCGGGGCGAGGGACGCGCGTGGCAATCCACCATGATGTCGATATGGTCGCCGACTGCCGCGCGCATGGCGGCGACACAGGTCTCGGCAAATTTCACTGGGCGCAGGCCTTCGATCATCATCTGCTCGGGGACGGGCATGGATTCGAACGCGGTGAAGCCATCGGCCACGGCCTGCTGCGCGAGTTCGCCGAAGCGCTTCGCCTCGTTCACGGGCGTCTCGTAAAAATCTTCCATCCGGCCGCCACCGAGGTGACAGTAAAGCCGCACGTAGTCGCGCACGCGGCCGCCCCAGAGCTGGTGACAGGGCACGCCGAGGGCTTTGCCCAAAATATCCCAGAGCGCGAGGTCAATGCCGGCGATGGCTGTGCCTCGGACGACATCGTTGCCGTGCCAGAAATGCTGGCGATACATCGTCTGCCAGAGGTATTCGATCCGCCGGGGATCCTCGCCGATGAGGAGTTGGCTCAGATCCTCGATGGCACCGACGACCCCGCGGGTGTGCCATTCGAGGGTGGCTTCGCCCCAGCCGAAGAGGCCGGGCTGGTCCGTGACGACCTTGACGAAAATCCAGTTCCGCATCCGCGCATGGCAGACCCGGGTTTCGATCCGCGTAATTTTCATGGCGCGGTGAAAGAGGATGTCGCGCGAGCTGCGGGTCAACGGCAAAGCGTGTGATTAACGCATAGGTTGCTGATAGGTTTAGGACTTAAGCCAGCAGCATCGCCGAGCAACCTCGTAGAGGAAGAAAATGGCTGCCCGGGTAGGGGTCGAACCTACGACCAAGTGATTAACAGTTATTAGGTTAAGCTGTTACTTGTTGTCCTTATCTGTTCGCTTGTGGATGCACTTATTGACTTGCTGTCATAGGTAAAAAGGTTAGTAAGTTGGGGACAATCGCGAACACGTGAAAACAAAACGGGACTCAAGAAGTGGCCAAGAAGTGGCCAAGCATAGTGGCCAAGCATCACAATCTCGTTTTCACGTCGATTACTGGAAAGAGCGGCTTTACCGGAAAACCTTCACCCGCGATGGGGAGCGGCACGAGGTGCCGGAATGGTCGGTGCGATTGCAGCACCTCGGCCGGCGGGAGGCGTTCGCACTCGGCACTGGCAACGCCAGCGTGGCGGCTATTAAGGCGAAGGAGATCGCCACGTTTCTTGAAGCCAATGGCTGGGATTCGACGCTGGCGAAATTCAAGCCCAGCCTGACGGCCAAGGCAGAGATTTGCACCGTGGGAGAGCTTCTGGCCGACGTGAAGGGCAGGAGCCACTTGAAGCCGATGACGGTGCGCCGATACGCGGTGAAGCTGCGGAAGATGGTTGCTGACCTTGCCAAGGTGGACGTCGGTGCGAAGGGCAGTGCAAAGCGGGCGAAATACGATTACGTCAACGGCGGGCACAAGGCATGGCTCGCCAAGGTAGACGGCCAACCTCTCAGCACCCTTACCACGGAGTCCGTGAACGCATGGCGCAACCGTTACGCCGCCAAGGCCGGCACGGACCCCGTAGCGCGGAAATCTGCTGAACGCTCGGCCGCATCCTATCTGCGC
>JBDNGL010000194.1:0-6172 GCA_041689285.1 Opitutaceae bacterium
TCGACTGCGCGACCACCGGTGCGGGGGACGTTGCTTTGAGCGCGGGATCGGGAGCTTTGGTTTCGGCTTTGGAGGCTTCCTTTTTCGCCGGGGCATCGGCTTTGGTTTCCGCAGGCTCGGTTCCGGCTTGGGTTTCTTCCTTTTTCGCCGGGACTTCAGCTTTGGTTTCGCTGGGCTTGGCTTCGCCTTCGGTGGTTTCAGCCGGTTTGGTGGCTGGGGCATCGACTTTCTCACCGGCTTTGCCGATGGCGGCAAGGGGCTCGCCGATGGCGACCTGGGCCCCGGCGGCGACGAACTGCTTCAGCAGCACGCCATCAAAGAATGATTCCAGCTCCATCGTGGCCTTGTCGGTTTCGACCTCGGCGAGCATATCGCCGGACTTGATGGTATCGCCTTCGTTTTTGAGCCACTTGATCAGCGTGCCTACCGTCATGGTGTCGCTGAGTTTCGGCATTTCGATGATTTGAGCCATGGCAGGAGTTATTTAAGGAGTTCGAGCGCGGCCTTGAGCACGCGGGCGGGATTGGGCAATTGTTCGATTTCGACCGGCGGGCTGTAAATGGCCGGGGCGTCAATAGTGGCGAGGCGGTGGATGGGGGCGTCGAGTTCGTCGAAAGCCTCCCGCTGGATCATGTAGGTGAGCTGGGTGCCCACGCTGGCAAAAGTCTTCTGTTCCTCGACGATGAGCACGCGGTGGGTCTTGGCGACCGACTTGAGCACGGTGTCGATGTCGAGTGGGCGGATGGAACGTAGATCCACGACTTCAACGGAAATATTATGTTCTTTCTGGAGGATCTCGGCCGCGGCAAGGGAGTGGAGCACACAGCGACCGTAGGTGACGATGGTAAGGTCGGTGCCCTCGCGTTTGACGTCGGCGGAGCCGAGTGGGATGAGGTATTCCTCGGCGGGAACCTCACCCTTGTTGCCGTAAAGGATGGTGTTTTCGAGGAAGAAGACCGGATCGTTGTCGCGGATGGCGGACTTGAGCAGCCCCTTGGCGTCGTAAGGGGTCGAGGGCACGACGACCTTCACGCCGGGGTGATTGGCGAGGACGTTTTCCGGAGTGTGGGAGTGCGTGGCGCCGACATTGGTGCCGCCGTTGGCCGGACCGCGGATGACGATTGGGCAGTTGATGAGACCGCCCGACATATAACGAACGTTGGCGGCATTGTTCAGAATCTGGTCGAAGGCCACGGAGTAGAAAGACCAGAACATGAGTTCCATCACAGGACGGACGCCGAGCATGGAGGCACCGACGCCCATGCCGATGAAGCCCGCCTCGGAGATGGAGGTGTCGACAATGCGGTCGGGACCGAACTTCTCAAGCAGGCCCTCGGTGACCTTGTAGGAGCCGTTGAACTGGCCGACTTCCTCGCCCAGCACGACGACTTTCTTGTCGCGCGCCAATTCCTCGGCAAGGGCGTGGCGAATGGCTTCGCGGTAGGTGATGACAGGCATGGGAGATTAGTCGAAAAACAGGCGGCCTTGGGATTTGCGCTCGGAGGGATGGTCGGTCTCCCAGTAAACATCCTGCTGAATGTCGTCGGTTGTCGGGAAAGGACTGGCCTCGGCAAACTCGGCGGCGGCTTCGGCTTCGGCGCGGGCGGCCTGATTGATCTCCTCGGCTTCAGCCTCGGTGAGGACCTTTTCAGCGATCAACCGGGCTTGGTAGGTCTGGATGGTATCCTTGGTGCGGCGATACTCCTCGATTTCCGCCTTGGTGCGGTAGGTGTTGTCGGGATCGGCGACGGAGTGCCCGCGATAGCGATAGCAGCGGAACTCGATGACGGCGGGCTTGGATTCTTCGCGGGCGAGCTTGAGATATTTATCCATCATCGCACGGACTGCGTAGATGTCGTGGCCGTCGCAGGTATCCCATGCCATGTTGTAACCCTCGGCGCGGCGCGCGAGGTCGCCGGCCGACGAGCGGGACTGGCTGGTGCCCATGGAGTAGCCGTTATTTTCGATGACGAAGATGACGGGGAGCTGCCAGAGCGCCGCGAGATTGTAGGATTCGTGCACGGCGCCTTGGTTGACGGCACCGTCGCCCATGAAGGCCATGGCGGCACCCTTGAGGCCGAGATATTTCAGCCCGTAGGCGAGACCGATGCCGAGGGGAATCTGACCGCCGACGATACCGTGGCCGCCCCAAAAATTACGATCCGGGGCGAAAAAGTGCATCGAGCCGCCCTTGCCCTTGGAGCAACCGGTGGCCTTGCCATACATCTCAGCCATTTGCTCATTCAAGCCCATGCCGACGGCAATGGCGTGACCGTGGTCGCGATAGGCCGTGATGACATGGTCGTGCTTGCCCATCAGCGAGCAGCAGCCCACGGCCACCGCTTCCTGCCCGATATAAGGGTGCATGAAGCCGCCGATTTTCTTGCCTTGGTAAGCACGGAGCGAGCGCTCCTCAAACCGCCGGATGCGCACCATGGTGCGATAGAGCTCGATACGCTCGACCTTGCTGAGGTTGCGGTTGACCGGTGCGTCGGCCGCGATAGCCGCCGGTAGGGTGGCGGGCTTGGAAGTGGATTCTGTGGTGGCTTTTTTGCTCACGAGCGTGGTGGCTGGCGGTTGAAACGGTCTAGTGTTCGCCGGTTCTTTTGGAAATCAAGTGTTTAGTCCTTAGCGGCGACCGAAGGTAGGCTGACGGTGGGCGGTGTGATTTCCTCCACCTCGACCCGGATGACCTGCCCGGGGGCGCAATCGGCCTTGAGGGCGACGAAGCGGTCACGATAACGGTCATAAATGGGCCAGAGGGCGCTGCGGTCGGTTTCGGGGATCGGGAGCGCCTCAATGGCAGTGCGGGAAAAAAAGCCGAAACGACCTTCGTTAATCGCCGGGGGTAGCTCCAAGATCGGCCGACGGCAGCGAAACAGGAACATGAGCCAATGGGATTCACCCTCGTAGGCTTTTTCCGCGATCATGGCGAACAGGTGTAAGTCGTCAGTGTTGATAGAGAAACCCGCTTCCTCATAGGTCTCGCGGACGGCGCATTCAAAGGGTGATTCACCGGTGGTGGTCTCCAGTTTGCCACCGATGGGGCTCCAACTGCCGAGGTTCGGCGCCTTGGCGCGGAGGAGGAGCAATTGTTCCCCGGCGGGATTTTCGAGAAAGACCAGAACGGCGATTTTGTGTGAGAGAGAGGTTGGCATGCAACGGTGGTGGGCGGTTGGCGCGTAGGTTTGGAGCGTAACGCCCGGTCGGGATGCGACAACTTTTTTCAAGTTATGTCGCGCTTCCACCTAGCAGCATGGGCTTGGTGCTGCGGTTTGAAGGCCATATGCCCGGCTGGGCCGTGGCGCAGAGCGCTGACCGGGTGACGGTCACGTGGTTGGATTTCCGGCCGGTACGATTACGGCTGGCTCCACAACGGGAGTGGTTTAGATCATGGTCGAACTAGAGGCCTGGTCGACCGACGGGCCGAATGGCCAGGTAACCGAACGGATGCGGGTTGCGCTGGAGACGTCGTGTGAGTTTACCCCCGGTGGAGCGGGTGGACTGGCGCCGGCCGTGGAACGTTTTTCCGGATCGTTGAACGAGGCGATTGTGCGGAGGGGCTTTGAGCAAAAGTTGAGCGGTGAGGCGGTGTGAAACCACGGGGTGCTGCTGCCGCAATACCTCACGTCCAACGAGGTGGAATACCCCGCAAGCACCCCGGCCTACATTCGCGTCGAAGCCGGGCGGTGAGGCGAGGGTGGCCTCACGGCATCGGGGTGAGATTTTCCACGGGCACCTTGACCAGCAGGCCCTGCTGCAGGACATCGACGGAAATGACAATGCCCGCGGGATTGGCGGGGTTGTCCACATAGCCTTCCAAGCCGTGGAGGGGGCCACCGTTGACTTTGACGCGGCGGCCCTTGGTGAGCAAAGGCAGCACGCTGAGTTCGAAACCGGAGGCGACGATGGCCTTCACATCGGACAGTTGGCGAAGAAAGGCGGCTTCATCACTGACCGGGATGGCGCGGGCGAGCAGTTCCTGTTGGTAAATGCGGGTCTTCAATTCGACCGGCACCTGCGCGAAGACGTAGCCCGGAAAGAGCGGTTTGGTGAAGCGCTTCGTTTGCTGGCGATAGCGGCGCACGCTCTGCACCAAGGCGAGATAATGCTCGAATTGTTCTGCGGCCATTAAGGCGGCGAACTTTTTTTCACAGCGCGGCCGGGTGTGGCAGACGAACCAAGCCAGCTCGGATGGGCGATCAGCCGGTGACATGGTCGGCTCAGAGCGACTTCAGCACTTGCAGTGCCTTAAGGTAGCCGGGAAACCCCTGGCCGGAGATCATGGCAATGCAGGCACCGGCGGTCATGGATTTGTGGCGGAATTTCTCCCGTTTTTTGATGTCGGAAATGTGGACCTCGATAGCAGGTTTGTCACTCGCGGCCAGCGCATCCCGCAGGGCGATGCTGGTGTGGGAGTAGGCACCGAAGTTGACGATAAACGCGTCAACGCCGCGATCGGTGAACGCATGTATTTTGTCCACCAAGGCACCTTCATGGGCGGACTGGAAAAAAGTAACGCTGAAGCCCAGAGGCCGGGCCGCGGTGCGGATGAGCTTTTCGAGGTCCTCGAGGGTCGCGCGTCCGTAGATCTCCGGCTGGCGTTTGCCGAGGCGGTCGAGGTTGGGGCCGTGCAGGATGGCGATAAGTTTCATCGAGGAGGTGAGGGTGAAGAGGAAGGAATCACGAAACACACGAAAGTGAACAGGTTCTTTTCAGGGCAGGGGAAATTTTGGGGTGGACGGGCAGGCCCCGTTGTTCGTCGTGAGCGCAACGGTCCGCAGCGGGACCTGCCCGGTCCACCTCGGACTTAACCGCGTTAGAGAGGGTTCTCGGTGGCGATAAATTCCCAAGGGAGACGGAATTTCTTGGCGAGTTCGGCGGCGAGGGCTTTCACGGCGTGGACCTCGGTGGCGTAGTGACCGCAGAGGTAGAGGTTGAGTTTTTCCTCTTGGGCGCGATTGAAGTGCTCCTCGCGCAGTTCACCGGTCACGAGCGTGTCCACGCCTGCGGCAGCGAGGTGCGTAAGCGCGCTGTTGCCACTGCCGCTACAAAAAGCGACCGCGTGGGGGGTGGTAGAGCCGTATTCAATGGCGGTGACGCGGGGGTAAGATTTTTCCAAACGGGCGCGCAAGGCGGCCCGAGCGAGTCGATTGGATGCGATGCAGCCGATGTCGCCGCCGTCGCTTGGCATAAAAGTGCGAGTGGGCTTGAAACCGAGCTGGCGGGCCAGCAGCGCATTGTTGCCGATTTGGGGCTGAGCGTCGAGCGGCAGGTGGCTGGAGTAGAGGGCGCAATCACCGCGGATGAGAGTGGCGACCCGGTCGTAAACCGGCCCAGTGAGCGGACGCGGCATATCCCAATACATACCGTGGTGCACGATGAGAAAGTCCACCCCGGCAGCTACGGCCTGTTGGAAGGGAATCACGCCGGCATCAACGGCGGCACCGATTTTCGAAACGCGCCCGGTATTCGCGACCTGCAAGCCGTTGCAGGCACCCGGGTAATCGGTGAATGCCGTGCGGTGGGTGCGGCGGTCGCAGTAATTTACGAGGGTTTGAAGGCTTGGCATGACGGTGGTAGGCTGGTCCTAGTCGGACCAGAAAGAAGCATGACGTGGTCGAGAACGAGAACGATTTTCAACGCCTCCCCAACCGGCAACTGTGAGCACTGAACCCGGCCCCAAAGCTCACAAGCCAGCAATCCCCCGAGCTAAAATCGGGTGACGAGTTGTTCAGGGTGTGCTCCAAAGCGAACAATACTGATGGGCTGCTCATGTTACCATGCTCACGGAGCACGGCGGCACTGGCGTCTAACGAATGCGGTGCCAGCACCGGATTCAGCGCCTCCAGCACGTCGCGGCCACCCGGATGGGCGACCACCCGTGCAACGGGTCGGGGACCGCGGCGCGTCCACAACTGTTTCACGGCACCGGCGGCGAGTTCGGGCACCGTGCGATCAAGGAGGTTACGCAGTTTACCATCGCGTTGCTCAAAGCGGAGCTTGTCCCGGTCGGCCGGTTGCAGATGGGTATCGAAGTCAAAGGCCTCCAGTCCCAGTGGTCCGGGTGTGGACCGCCATACGGTGGCTGCGGCGCCGTCACTGAAGAGACAAGCACTGATGAGCACCCCGGGGTCGTCGTCCAGATAGAAGGCAGCCGAGCAAATCTCCA
>JBDNGL010000195.1:0-1787 GCA_041689285.1 Opitutaceae bacterium
ACGGGGCCATTGATGTCGTGGCGACGCAGGTGCCTGACAAGCATTGATGCCGGGGTCTAAGCGGCGGGCTTGGCGTTGACTGCGATAAGGGATGCTCGCCGATGAATTTGGAACCGTTGGGGGCACGTTTGGTCAATGCTTAGCCTCACCGGTGACCATGCCGTCATCCGGTGATTGTCCCACTATGAAAAAAAATCCACGCACTCACGATAGTATCAGCCAAGTTGCCCGAGAAATCTGGGAAACGCGCAATCGGCCGACCGGCTGTGATCTTGAGATCTGGCTGGAGGCGGAAAAGCAATCAGGGGTGACCTCACCGCACGCGGTCGATCAGTCGACCAAGACCGGGCGCGGCAGCGGGGAATCACAGCAAAGCACCACCGCAGCAGATCCGGTAACCACCCAGCCTGCAGCGACGCCGAAGCGGTCCGTAGCCAAGGCCGCGCAGCGCAAGCAGAACGCCCGCGCTCCGCAGTCGGCGGTGAAAGCCAATCATGCCAAGGCGGAGCCGCCTGAGACGGGCAAGCCACTCTGGCCCAAACCAAAATCGCGTTAACGCGACCGGCATCGGTTCAACGGATCTTCGCAGACGGGCAGCATCGCCAGTGCCAGCGCCCGACAGGCTGCTAGCGTTGCCCTACGTCACTTACCGCCGGGAAAATAGCGACGGATTCAAAGTAACCCAATAGGTTACTTTACTCATGAAACGATGGGGATTTATGGCATCCAGCTTAACGTAGTAATGCTAGGTATCACCGTTGCGATTTCCGGTATTTCTCATTCGAGCAGGGTTCGCATCTGTGCGAATAGGCGCCAGCCCAGCAAGGCATCAATGGCGACATATTGGTGCAGCATGACAATCAGCCAGAAAATGAACTGGAAGGATTGCTTGGCGGTCTTGTGCCGCACCCGGCGCTGGGCCAAGAAAGCGCCGGGCCAACCGCCGAGCAGCGCCAACAGGTGGAGGTGGTTCTCGGCCACGCGCTGACCCCCTTGCCGGGCCCGTCGCTTGTCCCACACGTAGAGCGCGAAAGTGGCGATTGAGATCAGTAGCATCCAACTCAAAACCATTTGGGCGGTCTGGGTGGGCAGAAGTCGCCAGGCTGCGACGGCCGGTGCGACTAACAGTCCCCCGCCCAGCCAGTAGGCTCTGCCAGTGGGGGTGCCGCGTGGTAGGGAGGTGGCGTTGGCGGGGGTGGGCATGAATCAGGACGAACTAGCGGGCACAACCTCGCCCACCGCTAGCCGGCCGTCGAGATCGCATAGGAATGTCGTCGAAAAGCCCGTGATTTAGAGTTGGGGGATTGACGGTGATACGCCTTCGCATGGAATTGTAGGCAGTTCCCCAACCTCGTTACCGCCATGAAATTGATCCGTCCGTTCAGTCTCCTCTGCAGCCTTGCCATGGGCCTGTCCGCACTTGGTGCGGCGGAGCGTTATACCATCGCGGTCGTGCCGATGGGGACGACTCACCAGTATTGGAAACAAGTGCACACTGGGGCGCTCAAAGCGCAGGCGGAGTTGCGGGCGGACGGTGTGTCGGTGGAGATTATCTGGAAAGGACCGCTGCGCGAGGATGACCGCGACCAGCAGGTGCAGGTGGTGGAGACATTCATGACCCGCCGGGTGAGCGGCATCGTGCTCGCCACGCTCGACGCCCGGGCCTTGGTTGCCCCGGTGGAGCAGGCGGTGAAGACCGGCATCCCGGTGGTCATCGTGGATTCCCCGCTACAATCGCTGGCACCGGTGAGCACAATCGCGACCGACAACTATGCGGGCGGCCGCCT
>JBDNGL010000196.1:0-10727 GCA_041689285.1 Opitutaceae bacterium
CCGCATCTACGACCCTGCCTGCGGCTCCGGAGGCATGTTCGTGCAGTCGGAAAAATTCGTCGAATCCCACGGCGGCCAGATCGGCGACATCAGCATCTACGGTCAGGACAAAAGGGCGCGGCGGCAGCGCTCTTTTGGTCTCGCACCGCGAGCCCGCAGGGTGAGGATGCGGCGGAAGCAGCCGAAACAAAGCAACCCTACCACGCGCCGCCTCGCCATCATGAATCTCGCCCTGCGCGGCATCGAGGCCGACTTCGGCCCCGAGAACGCCGACACCTTCCGCCGCGACCTCCATCCCGATCTCCGCGCCGACTACGTCCTCGCCAACCCGCCCTTCAACGACTCCGACTGGTTCCGCAAAGACGACGACGTGCGCTGGCAGTTCGGCGTCCCGCCCAAGGGCAACGCCAACCTCGCCTGGGTGCAGCACTTCATCCACCACCTCGCGCCTCACGGCATGGCCGGCTTCGTCCTCGCCAACGGCAGCATGTCGTCCAACCAGTCCGGCGAAGGCGAGATCCGGCAAAAACTCATCGAGGCCGACCTCGTTTCCTGCATGGTCGCTTTGCCGGGGCAACTGTTCTACTCCACGCAGATTCCAGTGTGTTTGTGGTTCCTTCGCCGTGATAAGTCCGGCCAACCCTCAACCCGGCCTGCTGGCCACCCTTCTCCCAACTCCTCTCCCAATGGGAGAGGTCAGGGTGAGGGAGCGCAGCTTGGGAGAAGGGACGGGGATGAGGGTAAACAGCGTCGAGACCGCAGGGGCGAGACGCTGTTTATAGACGCCCGAAAGATGGGAACGCTGATAGACCGCGTTCACCGCGAACTCACCGAAGCTGACATCGCGAAGATTGTGGACACCTACCACGCGTGGATCGGACTCCCTTCTCCCAACTCCTCTCCCAATGGGAGAGGTCAGGGTGAGGGAGCGCAGCTTGGGAGAAGGGCCGGGGATGAGGGTAACCCAGCCAACGCTGAGAAATACGAAGACGTGCCGGGGTTCTGTAAGTCCGCAACAACCCAAGACATCGTCAGTCACGGCTGGGTTCTAACGCCCGGCCGCTACGTGGGCGCGGAGGAAGTGGAAGACGACGGCGAACCCTTCGAAGAAAAGATGCCGCGCCTCGTCGCCGAACTGCACGCCCAGTTCGCCGAGTCTACGAAACTGGAGTCTGCAATTCGCGCCAATCTCAAAGGACTCGGTTTCCAATGATAAAGGCCAGAATAACACGAATCTCAAAACTCCTCTCCCACTGGGAGAGGCTGGGTGAGGGTTCTTGGCTTCGAGCCAAGATTGCCATCAAAAAGAACCTGGAGGGACTCGGCTATGCTCGCTGAATCCGCACAAAAAGAAACCCCGGGGCCTCTCAACCGCAAGCGGTCAAGGAAGGGATCCCGGGGTCAACCGGAAGAAAATGCGCTCACCGGACGGGCTGGTCAACCCGATTTTCTCATCGCGCTTTGGCTCCTCCACTCATGAATCCGGCATTTTTCCAGCAAATCGAAGGCATCCTCCACACGGAGCGCATCGACGCATACCGGCAGGATGGGGCGGATCACACCCTTACGCTGTCGCGTTACCTGTTGAATATGGCGCTGAGCGAGTCCCTCTATCCGGCTTTACAGTTCGCAGAGATCGCCCTGCGCAATGCGATGCATCGCGAACTCTCTGCCCGGTGTGCCACGGACGCTTGGTATGATTCGCCCATCGCCCGTCTCACCGCTTGGCAACAGGACAAGGTGACGGAAGCAAAAGACGCTTTGAGAAAACGCCGGAAACCTCTCACCTCAGGGCGCATCGTGGCCGAGCTTACCTTCGGCTTCTGGACGGGTTTTTTCAACAATTGCCACGCCCGCACTGGCATCGGCTCCTATCTTGCCAAGAACGCGTTTCCCTATGCCCCCGCGCCGGAACAATATCAGGCCAAGCTCGACAGACGCTGGCAACGCATCCGCGACCTGCGCAACCGCGTCTTCCATCACGAGCGCATCATCCACTGGACCGACCTCGACGCGCAACACGCCGCCATTCTGGAAGTCATCGGCTGGATCAATCCCCCGCTGCGCGATTTCGCCCGGGTGCTGGACCGCTACGCGGCCATCCGCCAGGCCGGGCTGCCGCCGTGGCTGGACCAACTGCATGGCCACTGGCCGGACCCCGCCCGCCCGCCGACCACGGCAGCCGCCAAGTCTCTCATCGCGATTGTCCCCGATTCTTTCGACGCCACCGGCGGCGCGGAAACCCCGTTTGGCCAACGCTGGGGTGGGGATGTTTTCCGGCTTTCGAGTGAACACCTGACCGCGCTGCAAGCGGGACAAACGCTGGCCCTCGACGTGCAGAACGAATACATCGCCTTTCTCAAATGCGCCGAGTCCGCGAAACGGGAGCAGGCTATCAAAGCAAACCTGAGGGGGCTGAGTTATGGCGGGTGAAGCTGCGGAAATTGGAACAGGCCGCACTGGTGGCCGCGAAGCGACAACCGGAGTCATTCCAGGTCGTATCGCGCTCTCGGTTGGGTGTCCTGACTTCACGCCACCGAAGGGTTGGAAGTGGACTTCTCTCAGCAGCGTTGCCCAGCTCGAAAGCGGTCACACGCCGAGTCGGAAGCATCCTGAGTATTGGGACGATGGCATCCCGTGGATTGGCATCAAGGATGCGACTGAAAATCACGGGCGCACTCTTTCCGACACCCACCA
Source organism: Opitutaceae bacterium (assembly GCA_041689285.1). Taxonomy (GTDB): domain Bacteria; phylum Verrucomicrobiota; class Verrucomicrobiia; order Opitutales; family Opitutaceae; genus UBA2377. The sequence goes on from JBDNGL010000196.1 coordinate 2,698, forward strand.
GCACGTCAGCGCGCTTGGTCTTGAGAACTCGTCGGCACGACTGCTTCCGGCAAACACGGTTTGTCTCTCGCGCACCGCTTCAGTCGGCTTCGTTGTCGTCATGGGCCGTCCGATGGCGACGAGCCAAGATTTCGTGAACTGGGTTTGCGGCCCGAACCTTGAACCGCATTACCTGAAATACGTCCTGCTCGCGGAGAACGAAGCGTTGTGGCGATTCGCGAGCGGCACGACGCACCAGACGATTTATTACCCCGAGGCAAAAGCGTTCCACGTTTGTCTCCCCCCCCTCGCCGAGCAAAAAGCCATCGCGGCGGTGCTTGGGGCGCTGGACGACAAGATCGAGTTGAACCGGCGGATGAACGCGACGCTGGAGGCGATGGCGCGGGCGCTGTTCCAGAGCTGGTTTATTGATTTTGATCCGGTTCGTTGGAACCTGGATCACAATCAACCCTCACCCCAGCCCTCTCCCACTGGGAGAGGGAGCAAAGACCGCGAGAAGCTTGAACTCCCTTCTCCAAACTCCTCTCCCACTGGGAGAGGTCAGGGTGAGGGAGCGCAGCTTGGGAGAAGGGCCGGGGATGAGGGTGCCTTTGGCATAATCGACGCCCGCCCCCCCGCCGGCCTCGACCAAGCCACCGCCGCTCTCTTCCCCGATTCGTTTCAAGACTCAGCTGTCGGCCCCATTCCGAAAGGCTGGACCGTCGCAACGCTTGACGCAATCGCCAGTGTCGGCAGTGGAAAGCGACCAGTTGGACGCAACGATACTCTGTCAGCCGAGTGCAATATTCCGCTTTACGGGGGCGGCGGGCGAATGGGCTACGTGGCTTCCTCTCTCTACGTTAACCCCATCCTTTTCACGGGCCGCGTTGGAACGTTGGGGCTTATCTTCCGCACCGCTGAGCCGTCTTGGCCGTCTGATAACACGCTCATCGTAGAGCCACAGGACAAGTTCTTCGACTTCACGTATTTTGTTCTGAAGGGATTCGACCTCATCACGCTCAATCGTGGCTCTACCCAGCCCCTGCTCACGCAGACGGACTTAAAAAGTCAGCACTTCGTCCTCCCACCTACTGCCATCGTCAAGGCGTATGCAAAGTTCTCTGCGCCAATCTTCGAACAGATAACGGCCAATGAACACCAATCCCGCACCCTCGCCACCCTGCGCGACACGCTCCTACCGAAGCTGCTGAGCGGGGAAATCACGGTCAACTTACCGGGGGCACTTCGAACAATATGAACACACACGATCCGCGCGAACACATCCGGGGCATCCACCAGATTCTGATTTCCGACAAGAAGCGTATCGGCTTTTTATTCGGGGCAGGGTCATCATATGCGACGAGCCTGCTGACTGTCTTTGTTCCTGCGATCGAAAAGATGACGGAGACTATCGTCGCCGAAGTAGAATCGCATTCGCCAGAGTTCGCGGCTGCGATAAAGGAGATTCAAGCCGAAACTAAATCGGTGAAGGTGGCCTTCAATATAGAAACGCTGCTCTCAAGTATTGAAGCCAAGCGGGCCGTTATTGGTGCGGGAAAGCTCAACGGACTCGACACGGTCGGGTTGACCGCCTTGGCGAAGCTTGTAAAGACACGCGTCGTGAAACTCGTCTCTGTTCACGAAAATTTATTGACCGACGACCGAAAGAAACTGGCTCACGCCCGTTTAGCCAATTGGGTTCAGAAGGCGAGACGACGTTTTCCTGCCGAAATCTTCACCACGAATTACGACTACTTGTTCGAAATTGCCCTTGAGCGTTCAGGCATACCGTATTTCGATGGATTCTCAGGCAGTTTTGAACCGTTTTTCTGTCCAGAGGCTGTGGAAGATGTTGAGGCATACCCGCACCTTGTGAAGCTTTGGAAAATGCACGGCTCGCTGGGCTGGACCTATCGAGAATCAGACAAGGCTGTGATTCGGCAGAAGTCGGCCCCTGAGGATTCTATTCTCATCTATCCTTCGCACCTCAAATACAACACGTCGAAGAAGCAGCCGTATGTCGGACTCATTGACCGTCTCTGCGCCTTTCTCCAGCAGGACGACGCGGTGCTATTCACCTGCGGATATTCGTTTGGAGACAACCACATCAACGAACGCATCGTGACGTCGCTCCGTCGGGGAGCGAACTCTCATGTGATCGCAATGTATTACGACGAAACACGGACTGAGGAAAATAAGAGCGTCTTTGGTCTCGCAGATGTAACCAACAGTGTTAGGAGCCTCGCAACACACGAGACCGGAGGGAAAATGTCAGTCTATGGTCTGCGCCACGCCGTTATCGGCGGGAAATTTGGTGAGTGGAGGTTGAGAGATAAACCGAAGATAGAAGAGGCTACGCGTGTAGGTCAGTATTTTGAAGAAGATGGGCCCGTAGCTCCGGTAGTTGGAGAGGACGCCCAAGTGGTGGGGCCATGGGTTGGAACGGGACGTTTTCTTCTCCCTGATTTCCGTAAACTTACTGAGTTTCTTAACGACTTGGCCTCGTCGGAAGGGCCAGCCAGCACGCTGTAACGGTCATGAAACACAATCCAACGCACATCGGTCAGGTTGAGAGCGTCAGCGGGAACTCCGTGACGATCAAGATGGCGAGTAACTACCCGTCAAATATGCCAATTATCAATGGCACGGTTTATCGCATTGGGCAGATCGGATCGTTCCTCAAGGTTCCTTTGGGATACGCTAATTTATATGGGCTCATCACGCAGGCTGGTGTGCTTGCGATGCCGGAGTCGCTCCTGATGGCTTACAAGGAGAATCCGTCAATCGCTGACGGGCACCGCTGGCTGAGGATGATACTCGTGGGCGAACAGATCGGTTCGTCCTTCGAGAGAGGTGTGCTTCAGTCGCCGACATCGGGTGACCAGGTCCATCTAGTCACGAATGAAGACCTCCGTATTGTCTACGGCGGCTATAACGCCCAATCGTCGATTGTAATCGGGAATCAGAGCGCGTCGGAAGGACTCGCTGCACAGTTGGACATGGACAAGCTGATCTCACGGCATTGCGCGATTCTTGGCGCTACGGGGAGCGGGAAATCCAATGCCGTCAGCATCCTTGTGAAAGCGATTGCCGAAAAACCATTCCTCAGTGCACGCGTTCTCATGATCGACCCGCACGGCGAGTATGCGAGTTCTCTGTCTGGGAAGTGTCGCGTGTTCAGAGTCGGAGCCAAAGCCGCGGATCGCGAAGAAGAGCTCTGCGTTCCATTCTGGGCACTGCCATTCAAGGAGCTGATGGCGATCTTCCCAGGTCGGCTCTCAGACCAGAACGAAGATTACATCCGGGCAAAGGTTTTAGAACTAAAGAAAGTGGCGGCTGCTGCAATCGGCGGCCTACGGGCGGAGGCAATCACTGCGGATAGCCCAATTCCATTTTCGATAAACCAACTGTGGTTCGATTTGGATAACTTCGAGCGAATTACCTTCAAAGCTGACCGCACAACCCCCGAGGCCTTGATTCCGGCGGGTGACCCGGCGACGCTCAAGTCCAACCAGTATCCAATTGCAGGGTTGGGAAGCGCTGCCCCTTTCTTAAACACCAAAGCGAAGGGTATTCTTGGCTTCTTGGACGGCATGCGGTCGAGACTTCTCGATCAAAGTTACAATTTTCTGTTCCGCCCAATAGGGTATTCGCCGTCACTGATTGGTGCTACCCCCAACGATCTCCCGCGCTTGTTTTCAACGTGGTTCGGGCATGGGTTTCCAGTTTCCATTTTGGACTTATCAGCAATCCCGTCGGAGATCATGCAGACGATTTCAGGCTGCATTCTAAAGATCATCTACGACGCCCTCTACTGGGGGCAAAACACGCTTGTGGGTGGAAAGAAGCAGCCGCTTTTTGTCGTCCTAGACGAAGCTCACACCTATTTGAAGGCTGGTGAGGATTCGATTTCGTCACGAACCGTTCAGGCGATTGCAAAGGAGGGGCGGAAGTATGGCGTCGGCATGCTTTTGGTCACTCAACGTCCTTCTGAGTTGGACGAAACCGTGCTGAGTCAATGCGGCTCGATAATCGCGCTGAGGATGACAAATACCCGAGACAAGGGACACGTTTCTTCCGCCATGCAGGACGAACTTAGGGAAATGGCAGACGTGCTTTCGAGCCTACGAACCGGCGAAGCGATTGTGAGTGGTGAGGCTGTCCGCATTCCATCCCGCGTTAAATTTTTCCAAGCGGACAACGCGGTGAAGAGTTCTGACCCAATCGCATCGAAGCTATGGGCCAATGCCCGACCTGATGCAGCCGTTTACGAAACCAGTGTTCGTAACTGGAGAAACCAATCCTTCAACCAATAAAACTATGCCAATGCCAGAAATGCACCCCGTCAGTTCATCGAACATCGCAGCAGTCGGCTACGATTCGGAAAATCAAAGCGTCTATGTTCAGTTTCTGAACGGCTCGACCTACGCCTATAAGGGCGTTCCTGAACACGAGTTTGAGAATCTGCGAACTGCTTCATCAGTCGGCTCATACCTCAACCGGAACTACAAAAACGTTTATCCATACGAACGTGCTTAGCCTGCTGAAATGAGCCTCAACGAATCCATCGTCGAAGACGCCCTGATATTGCCTGCGGCAACCCTCACCCGGCCTCTTCCATGGGGAGAGGAGCAATCTCGCGTTGCTCGAACCCTCACCCCGGCCCTCTCCCACGGGGAGAAGGTGAAGCGCGACGCCATCCGGCGGCTGAACCCGGCCACCTAATCCCGCACCCTCGCCACCCTCCGCGATACTCTACTGCCGAAGCTGCTGAGCGGGGGGTTGAGCGGGGAGTTGAGCGGGGAGTTGAGCGTGGTGGCGCTGGAATCCAGAATGGAGACACTACAATGATTTCTCTGGCGGACATCGAAACCTGGGCGCGCGGCGGCGAATCCGAGACGCTGGAGCTCAAGCGAACGACGGGCGAGCGCCGGGAGGCGGCGCGGACGATTTGCGCGATGCTGAATCACCGGGGCGGCCGGGTAATTTTCGGCGTGGAGCCGGACGGGCGGATCATCGGCCAGATGGTTTCGGATCGCACGGTGGAGGAGGTGGCGCAGGACTTGAGCGAGATCGAACCGCCGGTGTTCCCGAGCATCGAGCGAGTGGATTTCACTGAAGGGCGCGAGCTTCTGGTGGTGACGGCGCAGCCGGGCAGCGGGCAGCCTTACAGCTACCGGGGCCAAGCCTATCGGGGCGTGGGCAACACGAGCCGGCAGCTTTCGCGGGAGGAATACAACCGCATCCTGCTGGAACGGTTGCATGGCGATCAGCGCTGGGAAAACCAACCGGAGACGAGCTGGAGCGTGGCCGATCTGGATGTGGCGGAGATCACGAAGACGCTGGAGGAATCTATCCGGCGCGGGCGGGCCGATGATCCCGGCACACGTGACCCGGCGGAGATGCTGCGCGGCTTTGGACTGATGAAGGACGGGCAATTGCTCCGGGCGGCGGCGGTATTGTTTGGCCGGGCGGAGCGGATCGAAGCGGAACTGCCGCAAGGGCTGCTGCGAGTGGCGCGCTTTCGCGGGAAGGATAAGACGGAGTTCCTGGACAACCGGCAGTTCCATGGAAACGCCTTTGATCTGCTGCTGAAGGCGGAGCGGTTTCTGCGGGAGAATCTGCCGGTGGCGGGCCGGATTCAGCCCAACGTCTTCGAGCGGGTGGATGATCCGCTCTACCCGCCGGTGGCCTTGCGCGAGGCGCTCGCGAATGCGTTTTGTCACCGCGACTACAGCATCGGCGGCGGCTCCATCTCGCTCGGCGTTTACGACGACCGGCTGGAGATCACGTCCACGGGCACGCTGCATTTCGGTCTGACGCCGGAGGCACTCTACCTGCCGCACGAATCGCTGCCGTGGAATCCGCTCATCGCGCGGGTGTTTTATCGCCGGGGCGTCATCGAGGCGTGGGGCCGGGGCACGGTCAAGATGGAGGAACTGACGGTGCGGGCGGGGTTGCCAAGACCGGAAATTTTCGAGGCGGGAGGCTGCGTGACGGTGCGGTTCAGCCCCAGGCGATACGTCCCCCCCCTGCGCGTGGCGCAGGATGTGACGGAGCGCCAGCAGCGAGTGCTGGCGGTGTTGAGCACTTCGGCGGAGGGATTGGCTCTGCGGGACATTCGCAAAGGGCTGGGCGACGAGATTCCTGAATGGGAACTCAAGAACGAACTCGCCGCGCTCAAACACCTCGGACTCGTGCAAACAACCGGCTACGCGAGGGGGGCGCGGTGGATTTTGTCGTGATGAACTCCAATTCACTCCAAATGAACTCCAAATCGACTCCAATTGTTCTGCGGGATACTGAACTCCATTCTGGCGCTGTCTATTGCCTGCCGGGTGCGGCCATTCCCAAACCAGAGGAAGTGTTCGGGGGTGGCTCCGAACAATCGGAGGGCAGCTCCGCACATTTGCCCGATAGCTCCGGTGGTTCCAGTGAACAGAGGGATGCCGACGGCTGCCTGCTGAGCACTCAACTCGACGCGCCGGTCATCGACTCGCTCGACCGCTTGAAGCCTGAGTTTCGCGCGAACCTGGAGGGCCTCGCGAGCGAACCGCGGTCGAAAGGGAAGATTTCGCAGCAGGTGATGCGTCAAGCGATTCTCAGCCTGTGCCGCGGTCATTATGTCGCGTTGAGCAGCCTTTCCGCGTTGGTCGCCCGGGATTCCGATGCGTTGCGGCAGCAACACCTCAAGCCATTGGCCAAAGAAGGAAAGCTCCGCTTGGCATTTCCCACGGCTCCAACGCACGCCAAGCAGGCATATCGCGCCGCAGAATGAGCCTCAACGAATCCATCGCCGAAGACGCCATGATATTGCCTGCGGCAACCCTCACCCGTCCTCTCCCACGGGGAGAGGAGCAATCTCGCGCTGCGGCAACCCTCACCCGGCCTCTCCCACGGGGAGAGGAGCAATCTCGCGTTGCGGCAACCCTCACCCGGCCTCTCCCACGGGGAGAGGGGAAGAAGCTGGGCGTCGGAAGAGTGAAATTTCGGAGTCCGTTTCCTATTTCTCTTTTCACCCTTCACTCTTTGACCAACTGGAGCACCCCATGAGCGACGAACCTTTGCCTCAATCCGAAATCATCCTCTACCAGACGGAGGATGGGCGGACGCGCGTGCAGTGCCGGTTTGAAAACGAGACGCTGTGGCTGACGCAGGCACAGATTGCCGAGCTTTTCCAGACGACGCCGCAGAACGTGACGCTGCACCTGAGAGGCATATTTGCCGAAGGCGAGCTGGTCGAGGCGGCAACTTGTAAGGATTACTTACAAATTCGATTTGAAGGCGGGCGCGAGGTCTCGCGGAAGCTTCGCCATTACCGGCTGGAGGCTATCCTCGCCGTCGGTTTCCGCGTGCGCAGCCATCGAGGGACGCAGTTCCGCCAGTGGGCGACGGCGCGCTTGAGCGAATATTTGGTGAAGGGCTTCACCATGGACGATGAGCGGCTCAAGAATCCGCCGGGCAAGGGGCAGAAGGATTACTTCGACGAGCAACTGGAGCGCATCCGCGACATCCGCTCCTCGGAGCGGCGCTTCTACCAGAAGGTGCTCGATATTTACGCAACGAGTGTGGACTACACGCCGGACACGGAGGTCTCGCAGCGTTTTTTTGCCACGGTGCAAAACAAGATGCACTGGGCGGCACACGGGCAGACGGCGGCGGAGGTGATCCATCAGCGGGTGGATACAGGCCAGCCATTCATGGGGCTGAAAACCACGCGGCCCGGTGGCATCATCCGCAAAGAGGATGTGGCCATCGCCAAGAACTACTTGGACGGGGAGGAACTCGACACGCTGAACCGCATCGTGAACGCCTACATTGAATTTGCCGAGCTGCGGGCGCTCCAGCGGAAAGTGATGACGATGCGCGACTGGATCACGAAGCTGGATGAGTTTCTAAAACTCTCCGAACACGAGCTGCTGGACCACGCAGGGAAGATTTCCGCCGAGCAGGCAAAGACCAAGGCGGAGATCGAGTATGCCAAGTATCGGGTGCTGCTGGATGCCTCGCCGCGCGCGGTGGATCTGGACTTCGAGAAGGCGGCGAAGGAA
>JBDNGL010000197.1:0-8710 GCA_041689285.1 Opitutaceae bacterium
ACAAGCCGCCGGGCTCGCGTGGCCAAGCGCTGCACCAAGATCAGTTTTACCTGCTGGTCGAGCCAGGCACCTGCATCGCAGCGTGGACGGCGATTGACGACTGCGATGCGGAGAATGGGGCGATGTATATCGTGCCCAAGACCAACGACGGTCCCGTGTTTTGCCCCAAGGTCGCCGACCGTAACGACAGTTATACCTCGCATTTCGTGCCGGTGCCAAAGGGCCACAAGGCGCAGTTGGTGGAGATGAAGGCGGGCGACACGCTGTTCTTCAACGGCTGCCTGATTCACGGCTCAGGTCCAAACCGGTCCACGACGCGCTTCCGGCGTTCCTTCATCTCGCACTATGCGGCCGGCAACGTGCGAAAAATTTCCGGCAGTTATCGTCCGCTAATTCGGATGGATGGCACCGAGTATGAAGTGGCGCCCCAGACGTCGGGCGGTCCTTGCGGGGAAGGCTGGACGGGCTCGCTGCACTGACCTGTCAGGCTCGCGGCAGGTCACTATCCGCGAGAACCCGCGGTGGATGGAGATAGTCTCAGTCTACGAGACCACGCCGCCGAACCATTTTAGCGCGGTGCTTGCCACGCGGCCCGGTGGCGGTTCACGTTGGGCCGCTTATGGCGTTGCTCAGCCTGCTTGATATCAACCTCAGCTTTGGTGGTCCCGCGGTCTTGGAGAACCTGAATTTTCAGGTCGATCCGGGCGAACGCGTCTGCCTGCTCGGGCGTAACGGTGCGGGCAAGACCACATTGATGCGTGTCATCGCCGGGGAAATGCAGCCCGACACGGGCGACGTCTTCCGGCCCAACGGTGCGGTTTACACCCGCCTCACCCAAGAGATTCCCGATGAACTCACCGGCCCGGTGCATGATCTGGTTTACAGCGGGCTACGGCCGAATAACGATCATCACGAAGAAGAGTGGGAGCGCGATGTGCGGGTGGAGGACCTGATCGCCCACGTCGGCCTGACGCCGACGGCGCGCTTTGAGGAACTCTCTGGCGGGCTCAAGCGCCGTGCCTTGCTCGCCCGGGCGCTCGCCGGCCAGCCCGACCTGCTTCTGCTCGATGAACCCACGAACCATCTCGATCTCGATTCCATTCTGTGGCTCGAAAACTTTCTACTGGAGGAAAAGATTTCGTTGTTCTTCGTCACACACGACCGTGCCTTTCTGCGCAAGCTCGCCACGCGCATTGTCGAGCTCGATCGTGGCCGGCTCGCGAGCTGGGCCTGCGATTACGATACGTATCTCGTGCGCAAGGAGGAGGTCATGCTCGCTGAGGAAGTGCAGCAGGCGGCCTTTGATAAAAAACTCGCGCAGGAGGAGTCGTGGTCGCGACGCAAGCCCGGGGCGCAACGCAAACGCTCCGGTGCCCGGCTCGACGCGCTGCAGGCTATGCGCGCCGAACGTGCCGAACGCCGCTCCCGTCAAGGCAGTGTCGCCATGAAGCTCGCCGAGGCCGAACGCACCGGCGTGAAAGTGGTCGAGGCCGAGAACCTCACCTTCGCGTGGCCCGGGGCCGCGCCGCTGGTGCGCGATTTTTCCACGGTGCTCACCCGCGGCGACAAGCTCGGGCTCATCGGGCCCAACGGCGCGGGCAAGACGACCTTTATCAAGCTCCTGCTCGGCCAGCTCGCGCCCACTGGCGGCATGCTCAAGCACGGCACCAATATCGAGGCGCTGTATTTCGACCAGCTCCGCGCGCAGATCAACGGCGACATGACCGTGGCTGACAACATCGCCGACGGCAACGAGACCGTCACCATCAACGGCCGCACGCGTCACGTCATCAGTTATCTGCAGGACTTTCTCTTTGAGCCGAGCCGCGCCCGCACGCCGGCACGCGTGCTCTCCGGCGGCGAGCGCAACCGCTTGCTGCTCGCGCGGCTCTTCACCAAACCGGCCAACGTGCTCGTGCTCGACGAGCCCACCAACGACCTTGATGCCGAGACGCTCGATCTGCTGGAGGACCTGCTCGTCGAATACCAAGGGACGCTGCTTGTGGTGAGCCACGACCGTGATTTTTTGGACAACGTGGTTACGAGCACACTCGTCTTCGAGGGCGAGGGCCGCATTGCGGAATATATCGGTGGTTATTCCGACTGGATGAAGGAGAAGGAAAAGCGCGCGAAGCAGCAGGCGGAGGACGGCATCCGCGCGGCGGCCGATGGCGCTGGGGCGCCTGCGCCCCGGGAGTCGAATGAGCGTCGGCGCAAGCTGAACAACAAGGAGCAGCGTGAATTGGAGACGCTACCGGTCACGATTGAGATTCTTGAAAAAGAGCAGACCGAACTGACCGCGAAGCTGGCCGATCCGGATTTTTACAAGAACGAGTCGGCCAAGTTCGCTCAAGTGAAGTCGCGGCTTGATGCGATTGAGCGTGAGCACGCGACGGCGTTTGCCCGCTGGGAAGAGTTGGAAGCTTTGAAGGGAAGCTAAGGCTTTAGTCGGCAAGATAGTCGGGAAACAGGCATTGCACGAGGAGATCGTGCCTGCTGTTGCCGTGGGGGACCTGCCGGACGCAGGGCGCCACCATTGGAATGGTTTGAGGCGGTCTCGGCAGGCGGCGGGCTAGGAGCGCGTCGAGCTGCGGGGTGGGGAAGGGTCCGGGCGGGAATGATTCCGGACGAGGAGCGAACCTACTTGGTTTGGACATGGGTGGCATGGGTTGAGAAGGCCCTTCCCGTGACCGCGACCGTGGGAGCACAAAAAAGCCCCTCCGGTGCGAGACCGGAGGGGCAAGTTGATGGCAGTGATCAAACCCCTCGCGGCGCGCCGGTGACGGCGGAAATCACGACGACGGATACGACCACGGCGGAAAGGCGGTGGGCAGAGGCGTTCAGCGTAGAACCGGAGGAGATCATTGGGAGTGCTTGAAAAGCGTAGGGCGATGGTCCTGTCCAGCGCGAATTTTTGTGCGGGGCTACCAACGAAAAGCCTCGGCGGGATTCGCGGAGGCTTTTGGGGAAAGAATACCGCGCGACTTCAGCCCTTGGCGGCGGGCACGGGGAGGTTGAACTCACGAAGGATGGCGTCGATTTTCTCGGTCTTCTCGGCGAGGGGCGCAGCGGGGTGCAGCCCGGTGTGCCGCACGGTGCCGTCCGGCGCGATGATGGCGACGTAGGGGATGCCTTGAATGCCGTAGTCCTCATTGAAGACAGGCTGTTCACTGAAGCAAACGGTCCAAGTGATGTCCTTGGCCTTGATGTAGTCCTTCATCAGCGCCATCTCACGGTCGGGGTCGCCCTTGGTGTTGATGGGCTTGGCCTCGAGGCCGATGATGTTGCCTTGGATGCTGGTGACGCCAACGACGGCGACGGAGGCGCCGGCGTAGTGGGCGGTGAGTTCGCGCACCTGTGGGAAGGAACTCACACACGGACCGCACCAAGTGGCCCAGAAGTCGAGCACGACCACTTGGCCTTTGAGGTCGGATAAATTTTGGAGGCCTTCCTTGCTCGACCAGAGGAAATCGAGCTCAGGGGCGGCGGCGCCGATGAGCTCAGCCGCGGCGGCTTCAGCGGCTGCCTGCCGGTCAAGATTCGCAATGAGGCGGTCGGCATTACCGGCGGCCTCGGTGCCGGGAAAATCGGTCTTCAATTGCGCAAGGAGTTCGCGGGCGGTCCCAGTGTCAGCCAGCACTTGGGCGAATAGGGAGGCTTTAACGAGCAACGCTTGGGCGGCGTCGGCTGGGGCGGCGGTGCGGTATTTGGAGATGAGGGCATCGAAGGCAGCGATCTCGGGTGCGAGGTCGGTAGCGGTATCTTGGCCCGCGCGGGCTTTGGTGACCACTTGGGTAATCACGGCCTGCAATTCGGCCGCGATAGGCGGGGCGTCTTCTTGCGCGATGGCGCTGATGTGGGTAAGCGAGCCGAACACGAGGCCGGCGAGGAGGGAGCGGATTTTCATGGGTGTGAGAAACGGTGAGCCCTCAAGCTGCATTATTACACGCGGCCGACAAAGCAAATATGGCGGGCTCGGCTGCAGACTAGGTGTCGCGCGTGGGGCGCGTGCGGAATTTCAATATAAGCAGCAGTGTCAGGATGACAAAGACGAGCCCAGTGGCGCTTGAAATAACTAGTGGCCAGCCGCGGCCGTTGAGGAGTAGCTGCACGATGGCGTAAAAAAGCGTAAAGGACCCGGTGCAGCCCCAGAGCAACCAAGAGCGGGCGGAGATCGCGGTGCTGGTGCGGCTTCGGATGAGTTTGGACCACTGTGGAAAGTAGGCGAGCAGCGAGAGTAAGGGCACGCTGGTTTGCAGAAGGTTGGCCAAATGAACGATCGATTCGGGGACCATGGAGGGGCGGAAAAAGGGGGGGCGGACGGCATCATCCGCTAGCCGCTTAGGGGCAAGGCAAGCCGGAAGACTGAGCCCACCGCACACATTAGCCGGACTGGACGTGCTAGGTTAGCAGACCCGGCCGCGTTTGCCAGCGCGGGTGTTGGCGACCGGATCGGCGCCGACCCAGCGTTCGTCGATCGGCTGGCTGGCGCGTTGATAGCGTGTGTCGGACGAAAGGCGGATGCGGTCGGTCTGGTTGTCGAGACCACCGTGCACCATGGTCATGCCAAAGGTGATGAAGTCGCCGGCCTTCCAGTCGGGCGCGGTGAGCCAGCGGCCGCCGAGTTTCTCGCGCAGTGTCGCGGGATTTTTGCTCAGTAAACCGGGGTGGCTCCAACCACCCTTGCCGATGACCTTCTCGACTTCTTTCGGACGGTTTTCGCAGTAAGCATCCACATCCACCTCGAGGTAGGACTTGATGCGGTCGGATTTTTTATGCGAACCCTCGAGCAGCATGACGCTGCCCATTTCCAATGGGGTGTCACCATAGGGAATCCAGCAGGTGAGGAGCTGGTGCGTGCCGCGGCCCATGTAAACGAGATCACAGTGCGGCGCGGAACCCTGGCCCTGGCTCAGCGCACGAAACCACGTGTAGTCAAAATGCCGGACCGGCTCACCGAAGAGATTATCGTAGAAGCCCAAAAGTTCGGGGCCGTAAACGACGCGTTCGACCGCGGCATTGGCCTTCGCGAGGTCGCCGCGGTAATTGGTGGTTTTCCCGGGGAGCCCGATGCCTTCAATCGCCGGATAAGCCGGATCGAGCCAGCCGTCGGCGGCGAGGCGATCGCAGACCGCGGCGCGTGCGGACTGGATGAGCGCGGCGTCGAAAAAACCGGGGAGGTAAAGATAGCCATCCTCCTCCAGCCGGCGGCGTAGCTCTGCAGGTTGAGCGAGACAGTCGGCGGAGCTGCGCACGAAGCCGAAGGCCTCCCCGGCGGGGTCGAGTTCGTGGCCGCAGGAGGAAATGCGGAAGGTGACAGGCATGGGGCGCGGGCGATAGCTTTGGGCGATGAGGGGGGAAGGTATCTGGCGGAAGCATTGCAGGATTAAATCGGATATGTCAGGTGGATTTTTAGGGAAGGGAAACTGCGGGATTGGAGCACAGTTGCAGCCGGCGATGAAATCCGTTGGGTTTTTAAACACATGAATCCCATCGGGACCGAACGGCTGCGGCTGCGGGCCTTTAACGCGGACGATGCGGCCTTGTGCTGGAGATGGTCAACGACGCGGCGTGGCTGAGATTCATCGGCGATCGTGGGGTGCGGACGTTGGAGGCTGCGCGCGGCTATATCGGAAAAACGCTGACGCATTATGCGCAGCACGGATTTGGCGCCTGCGTAGTCGAGCGGAAGACCACCGGCGAGCGGGTCGGCAACTACTGACGGACTGAAACTGATAGGAAACTACTGACTACTGATAGGAAACTGGATTTTTATGTGGCGGGGCTTGGAGCCATCGCAACCCCCCATTGAGAAAACAACAAATTTATGAGTGAAAACGAAATCGTATCCGCCCAACCCGCCGTGATCGGCAATGTGAGCCGCAGTGAAGACTCCGGCTATCAGAGAACCCAACATCCCGACGCGCAGTGGTTGCCCCATTCCTTGGGACTTTTTATCCATTGGGGGATCTCGAGCGTGAAAGGCACGGGAGACTTGTCCTGGTCCATGATGATGTCGCCTCCAGGCACCCGGTCGGCGGCCTTGACCCGCTACGGTCCTCCGGCAGTTCAAGCCGTGCTGAGTCCCAACGACTATTGGAAGCAGGCGGAAGGCTTCAAACCGGACCGTTACGACCCGCGTAAGTGCCTCGCCGCCGCGAAGGAGGCGGGGTTTGAATACGCGGTTCTGACAACCAAGCACCACGACGGCTACACGTTATGGCCGAGCGAAGTGAGTGATTTCGGGGTGCAGAAATTTCTGCCGGGCGTGGACTTGATCCGGGAATACATCGAAGCCTGCCGAGAATGCGGCTTGAAGGTCGGCCTCTATTATTCGCCGCCGGACTGGTTGCTCGAAAAAGATCGCGTCGTATTTGGCGAGACAACTGACCGGGATGGAAATGTGGTGGCGGTCGGCGTTGATCACGAGCCCATTGATGCATCGGCCCTGCCGTCGTTCGATGAGCCTGAATTCAAGTCCCTTTGGAATGCCCAGGTCAGGGGCCACCTCTATGAGCTGCTGACGAACTATGGCCAGATCGATGTTCTCTGGTTTGACGGCTCCTCGAAGGACGCGGTCACGCTTGAGGAACTGCGCAAACTTCAGCCGGGGATTTTGTTTAATCCCCGCGGCCTCGGCCATGGCGACTATGAGACGGCGGAATGCGTCTTCCCCACCGAGCGTCCCTCCGGCTGGTGGGAATACTGCCACATTTGGAACGATGGGGCATGGGGCTATCTGAACCACGAGACCTACAAACCGCTCGGCTGGATGATCGGAGAATGGGCAAAAGCGCGGGCGTGGGGAGGAGCCTTCCTGGCCAACGTTGGCTTGGACGCGCACGGAGAGTTGCCTGCCACGGCTTACCAGCGCTTTGCCGCACTGGCGGCTTGGCAAAAAGAATTCGGATCGACCCTGGCGAAGGATTTAGTGGCCGGACCATGGCCGGTTCAATGCAATGCGCCAGCCGTCCTCGATGGATCGAAATGGTATTTGCATCTTGGGTTCGACTGGGACGAGGCCGAGGTGGTCGTCAAGGGTGTGCAAGCTCCTAAGACCGTCCGGCTTTGGAATGCCGACCGATCGATGGAACTCGCCTGGCGAATGGAGGGAGGGGACTTGAAAATTCCCATGAGAAAGAGCTTGCGCGGGGTGGTTTCGGATGTGGTCGAGATCGATTTTGCTTAAGCGACTTATCTTTCATGACACGATCACTGATAGGAAACTGGATTTTAGAAGGGATCGCACCATCGCCGAATACGCCGAAGACATATGGAAGCTCCCCGCCGTCGCGATCAACTAGCTCGCGACGACCACAGGGAAGGACCGGCTCTGCCCGGCTCCGGCTGGAAATCTAACCTCAAGATCGCGAAGATCACGCCACCGGAGCAGAGGCCGCAGATCAAAGGTGAGCTCATCAGACTGGTATGCAGTGAAATTAGATCCGGTCTCATCAGGCGCACCACCCTTTCGGCGGCGGCCTGAGCGCGGCTACCCGGCTGCACGCCGTCCCCGGTGGCTGCGTTGAAACATCGCAACAACGTGGCTCCTGAGTTCAGCTCGGCGCGGCAACCCGCTGGGTCTCAACCAGCCGGGTGAGGGAACGGCTTTTTCTGGTCCGCGGCGGAGTGGTGATTGGCGAGCGATCCGGTGCCAGGTTCGGCCAGAATGGGCCACGCGCGTCCCCAGACGCAGACGACCCGGAGGGATCGTCCCTCTGGGGGCCTAGACGGCGTCCGATTCCGTCGTCGCGATGCCCAACGCGGACCTGACCGACCCACTTGTCGTATAACAAGTAACAAACGGATTGAGGCGGGAAGGTGACAGTAAGCGGAAGGTAAGTGGACGTTTCGATCCGTTCCCTCCTCTTCGGTCAGCCAAGGGTGGGGCATGTCGCCGAAAAATCAATCGGCTCGCGTCCAGAGATACTCAGTATCTTCCAAGGCCTCGATGCCGCAGTGAAGTTGATGAGCTGGAAACCGAATCACATCACCCGCTACATATTCCGTATCCACTCCATTATTACGCATGATGCACCGACCCTTCCAGATGATCGCGAATTCATCGTATTCATGCGAATGCGGTTGGGGGACTTCGTATTTCCAGCCCTTTTTCAGGTTCTGGATTCCCCATCCTTGGGATTTGGGCGAGGGTAGGTCGGTCAGTGCGATTTTGTTGCTCATGACGGGATATTGCCTGAACAACAATACGGCTAAACCGTCCGTGGCCATTCCAAACTGATGCCAAGGATCAACGGCATCACCGCGTTGAATTTTGGTTGAGATCATCAACCCCAGACAGTGCCAGGCGCTTAGGACCTATCGCTCAAAATGCGCCGGGGCGGGCACCGCGGCGCGATCCGGTCCGCCGGAAATCTAACCTCAAGATCGCAAAGGACGCAAAGACCAGGTCACCGCGGCGGTCAGATTCGATCCGGTCTCACTGAACGCTCCAACCTTTCGGCGGCGGCCGCAAGCGCTGCTACCTAGCCCGTTGTCACCGCTCGGCTCGTAGTCGCATTTGAGCGCAGCGAAAAGGTGGTCCGGCACGGTGGTACATTTCGGGGAGGACCTGGCTCCGACCGGTTCGTGGTGGAGGGGGTAGGGGTGCTGCTTGACGGCCTCCGTTGCGGTGTGACCGCCAGCATCTTGGCTCCGTTGTCTCTATTACCTCCGGTAAAATAACAGCGTGGAGGCCGGTATTTTTAAC
>JBDNGL010000198.1:0-3057 GCA_041689285.1 Opitutaceae bacterium
CGCCACCTCACAAATCTCGCGTGTAATGCGCGCATCGTGGCGATGCACCTTGATGCCGACAAAACCATACTGCTCCACCGCCTCGCGCACCAACGCCGCCACGCGCCCCCGATCATGCACGGGGTGAATAAAGGCAAAGCCATAGAAGCGATCTGGTCGGCTCTGCACAATGCGCGCCACTGCCCGGTTGGCAAGCGCGTAGTCCGAATGAAAGGCGGCAAAGAGCACCGTGCGCGCAATGCCGGCTTGCGTGGCGCGGCGCAGATATTTTTCTAGGGGTGCGGCGGTGTCCCACGGGCCGCTCAACCCGTCGCCTTGGCCGGCGTGGCAGTGGCAGTCGATGATCATGAATGGGTGACCCTCCCCTCTCACTCCGCAATAAAATCATTTCTCAATCCGTGCAAGCCTGGTTAGCTACCGTAGAGGTGTTTAGCAAATACCTTCGCTGCCAGGGTGTTCGCTAAACGCCTCTACAGTTTGTCCAGAATGTAGCGAAAGAGTTACCTACCATCCACAGACCAATGCCACGGTTCGCTTGGCAGATTTTTTAGCCCAAACCTGGCCGCATTACTGGCTAGCCACTGAAACCCCGGATTGTTACGCGTTTTGATACCCTGACCATTGTATGTAAAATCGATGGCGAGCCCCTTTTCGTGTTGTGATCGTCCAGGTGGAGCAGTTGGCGGACTACATTGAGAAGACGGTTTCTCATAAATATCATAATGGCTGCTTCCACAATTTTGCTTGCGCAACTCGATCTGGCGCTCAATTGAGCGATACCCGCCACCGCTCAATTTGACGCCATCCGCTTCGGCGGCAGAGAGCAATGCTTCGACCTGAGGCGCGATTTTCCGAGCTACTTGAATGCCACGCACGCTGACGATGTCAGGTGATCCTTGGGGTGGAATACCGATCCCCGGGACGTAGGGGGCAAGAACTGTATCTGAACCCTGTGGTGGATTCCTCGCGCCAGCCGCGATCAGCGCGCCCTCGGTTTGCGGCCCGACGATGCCATCCACCAACAGTCCATGTTTCTGTTGAAAGCTGCGAACCGCGCTCCGAGTCATTGGACCACTAATGCCATCTACCGCCAACTGCACTCCCATCAGCTTGTTCAACGCCTGTTGCACCCAGCGAATATACTCAGGGCTACTTCGATTCACCGGACCGCCCAACGGCGAAGTCGGCGAACTGATAGGAGCGGGAGCAGTGCTGCCTAACTTTTTCCGCACAAACGAAGTCGCTTCAGCAACAGTAACCTTGCCATCTTTGTTTACATCAAGGGGTTGGTTTTGTTGATAGGCAGTTGAGGGTGAGCTAAACAGCACATAGTTACTGCCTTGGCCAATGGCCGGTGGCCAAAGAACTGCCATGTAGGCATCGTCGAGCGTTTTAAGCCGCCCCTTGTAAGGCGCAAAATATTTCGCCACATAGTCGAGTTGTTGCTCTGCTGTCATGCGGGCCAGGGCATCCGTTGTTGTGCCCAGGTTTGTCGCCGTTTTTGGCATAAACTGGATCAGCCCGGTTGCACCGCTGTGTGGATTTCTGGCTTGTGGATTAAAACCGTTTGATTCAAAACTCATAATGGCCATCAGGAAATTGGGATCGGTATCAAGACTTTGTGCGATGCGAATGACCTTTAACCTGAAAGCCTGGCTGGTGTTTTCAATGCCGGGCACAGGCGTGAGACTATCTGATGTGTTGATGGGAATATACGATGGCGCACTACTGTAATTGCTTCCCACTTCCCCTACCCAACCTTCCCACGCTTGCTCGGCAACCTCTGTTTCTGGGGGTTCAGGCTCAGATGCCTGAACTGGGCGCTTGGTCGGGACTTGACCGCCGCGTGCCACCAGCAATGCCTGCTCCGTATCTGGCCCAACAATACCGTCCACGGGCAACCCCTCGCGCTGCTGAAAACTACGCAGGGCGCTGCGCGTCGCCGCCCCCAATACACCATCCAGTGGCAGGCGTAGATCCATGATCTGGTTGAGTGCGCTTTGCACCCAACGCACATATTCGCTCCCGCCGCGAGCCGGCACAGCCCAGGGACGGGCACGTCGCCGCCCACGCGTGCCAGCCCGTGGCCGAGTTGACCGGCGCGACGTCGACCGCCGCCGGCTGGATTCATCTTCCCATTCCTGGCCCAATGATTCAGTATTTTCCTGCTCTGCTAATTCTCCAACAAACGCAAAGGGTTCTACGCTGAACTGCATATACTCCGTTTCTGGGGGTTCCGGCTCAGATGACTGGCCTGAGCTCTCGTCCGGGGGTTCCGGCTCAGACGGCTGGCTGGGGCTCTCAGCTGGGGGTTCCGGCTCAGACGGCTGAGTTGCGCGCTTGGCCGGGGGTTGGCCGCCGCGTGCAGCCAGCAATGCCCGCTCCGTATCCGGTCCGACAAGACCATTCACCGGTAATCCCTGGCGCTTCTGAAAGCTGCGCAAAGCGCTGCGCGTCTCTGTTCCCATCACGCCATCCAGCGGCAGGCGTAAGTCCATGATCTGGTTGAGCGCACTCTGCACCCAGCGCACATACTCGTTTGGTGGCCGAACGCGCACAGGCCGGGGGTTCGCACGTCGCCCGCGAACACCGGCCCGCGGCCGGGTTGACTGTCGCCGCGGCGACTTCGGCCGGCGACGGCTGGATTCGTCTTCCCATTCCTGGTTAGAGAATTCGCCATCAAATTCTAAGGCATCTGTCATTAACAATTCGTTGTTCATTTCCACTTCTCCCTTGGCTCTCACGGAGCCTGTGCTAGACATTATACCGATTTGTTTGTGCCGTCTTGACAGAGTGACAGGGTGACAAGCCGTTTTGGCACCTTGTCACCTTGTCACTCTGTCAAGTCACGCATCAAGCGGCATGTCTGGTCATCGCTTCTTTCAGCTAATACGGCGCAGGGCACGCCGTTCGCGAAAGGAAGCAGGTAACGCCGCTGTTGCCGGCGCGGGTAACGCGGGCGACGAACTGCCTTGCAGACGCTGACGCAGCAAAACCGACGGCTGCGTCGTTCGTTGGCTGTCCGTAACGCTGGCCGTGAGATCGACCCCAGTCGCG
>JBDNGL010000199.1:0-3062 GCA_041689285.1 Opitutaceae bacterium
AAGGATGGCGGAAAGGTTACAGCGATCGAAGTGATTGAAGAGAACTATAAGGGCGGATCGCATCACGATGGAGATCGACAGCTTGCCACTGCTTTCTCGTTGATACAGTTGCCGGATGACCCAATTCCTGCTCTACACAAGATGATGTTGGAGGAGAAGCCTGAGAGGAGGGCGTTCGCTGTTCTTGTTGCTGGGATACTCGGTGATGCACGCTTGACTGCGGACATCAATCAATTGGTTGGCGACGCGGCGACCTTAGGGCAATTTTCCGGTGACTGGTTCTGGGATACTGTCGGTGATTCCGCGAAGGAGGCAGCTCGGTCATTGGCCAAGGGCGGCCTTGCTGCCGGTATGATAGCAGATGGAACTCCCGTCTCGGCGTGGTTGACGCCAATAAAACCAGAGGCAGAACAAGCCGTGGATGGCACCCCCCAATAGCCCCTTTGTTCTCCAAGCTTCAACGTAATTTCAACCTTATTCCCGCGATCAACACTGGCTCCCGCTAGTGGGGTTGCCATCACATCTAACGTTGAAAAATGAAGACCCCAACCATCGACTCAATCACGACCATCTCAATATGGGCAACGTTGGTAGTTTTACACTTTCTAGCGAGAGCAATCTCTTTTCTGAATGGTCCGCCCACAGGTGACTTGTATTCGTATTCTTGGGGATTCCAAGCGTTTGCATTCCTTGTCTGGCCCTTTCCTGCCTGGATGATTATTTTGTGCGCGGTCTTGATCCTCCAGTTCATTCTAATGCGGCAGCGAATTTCAGCACTTCCAGATTGCGAGGTGACGGGTTCAGCCATGGCTCCCGGCAACAAAATCCAGAGCGAACAAGCCGTGAGTGGCAACCGGCGATAACGTATCAATTTGAATTCGAGCTTCCCACCGCCGGTGCCACCACTCTATCGTTCGCCAAGATTTTGAAGAATAAAGAAATAAGAGCAGCCTCGATGTTTGTGACTATTGTCGTAATCTCGGCGATCGTGGGATGTTCCGATTCCAAACCAAATACAGAGACCAAAATGGATTCCACATCGCAATTACATAAGGGAAAGTTCGGAACATGTTGCAACGATCTTGCAGACTGCATGGCGCAACCGAATTCTACCTTCCGAGTGGAGGACACTGGAGTTCTATATCTCTCAATAGCCTACGTGGAGACAGACGAAGGGCTTGGATGGTTTGATCACGCAGCGGTTTTCTGCCCATTTTGTGGAATCCAGTTGCAGACCAGAGAACAAATCGCCGATAGTTCCGCTGAATCAAAAGAAAAGAAATAAGGCGAACAAGACGAGACACAGCAGCCACCACTAGCCGCCCTGTTGACATGCTCCTGTGTAACTTCTACCCTAACCCCGCGATCAACGCTCGCCCCCGCTAGTGGTGGTGCGTGCTCTTTGACGTTGGACGAAAACTGAATATGCTCCGGCCATTAGTCATTTCCTTAGGCGGCGTTGTGATCCTTGGCGTGATGGGTTGCCGTCGCGGTGAGAAGGATGTGACGAAAGCGACGATGATTTCCTCGCCGGGCGTGATGATCGTCAATGAAGTCTGCTCAATTAGCCAAGGGTATGAGACCGAAGGGCAGAGAGTGACTGTGCGTGGAACGCTGAATGCACTGAAGGCCGGAAGCTACGCCCTCTTTAATTCGCAATGGGATCCATTTGATCCTGAAGCGGGGAAGGACATTCCAAGAATCGCGATCCAATTTCGAGACGGTGAGAAGCCTGATGATCAGCTTGGCTGGTGGGTGAATGTTACGGGCGTAATTGCTACTACCCGACAAGAAGATGGCAGGATCGCGGTTACACTGGGAGATGCCGTGATCGAGCATGGTCCAGTCGGTGAGGGCGTTGAGATGACGCCCCGGAAAAAAATTGTCCAACAAGACGGTAGTGGACAACCGGCTACCCGCCCCGAGTCGAAATGACCCTTGACTACAACCTTCAACCTTGTTTCGGAGTGGTGCTCCCGGTAGCGGGTGCCACACCTCGACGTTGCGCCTTTGGCATGCACCGAAGAGAAGTAGGCGATTGGCAGCACTGTTGTAGGCTTTCTAGCCGACAATCACATTGACGTCATATCGAGCTTGGTGCCGTCGCGTGGGAGCGGTGGCAAATGCCGGAGCCGCAGGTGATCGAGAAGCCGTGGCCAAGAACCGCTGGACAAACCCAGCCCCGCCCCGTATGAAATGGTCCGTCAACGAGATTCCAATCATGATCGAAGTTCCACCTGCGCGCATTCCTGAGGAGCCCGGTGCGGTAATTCCGCACGCCGGGATCTGCGAGGGGGGCATCGGCCAACCGGCGTCCCTACCTTAATCTGCAAGAAAATGAATTGGCCTCCTGATCCCAAACACTGGTCCGAGTTCCCGGTGGAATGTCTCTGGTATCTTCTGCCGGGAGGGTTATTTCACGTAATCGCATTCCCAATTTTGCTCGGTCTCATGATGATTACCGCCTGGAAAGGCATCTTACAGCCGAGGATATCCACACTCATGATTTTCCAAGGCTACTTGCTCATTTCTGCAATGATCATGAATGGGCTATGGAGCTGCATCATTTGGGGCAAACTCTATTGGAGTGTTGATTACACTTCAGACTTTTCGGTATTCATGCCCATTCGACGCTCGCAGGTGGAATATTCGTGGGGGCCTGAGATGTCAGGCGGACTCAATGGGATCACGCTTACCCATCTGAATCTTGTATGGTTGGGTTTTGCGATTTTGGCATGGGTTCTTGCGGTCGTTGCAACTCGTTGGACGACTACGAAGCTAATAAAAACCAAGGAGAACAAGCCGCATCGTGCAACCACTACCAGCCGTTCAGTTTCGATGATTTGACCTGACCACAACCCCAACCCCGTGATCGACGCGCGCCCCCGCTGGTAGTGGTGCACGTGCTCATCGTTAGCCTCATCCCATGCGCTTTCTAATTCCGACGGTTCTGACTTTGGTTTGTGGGCTCTCCGCGATAGCGGACGAGGTTCCGTTCTCGAACGTTGTCAAGGCGTCTCTCGTGTTTCGCGACGACTTCGACGCCACCCGCCGATACCCAC
>JBDNGL010000200.1:0-6284 GCA_041689285.1 Opitutaceae bacterium
ACGGGTAGGTCCAGGGTGATCCCGGGTGAACTGAGCGCGGGGGCTTCGGTGGCGGCAAAATTATCCCCCTCGCCTGCCACGAGTTCAAAAATCTTGGGCAGCTCCGGTGCGGTAACCTTCAGCACATATGCCAGAAAAATCAGCACCGCCACAATCGCTCCGTGCATAGTGAGCGAAAGCATGAAGGCGCTGCGCGTGTTCTCGGCCATGGCTCAGTTGGTCGTCTGCGTATCGAAGGTAAATCGGCTCAAATCGTGCTTTTTGATTTCGTCCATCAGGCTGACCACCTTCTGGTATGGGATGTTCCAATCGGCGCGAATGCGCAGGACCGCCGGATTCGGCTTGCGCGCTTCCGCCGCGAGCAGACCGGGTAAATCGGAAAAATCGATCCGGCGGGCTCCCCAGTAATATTGGCCACTCTGGTCGATGGCGATGACTTGGAAAACGTCTTTCGGGTCCGGCTGTATCTGGGGGCGGGCGGACTCGGTGGGCAGCTTTACCTCGATCTTCTGCTCCTGCTGGATGAGCGGCGTGGCGATCATGAAAATGATCAGCAACGTGAACGCCACGTCGATGAGGTTGGTCACGTTCAGCTCGGAGATCGCCTGCTGGGCGTGGCGGCGTCGAAAGGTGCGGGCCATGGGAAGGTCTCCTTAATCGCTCTCGAGTTCAATCCGGTCCGCCAGTGAGCTGGCGAAGTTTTCCAGCTCGGTGATCATCCGCTTGGTGTTGGCGTGAATGTAATTGTAGCCGAAGACCGAGGGGATGGCGACCACGAGGCCAGCGATCGTGGTCAGCAGAGCCGCCGCGACACCCGGGGCGAGGGTCTGAATGCTCGCGGTTTGCTGCACCGAGACCGCACTGAATGAGATCATCACGCCCCACACGGTGCCGAGCAGGCCGAGGAACGGCGCGCCGGTGACGATACTCGCCAGAAAAATCATGCTGGATTCGTAACGTAAAGCCTGTCGCGAAAGGGCGCGCTGGAGGGCATTCTCGGCATGTTCCAGCCGGGCGCGGGTGTTGGCCTGCCCGCGCTCTTTCGCAATCGCGGTCGCCCGCCAGTAGCTTTCGACCGCATCAGCGAAGAGATCCGCATAGGGAATCGCCCGGCGGTTGCGGTAGGACTCGGGCAGGTCGAGCAACGAGCGCTCGTCCCGCAGTCGTTGCTCAAAGGCGTAGTTGAACTGCGCGAGGCGCTTCAGTTCGTAGTGCTTGCCGAACATGATGGTCCAGGCAATCAAGCTGAAGATAGCCAAGCCCACCGTGATCACCTGACCGACGATGTCGGATTGCAGGAAAATCTGGATGATATTGGCCGTGGCCAAAAACGGAGAAAATTCGGGCAGCACAGGCATGGCTTGAACTGTTGGCCGCTTTGGCGGACGCATTCAACGGAAAAGCCGACGAAATAATTACGCGAATCTGTTTGCGGCACCTTGCCGAGGTTTTTCTCCTGACCAACCACCCATGGACTTCAAGACCCGCACCCTGCAGCAGCTCCGCGAAAACCGCAGCCTCCTCGCCCATAAACGCGCCCTCGTAGGCTTTGACGGTTTCGTGGACACGATTGTGACCCCCGTTGCCCAACGGGCGGGCCAGGGCGAAAATTTCACCCCCATCAGCACGATTACCGAGTTTGGCCAACGCATCCTCTCCGCCGCCGGCAAGAGCACGAATCTCGAATTCTACCCGCGTATGGACAAACTCGGCGGCAACGGCCCCATCATGGCCAACGCCCTCCTCGCCGAAGGGGTGGAAATCACCTACGTCGGGGCGCTGGGCCAGACTGCGATCCACCCGGTCTTCGCCGACATGGCCGCCAAAGCCACGGTTGTTTCCCTCTGCGACCCGGCCGCCACCACCGCCGTCGAGTTCACCGACGGCAAGCTCATGCTCGGCATGATGCGCAGTCTGGATGAAATCACGCCTGAGAAAATCACCGCGGTGATGGGTGCGGCACACTACCGGGTGGCGCTCGGCGCGGCCGACTTGGTGGCCTTAGTCAACTGGACGATGATTCCCAACATGACGGCCGTCTTCACGGACCTCGTGCAGACCGTGCTGCCGCAAGTGCCGGTGAAGCCCGGTCGGATATTCTTCTTCGATCTGGCCGACCCGGAAAAACGCTCAGGTGCCGACCTCGCCTATGCCTTGGAAACCATTGGACGCTTCGAGCAATTTGGCCGCGTAACCCTTGGGCTCAACCTGAAGGAGGCCCAGCAGGTGTTTGCGGTGCTCGGCTTTGGCAGTGAGACGGAAACGGAGACCGGCCTGCGCGCCATGGCGGAAAAAATCCGCGCGAAGCTCGATCTCACCACCGTGGTCATTCACCCCAAGGAATCCGCCGCCTGCGCCACGCGCGATGGCACTTTCTGGGTGCCCGGGCCCTACGTCGCCCAGCCGCTGATCACAACCGGGGCCGGTGACCATTTCAACGCAGGCTTCAGCGCCGCCCAACTCATGGGTCTGACCCCCGATGCCTGCCTCGGTGCCGGCGTTTGCACCAGCGGCCACTATGTGCGCACCGGAAAGAGTCCGAACCTCTCCGACCTCGAAACCTTCCTCGCCAACTGGAAATAACCTCCCAAGCTACACCCATGCCTCTCCCGCAAACACCCGCTGGCAAACTCATCTCCTTTGAAGGTTCCGAGGGCAGTGGCAAATCTACCCAGATTTCGCTCCTCGCCGCACACCTGCAAAAGACCGGCAAGGATGTCGTCATCACCCGCGAGCCCGGCGGCACTGAGATCGGCGAACAGATCCGCAATATTATCGTCCATAACTCCAAAGGCGACGAGATGTGCGCCGAGACCGAACTGCTGCTTTTCGCCGCCGCCCGGGCGCAGTTGGTGCGCGAAGTCATCGCCCCTGCGCTGCTCGCCGGCCAATACGTGCTCAGCGATCGGTTCCTCGACTCCTCCACCGTCTATCAGGGCATTGCCCGCAAACTCGCGGCCGATCCCGTCGCCCAGATCAATCGTTTCGCTGTCGGTGACGTCATGCCCGACATCACCGTCGTCATCGATGTGCCCACGGAAGTCAGTCTCACCCGCCTCAAACAGCGCACCACCGACCTGCCCGACCGCATGGAGCGCGAGAACATCGATTTCTACAATAAGGTGCGCCAAGGCTACCTGCTGCTCGCCAAAAACATGCCTGAGCGCGTGATTTTGGTGGATGGCACGCACACGCCGTCACAGGTCGCACAGACCATCTGGGAGCACGTGAAAATCCGCCTCGGTTGAGCGCGGCCGGTTCGTTGCAGAGGTAAAACCACGAATCCACGCTGATGAACGCTAATCACGAGCTTGGATTCTTATCAGTACCCATTTGCGGAGATTAGCAGTTGCCAAATGTTTTTAGCGAAGCCCCTGAAAACTTATACTGCTTCAAATGAGGAACGGGGCAAACCTCGTCGTCTCACGTAATCCCAGCTGCTTGCCTGCTGTCCTGGGTTCCACATTCATTTTCAGGGATTTCCTCTGTCAATTCACTCCAACCTTTCATTTCTAACCCACCTCACTCCATGACCGCACGTGCTGACTGGCCGCCCGCTCTCGCCGGCTCACCTGCCGTGGCGGTGATCGAGCAGGCCATAAAGCGCGACCGACTGTCGCACAGCCTCCTGTTGCACGGCACCGAGCTGCCCACCCTCGTAGCGATTGCCCACGCGATTACTGACCGGCTCCTGAACACGCCCGCGGCGACGGCGCGTTTCGCCCCGGAACAACACCCTGATTGCTTCAGTCTTCGCCCCGCCGGCAAGATGCGGCAGATTAGCGCCGACGCCACCCGCGCACTCATCGGCAAGGTGCAGGTGACTGCCACGGTCGCGACGCGCAAGGTCGCCATCATCCATGAGGCCGACCGCATGCATTTGTCTGCGGCCAATATTTTTCTGAAAACCCTCGAGGAACCGCCGGCCAATACGACCCTGTTGCTCCTGACGAACCGGCCCTACGCGCTGCTCCCGACGATTCGCAGCCGCATGCTGCATTTCCGCTTTGCCAGTGCCGCCACCCATGTGGCTTACGCCGGCTGGCCAGCTTGGATCGAAGACTATCGGAGCTGGCTGGGCCGGCTGACGGACGGAGTCGTCGACAAGCCCGCCGCCGCCGACTCGGTTTTTGCCGCCTACGGCCTGGTGGCGCGCTTCACCGCCATTCTTGATGCCGCCACCGCGGAGGCATGGAAAGCGGAGAAGGCAAAACTCCCGCCCGACTTGGAGGACGAGGAGCAAGTCGCCATCGAGACGGGCCTCGCCAACGGCCTGCGCACGCAGCTTTTCGTTGATATCGAGCACGCCACCCGCACCTTTGCCGTGCCCCGCCTGACCGCAGCCGACACGACCACGCGCACCGCGCTCATCGGCTCGGTCGATAAGCTCGAACACGTCGTTGGCCTGCTCCGGCTCAACCTGAACGTGGCCACCGCGCTCGAGGATTTCTTGCTCAGCTCATTGCGCCTGTGGACGAAACGCTGAAATCGAGCCGATAGGTTCCCGGTTGGATCCGGTATTGCGGCAGGGCGTCAGGCCCGCAGCTCGCTGTGCCGAGGCCGCGCTGGGCATAGTCGAGATTCACGTGCACTTCGGGATGCGGGTTCAGGTCGGTGGTATGCTTCGCGGCGTAGAGGTCGGCGGCGGTGAAATGACTAGCGGACGCCTCCAAGTGCCGGCCGGCTGCGGTGAAGCGGATACCATGGCCGGCACCATCGTGCAGCGCCAGCCAGCGCACGTCGGTTTTGTTACCATGTTCCTGCGGCAGGATATAGGGCACATACTGCGCAGTCACAGTGCTGCGATGGTGCGCGACGACGGCGGCACGCTTGCGATCGGAGTAGGTTTCCCACGGCCCGTGGCCGAACCATGCCAATTGCTCCAGCGTCGGTGGTAGCACGAGATTCACGCCGAGCCGCGGCACTTCCGGCAGCCGCTTGTCCATGGCAAAGGTATTAGCCACCGCCAAAGTGCCGTCAGACCGGACGGTATAGGCATGCCGGTGAGTGATGAAACGCTTCACGCCAGGACAGAGCCAGCGGGAGGTGATTTCAATCACTGCGCCGGCGCTCGTGCGGCGAACCTTAGTGGTTGTATCGGCCAGTTCGATCCGGTCATAGCCCGCCTTGAGCGCCTGGGTAAGAAACCGCGCCCCGCCCCAATTGATGACGTCGAAGAGCTTGAGCCCGTCGTTGTCGGTCGCCGCGCGCCAGAGCGCAAATTGCGGCCCGCGTTGGATGAGCAAACAACCCTCTCGGGTCAGGTTCTCGATCACGCCGCGATCACGATTGACCGCAAAAGCGATGGCCCCCGCCTGCACTTGCCAGCCGTGGGGCGTGACATCGAGCGTGATGGGGCCGGGCGCCGGCGGCCGGGCGACTGTCCGGCTGCGCGCAAAGCCTGCGGTCGGCACCCCGTGCTGCTGCCAAGCGACTTCATGGCCGGCCTCGCCCCATGAGGGGGCCTGCTTCATGAAGAAGCGAAAAGTCACGTGAAGCTCGGCCCCGCCCGGAAGCGTGAGTGCGGGATATTTCAGGGTCACCATCTGCGCGGTGCGGGGCGCGGCTGTCAGCACCGGCAGGTTGCCGCGCGCGGCGACGTCGCCATTGACCAGTAACTCCCAAGTGCCGCCGAGGTCGCGCAGGGTGGTGAACCAGCGTCGGTTCAGCACCCGGAAGCGCCCCCCACGGGCATTCACCGCTTCGACCTGCACCGGCTGTGCGAGGTGTTTGTATTCGAAGAGCCCCGGATGCGGCTGGCGGTCGGGCCAGACGAGGCCGTCGCATACAAAATTCTTGTCGCTAGGCACATCACCGAAGTCACCTCCGTAGGCCCAGTATTCACGCCCGGCGGCATCGCGCTGGCGAATGCCGTGGTCCACCCACTCCCAGATGAAACCGCCCTGAAGGCCGGGATAGCGGTCGAAGGCGTCGAAGTAATCCGCCAAGCTGCCGTTGCTGTTGCCCATGGCGTGTGAGTATTCGCACAGGATCAGCGGCCGGCGCTGGTCGGGGGCTTTGCGGTCCTTGGCCCAGGCGACGAGCTTGCTGATCTCGCTATACATCGGAGCGATGATGTCCGTCGCAGGGGTGCCCGTCTGCCAGTTCCAGCTGATGGCGCCCTCGTAGTGGATCACTCGGCTGGGATCGCGATGGCGGATCCAGCCGGCCATCGCGTCGTGGTGCGGACCGTAGCCGCTCTCGTTGCCGAGCGACCAAGCGATGATCGAGGGGTGATTTTTGTCGCGCTCGACCATGCGTAGGCCGCGCTCAAGGAAAGCCGC
>JBDNGL010000201.1:0-22058 GCA_041689285.1 Opitutaceae bacterium
TGATGACACCGAAGCCGACTGAGAGGGAGAAGAAGATCTGGCCGGCGGCGGCGAGCCAGAGCTGGGGGTTGAGCAGTGTCTGCCAGAGGTCGAGGTTTTTTTGCGCGAAGGCTTCCGTCTGGTAGGCGGTGGGGATGGCGGCGGCGTCCGGGTAGCGGGCGACCTCGGTGCCGGTGGCCGCGTCAACCACGGCGACGGAAGTGGGATTCCACATGAAGCCGAGACCGTTAATTACGTTCTGATCGGGTTTGGTGGCATCGGGTGTGCCGAGTGTGAGGACGCGGATGAGAATGATGATCGCGATGACGATAAGGGCCGGCATGGCGATTTTGCAGACCGTTTCGATGCCCTTGGTGATGCCGCGGTAGATGAAGAAGAAATTCAGCACATAGACGATAACGAGAAAGATGCCCACGTCGCCGATACCGAAGTGCAGGGCCACGCCGTCGCCGGTCGCGCCGGTGAAGCGCCCGAAAAATTCGCCGTAGTTGACGCCGGGTTCACTGAGCCGGCCGCTGAGGGCGTTGACTGCGTAGCCGAGGCACCACGCCTCGATATACACGTAATACATGTAGATCATCACCGGCACAATGAAGCCGATCACGCCGAGATATTTGCCCCAGGGCTTCCGCAACAGTGCATGGAAAATGCCGGCGGTGGAGTGAAAGCCGAAACGACCGCCGTAGCGGCCGAGGGTCCATTCGGTCCAGCAGATGGGAATGCCGACGACGAGCAGGGCGATAAAGTAGGCGACCATGAAGGCGCCGCCGCCGTATTGGGCCGCCTGACCGGGAAAGCGCAGGAAATTGCCGAGCCCCACCGCACTGCCGGCCACCGCCAGAATCACCCCGAGCCGTGAGCCCCAGGCTTCTTGAATTTTCGCCATGGGTCGTGACTAAGAGCGGTTCCCGGGGTGCGGGCAAATCCCAAGTTGATAAATTTCACCGGGAGCACCGGGCTTACGTGCACGGCCGTTTGCTGGTGCTCGCAGCGACTGTAGCCAAGGCGGCGCTCATGGCTTGATAGCTGGGCCGGGTGCGCGTTGACCCGGGCCGAACCTGCGGTCGCCGCGGCCGGTCTGCGGTGAAGGATTGGGTTTGGCGTTGAGGCCTCTGCGCGCTTTGATGCTCCCACGTTGAATACCTACGACCGACATCTTCTGCGCGAGTGGCTGGGCATCCTTGGTCTCGTGCTGGGCGCGACCATGGGTCTGCTCTTCGTGCAAGTGCTCTATGATGACTTTCGCATGCTCAACGATCTCGGCGCGCGTGGCACAGATTACTGGGCATATTTTTTTGTGACGATTCCCGGGTTTCTCGCAGTCGTCCTGCCACTGGCGCTATTGATTTCGCTGCTCTTCGTGCTGGGCAAACTTCACCGGGCGAACGAATTCACCGCCCTGCGGGCGGCCGGGGTTGGGCTGGGCCGCATCACAGCACCGGTATGGCTGGTGGGGGTTCTGGCCTGCGGGCTCTCATGGTATCTAAACGCGAGCGTGGTGCCATGGTCGGTCGAGGAATCTCGGCTGCTGCGCGACACCGTGCAGTTCCGCCAGCAGGCGGAGGTGCTCAGCCTCGACCGCATCGGTGCGGTATATAGCGTGGCCTTTGATAATCGCCCGGAGGGGCGGATGTGGTTTTTCAACCGCTACAGCCAGTATGCGAAAAAAGGTTACGGCGTGACCGTCTCTGAACTGGGTCCCGACCGGCGGGAAAGCCGGCGCATCCTCGCGGCCGAGGCCGAGTATGACGCGGCGCGGGGCGGTTGGGTGTTTCGTGATGGCCGTGAATTGTATTTCTCGGCGGAGAGCGGGGAAATGATTTCGCCGCGACCATTCACAGAACTGTTCCAGGAAGACTATGATGAGGACCCGCAAACGATGCTGCTCATCGACCGCCGGCCGAAAGATCTTTCTATTTTCGAACTGCGCCGCCTGCTCGATTATTACGGTGACGACAGCCACCCGAAGGCCGTGCCCTATGCAGTGCGTTACTTCGGACTCATTGCCGATACGCTGGGGCCGCTGATCGTGATCGCGCTGGCCGTGCCTTTCGCGGTTTCGGGCATCCGGGTAAATCCCGCTGTTGGCGTCTCGAAATCCATCGGCCTGTTTTTTCTCTATTATGTGCTGACGAATATCGCCGCCACACTTGCCACCAAGGAGGTGCTCAATCCGCAGACTGCGGCTTGGTTGCCCAATCTGGGGATGGCGCTGCTGGCGTTGGTCTTGTTTGCGCGGTTGCGCTGAGTCAGAACCGCCCGGTCAGCCAGTTTTCCAGACGCTGCCAGACGGCATTGCCGGGCCACAGCACGATCACCCAGATGACCAAGCAGTTGATGTAGCTGAGGAAGACAGCAGCGCTGGCCATGTCCTTGATGCGTTTGGCCAGTGGGTGGATCCCGGGCCGGATATAATCAATCGTCCACTCGATGGCCGAATTGATCAGCTCTACAATCAGGATGAGAATCAGCGCACCGATCATCAGGGCGGTGGAGACCGCGTTCAGGGGCAGAATGATGGCGAGCGGGGTGAACAGCAGGACGAAAAGCAGCCCTTCGCGGAAGGAAGGCTCGTGCCTGAGTGCAGCAAAGAATCCGTCGATGGCGTAACGCACCGAGGCGAAGAAATTCCGCACGTTGCGCTGCTTGGGCTTGGAAGGATCGCCGGGTGAGGACACGCGAAATTTATGGGTGACGGCAACGGCCGGCGGAAGCGCAAAATGGGCGACGAGGCGGGGAGGGCATTGCGCGCCGATGGGCGAAAGAACGCCGCTCAGGTGGCACGGGATTCATCCTTAGCTTGCGCCGGTTTCACAGATGGCGCCTTGCCGATATTACCCAGATCGAATTCCGAAAAATCATTGATGATGCCCTCGTGCCGGCGCTCCTGTTTGTAGATTTGCAGGATGCGCCCGTGCTCCTGCTCGCTGGTGGGGAAAATCTGCGGCGGCTCGCCCTGCAAGAAAATGGCGGTGTAGGCGCGGCGGCGGTCAACAAGGCGGCGGATGACGATCATATGGCATTGAAGCAACCCCGCGGGTTTTTACCAGCGGCTGGCGCGTTTCTCAACTCCAGTTGAAATTAAAGCTGATGCTGATGCGTTCGGCGTCCACCCGGTTGGCGGGGACCTCGTGGCGGAGCCAGCTCTCGAAGAGGATGACGTTGCCGGCCTTGGCGGGGTAGGTGACGTGGTGGCGGTGGACCGGCTTCGCGCTGGGCAGCCGGGGTGGGGCGGCCATGAATTTACTCAAGCGTGGATCCTCGAACTTCAGCCCGGGGCAACCAGCGGGCGTGGCGACGTAGTAGGTGCCGCTGATGAAGGAGAGCGGGTGCAGGTGCAGCGTGTGGGCAGCGGTGGGCGGCATGATGTTCACCCAGCAGTCGGTGAGCCGCACGGTGCGCCCGCGCAGGTCGAGTTCCAGCGCGGCGGCATAGGTGCGGGCGTGGCGGTGGAGTTTTTTCTCCAGTGCGGCGAAGGTGCTGGAGAAGCGATGCAGCTCATTCATCGACGCATAGCTCGTGTAGCCGCCAGGATAATTTTTAGCGGACCAGCGGCGACCGGCGTCATCGAAGTCGCGCAACTGCCGGCATTCCTCGGCGAGTTCGGTGTTGAGCCGGGCGAGGCCGGTCGGTTGCAGGGGTTCGCAATATATCTGGGTGGGAAAACAAGTGCGGACGGGCATGCCGACAAAGATGGCCGTCAACAAATTGGCGGCAATGGTGAAAAATCTCCGACGGTTTTGCTCGTGCCGGGTGGGGTCGGCTTATCTTTTGGACCTAATGAATAAATTCCGCTCTTTCCGCTTTGGGTTGGTTTTGATCATGCTGGTTGCGGTTACCACCGATCGGGCGAGCGCCGCGGACCCGCGCACGCTGCTCGTCGAGATTCGCCGGGTGCCGGCCGAGCAGCGCGACTCGCGCGGGGTGGAGGCCGGTGCCGGTCGTTACTCCTATAACTCCTACAATCGCGACCGGGTGCTCAGTGTGATTGGTGATACGGTGACCACCCTCGCCAATGCGGAGGAGTTGGCGATGATGCGGGCCGAGGGGCTTGCGGCCACGGTGCTCATGGAGAGTGACGACCCGCTCGCGCTCATTCGCCGCGGGCTCTATGGACCGACTTCCAAGCCGGATGCCAGCTATCACACCCATGACCAAATCGTCGCCAAAGCGGCGGCGCTCGCGGTGGCGCATCCCGATCGCCTCAAGCGCTTCCAAATCGGGGCGACCCAACAGTTCCGCCAGCCAATTTATGCCTACCGGCTTTCGAACCGCGCCCAGCTTCCCCAAGACCGGCCGGCGGTGATGCTAAATGCCGCGCATCATGCCGATGAACTCGTCGGCACTGAGATTGTGGTCGCTTTGATGGAAAAACTTGTGCGCGACTACGGCACGGATCCCGAGATTACGCACTGGATGGATACGTTGGAGATCTGGCTCGTGCCGGTCCTCAACGTGGACGGTCACGACATCGTGACCTCGGGCCACGAGCCGCGTTGGCGCAAGAATGTCCGTGACGTGAATCGCGATGGGATCACCGGGGTGTATCCCGAGGGCGTGGACCCAAACCGCGGTTACGATTTCAACTGGGCTGCCGGCGGATCGGGTGATCCCGACGGGGTCAGCTATCGCGGCGAATATCCTTTTTCCGAGGGCGAAAATCGCGCCATGCGCCGACTGACGGAGCTACGGCAGTTTGTGGCCTCGATTTCCTACCACAGTCAGGGCGAGGTGTTATTTTATCCTTGGACTTGGGGTGGCCGTGCCGCGCCGGATGATGCGGTCATCAAAGGACTGGTCACGGCGGTGGCGGCGCGCATTCCCAAAATGGATGGCAGTGGCACCTATGATATTGCGCCGGGCGGCCCTTCGAGCCAGAGCTACCCGTGGCTATATGGCCGCAAAGGGGTCATCGATTTTATCGTGGAAGTAGGGAAGGGCTCGCATGTGTTTCCGCCCGAGCTCGTGCCCGGCCTGATCGCGGCTAATCTTGAGGGTGTCCGCGCACTCA
This sequence comes from Opitutaceae bacterium, assembly GCA_041689285.1. GTDB lineage: Bacteria > Verrucomicrobiota > Verrucomicrobiia > Opitutales > Opitutaceae > UBA2377. The sequence goes on from JBDNGL010000201.1 coordinate 5,012, forward strand.
TGGCGCGGCTGGCAGGACCGGGCCTCGCGGTGCAAGTCAAGGATGCCGTCACGGGCGCGCCGCTGGCGGCGCAGGTGTGGTTGCCGCAGATTGAGAACGAGACCATTGATCGGCGGCGCAGCGATGCGGATTTCGGCCGACTCTGGCGGTTGGTGGAGCCCGGTCGCCATCTCTTGATCGTGTCGCGGGACGGCTATGCCACCCAGCGGTTTGATAATGTGGAGGTGGGCGCCAACGGGTGGACGGAACTGGCGGTCGCCTTGGTGCGGGAATAGAAATGTTTGGCACGAATTTCCCGGATGGGTCCGGCTGCTCACGCTGGGCGAACTCGCAGCGCTGGCGGGTTGATTCGGAGATCAGTTCACGCCGCCCATGGCCAACGGCGCCACCATGTAGAGCGTGAGCAACGCCCGCATGCCGTAGCAGGAGAAACGCTCCCAGAGCTCGGCAAAGAACAGCGTGTAGAGCGGCGTCGGGTGGCCGAGGAAGGAACCAAAGTCCGCCGGCGGCAGGATGACCTGCGGCCCTTGGGGCGCAGGCGTTGGAGAGGCACTCATGTTGAGCGCGGAGCCTGCCGCCCTCGTCGAAGGGGGCAAAGCCGAAAACTAGCAGCTCCGACGACCGGTATCAGGCCGGCCGAATCATGGTGCGAATCACGGCCGAGCGCACGTCGCCAACGCAGCGCAGCGCGAGGCGGAGCGGATGCGGCGGCTGGTTGATCGTGTCGGTGGAGATTTCCAGCGCCGCCCCTTCGCAGCTGACTTCGGCCGATAGGGCGGCGTGATCGTCGTGGATGCGGATGTGGGTGCCGTTGACCATGAATTTGCCCAGGGTGATGAGCGCGGTCTCGAAGGCAGCGGGCTCGGAGAACTCGACACGGTCGATGAGGGTGAGCGAGCCGCTGCCGCGACGGTCGTAAATAAACTCCCGCTCCAACCGGCGCAGGGCGGGCACATCGTAGGCGCCGCGCAGATCCATCACCAGACGATCAGAGTCATTGGTAAATTCCTTGGTGATGACCCGGGCCCGGAACTGCGCGCCGAACTCCTGTAACTGGCCGGCCACGCGCGGGACGGGGTGGCCGTAGGAATTGAGCAACTGACTATCGTAACGTTTTTCGCTGAAAGTGCGGTAACTGTAAACCTCCGGGCCGGGATCGAGCACGAGCACGCGGCCATCGAGGATGACGGTGAACGTGCCTAGGTCGTTGTGGTTGTGATTCACGCCGTTGTGCCCGCCCATGAAGGTCGCGGAGAAACGCCGGGTCGTGGTCGAGGCGGGCCGGCAGATGAGCAGCGTCGGTTGTTCGAACCATTCACGCAGGCCGGGGCTATGGGCAAGCCGCCGGGGCTGGCGTGGGTCGCGGGTGCGGAACATCCAGAGCAGCGCCTCGGAGATCATCTGCAGTCCCATGTGCTCAAAGGGATCCTCCGCGGCGGGCACGGGTTCAAGGGGCTGGGTCACGCTGCCGGTCCGGTTGTCGATCCAGAGCCGCGCCCAAAGGAGGGGCTTCACATCCAGGGCGCAATCCGCAAAGGCCGGGAAAATGCCGGGTTGGATCTCGGCGTGGTCGGGGAAGCGGGCCGCGAGCGCCATTTTGGGCTCGTCGAGCAGGTCGATGACATTACCCGTCGCGAAGCGCAGCAACTCGGACATGGCAATGTAGTGCATGAAGCCGTAGCTCCAATAACTAACCCCTTCGGTGCAGAAACCCTCATCAGTGTAGTCGTCGCGGAAGCGATTCACTTGGGCCGAGGCGAAGGCGAGCCACCAAGCGCGGTCGGCGGCGGCGGGCAGGATGGCGCAGGCGGACTGCGCGATGCATGAGAGGAGGACGGCGTTCCAGTTGTGTTTGACGCGGATCCACCAGTTGAGGTCGCGGCCGGATTCGATGCGCTGCCGGGTGGGAGCGAGGACGCGGCGGTTGATCTCCTCGCGGATCAGCGCGCGGGTCGCGGCCGGCAGCCGGTCGCGCAGGATGAAGTCGGTAATGGCCAGATTCTCGGCGAAGTGCACGACGCCGAGGTCCGGCTCGACGGTTTTCAGGTCGTAGTTGAGGCGTTTGAGGTCGTTGCCGGGATGGATCCAGGTATTCAACTGCGCGAGCTGCACAGTGTCGGCGCTGATGGAGCCGATAAACTCACCCTGGTCGAAAATCGCCTCGGCCAGCAGAAACGTGCATTGGCGCCGCCGCACGATGGGCATGACTTGGTTGACGATGGTCACGTCCTCGCGGTCGAGCGAGTCGAGGTAGGTCGCGTTGTTGTAGGCGGGAAACGGCTCGGCTGCGAAGGCGCGGGCTTCGCGCCACACGCGCTGGCCGAGCGGATGGTCCTGCCAGCGGCTCCAAGCCGCGCGGTCATCGGCCGACGGCGCGATGGTGAACGCATCCTTGGGCATGAGCGCCTGCAACGCGCGCATCCGGTCGGGGTTGGGGACGTAGGTTTCGCCGGCCGGCAGGTCGAAATTAAAATCGTAGGCTCCCATGGTGCGGTGAGCATGTGGCGTGGCACCTGCTTGGCAAGCTGTCCGATATTCATGACACAACTCCTGCAATTTTCACCGGTCGCCGCGTTGACTTTGGCATTTGGCGAAGACACGAGTGGGTCGCTTGTGATGCTGCGTTCCACCATTATTTCCCTGCGAAGAAGGGGCTGTTATTGTGTGCTGGCCGGTCTGCTAGCGCTGGGTGCCGTGCCGGCAGTGGCTGCTGAGGGCTGGCAATTGCTGGCGGGCTACCTCTTTCGCGATAGCCACGAAGCCTTTGTCGCCCAGCCGCAGGCCGGTGATCGCCAGCAGGCGCTGGGCGTGGCCGCGAGCCTGATCAATTACCCGCCGGTGACGCCGGGCAAGATCACCCGCGCTGATAATTTATTGCGCGAAATGGTGGCGGCCTACCCCGCCGATGAAGTCTCCCACTACGCGCGCTACTTGCTCGCCCGCATCGCCCACCTGCATCGGGCCGGCACCATTGCCGAGGTGGAGGCTGCCTACCGCGCGGTGATCGCGGCCGATGCGGCGCATCCGTTGGCGCAAATCGCGGCGGGCAAGCTCGCACTAGTCCTGCTTTATCAGCGTCCGGAACTCACGATCATCGAGCGACTGGACGCGGCGGCGGCGCTCGCCCCGGTTGCGGGCCGCGAAGCCTTGCCTGAGGCCGCCTGTGCCTACTACCGCGCCCTCGGCGGGGCCGCGCTGTTTTATGACGTGCTCAACGAGCGGGTTTACGGGTGGCTGCAGCGCGCGGATGCCATCGGCACCGCCGACGTGTTGGTGGCTGCCGGCCTGCGCATCCAACTGGCCGAGATCGCCCGGGAACTCGGCCACCGTGACGAGGCGCTGGCCCACTACCAGCGGTTTCTCGCCGCAATCTTGCCCACCGATAATCGCTACCGCACCGCCCTCGAGCGGATGCAGGAATTCGAGGGCACGCCGTGAAGCGCCTCCCCTTCTTCACTTGGCTGGCGATCGCGCTGCTGGCCGGCACTTTTTTTTATTCCACCGTTCGATTATTGCAGGCGCGCACCCGGGCCATCGTGGCGCCGGGCACCGAGGTCATCCGTTTTGCGCACTGGCAGCTCGAGCCCGGCGTGCGCGAGGCGCTCGACGCTATCGCGCAGGATTACATGGCGCTGCATCCGAATGTGAAGGTGGAGCAGATGCCAATACCCGGCCGAGCGTGGGTGCAGTGGTTGCGCACGCAGCTCGTCGGCGGCACCGCGCCGGATCTCATCGAGCTGGCCTCCTATAACAACCCCGATGACATGCTCGCGCGCTACTTCACGCCGGTCACGTCCTATCTGGAAGAGATTAACCCCTACAATGCCGACGAGCCGGACCTGCGGGATCTCCCTTGGCGGCGCACCTATGCGGCGGAGCTGGTGCCGGCGCCGGACGGATTCGGGCACTATTACAACGCCAACCTGCTCGAGTTCTACGGGGTGCCCTCGACACTCGTGACCGTGCGGGTGTTCTACAATCGCGACCTCATCCGCGCCGCTACCGGGGAGGATCGGCCGCCGAAGACTTTTGAGGAGTTCGTGGCGTGGTGCGAAGCCTTGCAGCAATATGCCTTGGCCACCGGTGAGCCGTTGATGCCGCTGGGCGGCTCGGTCTTCAACATCACCAAGATAACCGACACGCTGTTCAATACTGTCACGCAGCGGCTGGCACTGGAACTTGATTACAGCCGCGACCTGGAGTTTTCCCGCCACGAGACGATGCTCAGCTACGCGCGGGGGCGCTGGTCGCTGCGGACCCCGGCGGTGCGCAAGAGTCTGGAGACGATTGAGGCCTTCGCCCGCTATCTGCCGCCGGGTTGGGTGCAGCTCGGCCGTGAGGACGGCATGCTGCAATTCCTGCAAGGTCGCGCGGCCATGCTGGCGACCGGGACTTGGGATGCCGGTGGCATCCTCATGCAGGCGGATTTTCCCGTCGGGGCCTTCCAAGTGCCGCCGTTTCCGCGCGATCATCCAGTGTTTGGCGAGTGGACACTCGGTCCGACCTCCGAGGCGGCGACTTTTGCGGCAATGCCGTTTGGTCTCACCCGCAATTCCAAGAACCCCGGCCGCGCGATTGATTTTCTGCGTTTCCTGACGAGCCGGAAATCCAACGCGAAATTTGCCGAGATCTCCAAATAGCTGCCCGTCATCAAGGGTGTGCCGGTGCCGGCCGACGCCAAGGCGTTCGAGCCATTGACCGACGGCTACATCAACGGGGTGAATATCCGCGTGCTCGGAGGACGCGCGAACGACATCCTGATGCAAAACTTCCACCTGCTGAGCGGCAGCGGCGCCAGCGCCGACAATTACATCACCCGGACGAGCGCGCAATATGACCGGGCTGTGATTGAGGAAATCAACCGCATCGTCCGCGTCACGCATGACACCGTGCGCCAGCGCGATTCGGTGCTGGCCGGTCTCTATCACACGGCGCCGCCGGCGCCGCGCTCGAAGTTCGACCGGCTGGCGGCCAGCCAGCTCGACAGCGAGGTGCAGCGGCTGCAGGCACTGCGCGTGCTGGAAGACTATCCGCTGAAATGATGCGAGTGCGGCCCTTAATCTCCCGATGCTGAGAGCCTCTCCGCTCAACCGTCGGCAGTGGCTCAAGGGTGCCGGCGCCGCTCTTGCCGGCGCCGCTGTCGCCAACCGCCTGCCGGCCGCGGTGCCTGCGGTCAGGATCACCCCGCCGGGGCTCGTGCAGCTTTCGCTGAATGAGAATCCCTTCGGGCCTTCGCCGCACGCCTTGGCCGCCATGCAGGCTCACCTCGGCGAGGTGGGGCGCTATCGCTTTGCACTGGTGTCTCAGCTCGTGCGGACCTTGGCGGAGAAGGAAGGCGTGACGCCCGACCACATTTTGCTGGGTGCGGGCTCCGGCGAATTGCTTGAAGCCACGGGCATGTATCTCGGTCGCACGGGTGGCGAGGTCGTGAGCGCGGTGCCCGGTTATTTCCAACTGGTCGGGGCCATGCAGCGGGTGGGCGCGCGCTCCGTTGCCGTGCCCCTTAACGCGCGCTTGGAACACGATCTCGGCGCCATGGCCGTGGCCGTGGCGCCGGAGACGCGGTGCGTCTATGTCTGCAACCCCAACAACCCGACCTCCACCGTTGTGCCGCCCGCGGACCTGCGCGCCTTCGTCATCGCCATGGCGCTGCGCACGCATGTCTTCGTGGATGAGGCTTACTTGGAGTGTGCGGATGACTTTGCCGCGCACACGCTGGGCGATCTCGTGGCGGCCGGGCACAACGTGACGGTGGCGCGAACTTTTTCCAAGATTCACGGCCTCGCCGGCCAGCGCATCGGCTATACCGTGATGGCGCCGGAACTAGCGAAAGCCGTGCGGCCTTTGATGACGGGCAGTGCGAACCTGCTCGGCGTGGTCGCGGCGCAGGCGAGCTTGGCGGACCCGGACTACATCGGTTCGCTGCGCAGCCGAATCAAGGCCGGGCGCGATGCTTTGCAGGCACTGCTCGATGAACTCGGGTGCCGTTACGCCGTGCCGCAGGGCAGTTTCGTGTTCTTTCAGACCGGCCGGCCGATCGCGGAGTTTCAGGCGGCGATGCGTGCGGAGGGCATCCTAGTGGGGCGACCCTTCGCGCCCTTGCTGGATTGGTGCCGGATCACGATCGGCACCGAGGAGGAAATGGCGCGGACGCATGCGGCCATCCGCAAGGTCCTTGGGTGAACGCGGCAGGTGCCGTTCACTTAAAGAATGAATCGAGGATCTCGGTGATCATCAACTCGGGATCGCGGCTGAGGGGGCCGGGGACGCGGTAGGTGCCGGTGGCGATGAGTTTTTTGCGGTTCGCGTCCACTGCGGCGATATTCAGCTCCACGAGGTAGGTGCGGAAATCCCAAGCCCAGCGGTCGTCATACGAGACGATGACTTGGGCGTTGTCGGGCATCATGGTAAGGAATCCTTGGGTGACCTCGAAGCCGCGGCGTTGCAGTTCGCGGGCGATGAGGGTGTCGATGCCCCGGTCGTCGGAGAGCCGCTTCTCCACGTGGAAGCGCTGGAAGTCGCCCAACTTTACGGCGGGGTTCTTGTGTGAGGAGAGCGAGGAACAGCCGGCCAAAAACGGCAGCAGGATAACAGCGAGGAGAAAGGCTTTCATGGCGAGACCATCAGAATGAAACCGAGTCGCGCAGCAAACACGAACGAAGTTGAGAGGGCGGACGCTTGCTTTCTGGGAAAGCGGAGCGGGTTTTGACGGGCTGCGGGCTCGACTGGTCCACCTTGAAATACTCATTTTAAAGGCCGCCCGGGTGGGCGGCCTTGGGCTTAATCGTGCAGATACTGCAGGAGTAAGTTTTCAAGATACTCCTGCTTGCCGGAGCGTGGCTTGGGTTCACCGAGTGTGGTGAGGACGAGCTTGTTCAACTCCTTGAAGCCCGCGCGGCCTAGCTCAATGTCGCGGCCATAGCCGGTGTCGTAGGTGGCGTAACGGTTGGTCAGGAAGGACTCGAACTTGCCGTCAGCGAGGATGCGGCGCGCGACCTTGAAGGCGAGGGCGTAGGCATCCATGCCGCCGATGTGGGCGTGAAAGAGATCCTCGAGGTCGATCGAGGGGCGACGAAGCTTGGCGTCGAAGTTAAAGCCGCCGGTGCCGAGGCCGCCCGCCTTGAGGATGGAGACCATCGCGAGGGTGAGTTCGCGAACGTTGGTGTTGAACTGGTCGGTATCCCAACCGAGGAGCTCGTCGCCGGCGTTGGCGTCGATCGAGCCGAGCATGCCTTGGGCGGCGGCGACCTCGATCTCGTGCTGGAAGGTGTGGCCGGCGAGGGTGGCGTGGTTGGTCTCGATGTTGAACTTGAAGTGTTTTTCGAGACCGTAGGTGCGGAGGAAGGCGATGCCGCTGGCGACGTCGAAGTCGTATTGATGCTTGGTGGGCTCTTTCGGCTTAGGCTCAATGAGGAACTGGCCCTTGAAGCCGATGCTCTTGGCGTAAGCCACCGCCATGTGCAGGAAGGCCGCGAGATGATCCTGCTCACGCTTGAGGTTGGTGTTGAGGAGCGTCTCATAGCCTTCGCGACCGCCCCAGAAAACGTAGTTCTCGCCACCGAGCGTCTTGGTTGCCTCCAGGGCCTGCTTCACTTGGGCGGCGGCGTAGGCGAAGACGTGGGCGTCAGGGTTGGTGGCGGCGCCGCACATGTAGCGCGGGTTTGAGAAGAGGTTGGCGGTGCCCCAGAGGAGCTTCACACCGGTGGCCTGCTGCAGGTCCTTCGCGTGGGCCACGACTTGGTCGAGGTTGCGGTTGGACTCGGCGAGCGTGCGGCCCTCGGGCGCGATGTCGCGGTCGTGGAAGCACCAGAATGGCGCGCGGATCTTTTGGAAAAACTCGAAGGCGGCGTCCATGCGCGTCTTGGCGATGGCGACGGCGTTGGTGCCCGTTTCCCACGGCCGCACGATGGTGCCGGGACCGAAGGGATCGGCGCCGACGCCGCGGAAAGCGTGCCAGTAGGCGACCGAGAAACGCAGGTGCGCCGAGAGGGGTTTGCCGTCGATTAGCTCGTCGGGATTGTAGTGCTTAAACGCGAGGGCGTTGGCGGATTTGGGGCCTTCGTAGGCGATGGTCTTGATGCGGGGGAAGTGGGCTTTGGCTTTCTTCATAGGGAAACCCGGACAGAGAGAACGAGTTTTTCATCGAGAACGAGAACGAAGTGCGGCGTAGCCAGCCGGCGTGGACCGTCAATGAGGCGGAGACCGCCCGGCGGGGTTTTAGTATTACTACGTTAAGTTGGATGCCAAAAATCCCCATCGTTTCATAGGTAAAGTAACCTATTGGGTTACTTTGAATCCGTCGCAATTTTACCGGAGGTTAGTAACGTAGTAAGATTAGAACACCGTGGTCAGACTCACGCGGAACGCGCGGGGCGAGCCGGGTGTGATGTTGGTGTTGCTGTGAGCCGTGGCATAGTAGTGGCGGTCGAGGAGGTTCTCCACGTTGAGCTGGGCGCGCAGAGTGTCGCTCAAGCGGTGGAACACGGCCGCGTCGAAACGCACGAACGACGGCAGCGTCACAGTGTTGTCAGTCGAGCCGAAGATGGCGTCGCGGTAGATGGCACCGAGGCCGACGCCCCATCGGCGGTTGATGTCGTAGCGGTTCCACAGCGAGAGCGTGTGGCGCGGTAGCTGGGCGAGGCGGGCACCGGCGAAGACGGTGGCTGACTGGGTGGTGAGGATGCGGCCATCCTGATAGGCATAGCCGCCCGCGAGGCTCCAGTTCCGGGTAAGGCGGCCGGTGAGGCCGAGCTCGACACCCTCGGCTTGCTGGCCGTCCACGAGGAGAGACTTGGTCGGGTCGGCGGGATCCGTGATGACGACATTGGTGCGGTCGAGGCGGTAAATCGCGGCGGTGAAGGCGAGGTCGGGGCGCAGGTCCCACTTCAGGCCGATCTCCCGGTTGTTGAATTCCTCGGGGTCGAAGGCGCGGTTGGTGGCGGTGAGCGAGGCGAGTTGCTCGCCGGCGCGCGGCACGAAGGACATCGTGTAGCTGGCGTAGAGCGAGACTGCGGGCATGGGCTTGAAGACGAGGCCAGCGCGCGGCGAGAGCATCCCGTCGGCGGTGTCGAGCGCGGCCCCCGTGCGGTTGTTGAGGAAATCCATTGCGAAGCGCTCATAGCGGAGGCCGGCGATGGCCTGCAGTTGCGGCAGGAGCGTGATTTGATCCTGCGCGTAGAGGGCGAAGGTCTTGGCGACACCTTGGTTGTTCGCGTCGGTGGCGCTCGGCCGGAAGGTGAGCGGCAAGGTGGTGCGAGGAGTGGTGAGCGGCACGTTGACGGAGGTGGTGGTCGGGCTGATGGTGTCGAAGTAGCCCGTGAGGCGGACGTTGTCGGTTTCCTGCCGGGCGACTTCGAAACCGGTCAGGAAGTGGTGCTTCACGGTGCCGGTCTCGACGAAGAACTCGAGATCGGTCTGGTTGAAAAGATTCCCGCGGTCGGTGCGTGCATTGTAGGCGGACAGAGCCACCGTGGTGCCAGCGGCGTTCACGGCGCCGGGGAAGACGTTCTGGTAGAACTTGTCGTAAACGCTGTAACGGGTGTGGCTGCGGAGACTGAAGCCCCGGCCGAGGCGGTGCTCGATCACGACGAAGGCTGCGTTGACGGTGGCCGCGACGGGGCTCTGCGCCGGGTCGCCGAAGAAGGTGCTGGCATCCGTCAGCAGCGGCCGGCCTTGGTAGGAGGAAACGCCGCGGTCGGCGACGCGCTCATCGTGGAAATATTCATAGCCGAAGCGCAGGGTGGTGGCGGGGGCGATGGACCAGGCGAAGGTGGGATTCAGGCCGTAGCGTGTCAGGCTTACGTCATCACGGTAGCTTTCGCTATCCTCGTAAACGGCGGTGAGGCGGTAGGCGAAGGTGGCGGTGGCGGCGGCGCCGTAGTCGAGGGTGGCGCGGAACTGCTCCCACGAACCGGCCTGCAGGGTGAGCTCGCGGTGGTCGCGGCCGCGGGCCTGTTTGGCGACGCGGTTGATGAGACCGCCGGAACCGCCACGGCCGAAGATCATGGCATTGGGACCCTTCAATACCTCCACGCGGTCCACATTGTAGAGGTCGCGCAGGTATTGGACATCGTCGCGCACGCCATCCACGAAGAAGTCTGCGGTGGTGCTGTTGCCGCGCAAGACGGGCGTGTCACGGTTGCCCTCGCCTTGGGCGATACCGACGCCGGGCACGTAGCGGGTGACGTCGCCGATGCTGCGCATGGCCTGATCGTCGATCAACTCGCGGGTGATCACCGAGATGGCCTGCGGCACATCCACGAGCGCGGTGTCGGTCTTGGTGGCGGTGACGCTGCGCTGGATGGCGTAGCTACCGTCAGACTTCGCACCGCTCACCTCGAACTTTTGTAGATGGATAATCTCTGTGGCAGGCAGTAGGTAGCTGGGAGTGACCTCAGCCTTACTGAGGCCCAACGACGCGGTAAACAGCGCGCACAGGGTAGTGATGGCGGATTTTAGAGACAGGGCACGAGTGCGAGACTTAATCATAGAGATAATGAGTATCGTTCTCATTAATTGTATATCGGGCTCTATAGTCAATGCATATTTTGAGAATTCGTCTCAATATTCAATTATTACGTAGCATTGACTTGTGCAAGTTACTGCTTATAAACGCATCTATGACAACCGAACTCGCCGTTGATCTGGGCGACAAAAGTTACCCGATTCGATTTCCCGCCGACCTATCAAAGGCTATTCAGGATTTGCTGGCGGTGAACGTTGCGGCCGGTCGCAATAATATCCTGCTCTCGGATGATGGGGTGGTGAGTGCCCAATCGAAGTTCGTGGCCGAGACATTCGGTGCCACGCCGCGCATGATCCTGCCGGCAGGTGAGCGCACCAAGTCGCTGGAGAGTTATGGCAAGGTGCTTGATTTCCTCGCGGCCAACCACATCAACCGCCAAAGCGTGCTCTGGGTGGTCGGGGGCGGGGTGATGGGCGACCTCGGCGGTTATGCGGCGGCGAGTTACCTCCGCGGCATCAGTTATGTGCAGGTGCCGACCACATTGCTGGCGATGGTGGATAGTAGCGTGGGTGGAAAAACCGGCATCAACCTCACGGCGGGCAAGAATCTCGTAGGCGCCTTTCACCACCCGCAGGCGGTATTCATCGGGAGTGAGTTCCTGCAAACGCTCCCCCCGCGCGAGTTCGCCGCCGGTATGGCTGAGATCATCAAATACGGCCTGCTGGGCGACGCGGCGCTTTTTGCGCAGCTCGAACAGAAACCTACGGACGCGCACAGTGCGGCCCTGCCTGAGGTCATCCGTCGCTGCTGCCAACTGAAGGCTGCGGTCGTGAAAGCCGACGAATTTGAGTGCGCCCTCGAAGGCGGTCGGGCGTTGCTCAATCTCGGGCACACCTTTGCCCACGCCATTGAGCAGGTCGCGGGCTATGGACACTATTTGCACGGCGAGGCGGTGGCGATCGGGCTGAACGCCGCCGCGCGTTTGTCCGTGCAGCTGGGTTTGATTGCCGCCACGGAGGTGACGCGAATCGAAGCGGTGCTGACCGCGCATGCGCTCCCGGTGCGGCTCAAGGCCCCGCTGCCGGTGGCCGCACTGCTTGAGGCGATGGCGCGCGATAAAAAAGTGCGCGGCGGCCTGCCGCGTTTTGTGGTGTTGAAAAAAATCGGCGAGGCGGCGACGCGGGACGGCGTGGAGCTGGCGTTGGCCAAAGACTGTTTCCGCGCGGTTGGCGCGGCCTAGGCGCGAATTCCGCGCTTCCGTTTCACCGGCGTTTTCGTGATAAAGACGGGCCATGGCCGCCATTGATGAAGGCATTGTCCGCGAGTATTTCGAGCAGAACGGATTCCTCGTGCGCCAACTGCGGAAATACCAAGTGGCGGCGCGCCGCAAGACGAGCACCGAGGAGGTGGACCTGCTCGTGTTCAATCCCGGCTGGCAGCCGGCTGCGCGCAAACCGGATTTTTTCCTGTTTTCGACCGAGCTGCCTTTCATCCAGAAAGCCATGGTGGCGGTGAAAGGGTGGCACACCGGCGTGTTCACGCCGAACATGCTCAAGAACAGCCCCGACATCTTTGGTTTCCTCGAGGAAAACGTGCTGAAGAACGTCACCCGCTTTTTCCCTGCGCCTGGCCCGGGTGAGGGCGAGCTGACGAAAATCCTCGTGCTGCCGAGCCTGCCCACGGCCGAGCCCTTTCGCTCGCAGAGCATCGCCCTGCTGAAGGAACGCGGCGTGGATGCGATCATTTCCTTCCGTTCCATGTTGCTCGACCTGTTGGAAAAAATCGAAGTGAACCAAAACTACACCAAGAGCGACACGCTGCAGGTGATGCGGTTGATGAAAAACTACGACCTGCTGAAGGACACGCAGCTTGATATGTTTCCGGAGCGCGCCCCGCGCGCCGGTCGCCGCCCGAAGGAGTGACGCATGGCCACCACGATTCATCCCACCGCCATCGTCGAAGCGGGTGCGCAATTGGGCACCGACTGCGATCTCCACGCCCATGCGATCGTGACGAAACACTGTGTGCTGGGTGACCGCGTCGTGGTGCATCCCTTCGCGGTGATCGGTGGTGATCCGCAATACCTGCAATTTGACCGCGCGACCCCGACCGGCGTGACCATCGGTGCCGGCACCGTGATCCGCGAACACGTCACCATCAATCGCTCCATTCACGCGGGCCAAAACACCGCGATTGGTGAAAAATGTTTTCTGATGGCGGCGAGCCATGTGGCCCATGATTGCGCGGTGGGGAACAACGTGGTGTTCGCGAATGCCGCGCTGCTCGCCGGGCATGTCAGCGTGGGGGAGCATACGTTTCTGGGTGGCGGCTCGGCGGTGCACCAGTTCTGCCGCCTCGGCGAAGGGGTGATGGTGGCGGGGCATGCTGCGATCACGCGCGATGTGCCGCCTTTTGTCATGGTGGTTGAGCGTGACGATGTCATCGGCTTCAATGGGGTCGGCCTCAAGCGCCGCGGTTTCAGCCGCGCGGCCATCGGCGAACTCAAGGCGGCCTTCGAGGAAGTCTATTTCACAGCGGGGAACATCCGGATGGTGGCCGCCGGGCTGCTGGGCGGAGACAAGTTCACAACCTCCGAGGCGCGGCGGTTTCTGGAGTTTTTTGCCGGTGGCAAACGCAGTTTTGCTCGGCCGCGCCGGAACCAAGGAAGCGGGGCGGACGATGCCGGCTAGTCTCGCCATCACCTGTGGGGATCCGGCAGGTGTCGGTCCGGAAATCATCGCAACCTGGCTCACGGCGCACCCGACAGACGCGGCCCAGCTGGCTGTCATCGGGCCGGCGCGCTGGCTCGCCACCCTGCCGGCGGTCGCCGATAAAATCGCGGTCGGACTCGACGATTATGCAGCTACCCCCGGACAGCCCGATGCGGACGGGGCACTCGTGGCTTGGGCGGCAATGGAGCGAGCGGCGGCGGGCTGTCTAGCCGGGGCTTTTGCCGGCGTGGTGACCGGTCCGGTGAGCAAAGCAAGGCTCGCCGCGATTGGTTACGAGTATCCCGGCCAGACGGAATTTTTTGCCGCGCGCTGGGGTGGCGAACCCGTGATGGCATTTTGCGGCGGCCAATTACGCGTGGTGCTGGCGACATGGCATGTGCCACTAGCGGAAGTGCCGCAATTGCTGGGGCCGCAATTGTTGCACCGCACGGTGGCGGCGGCCGACCTGCTGGCGCGGACCGAGGGGATTGCGCATCCGCGTATCGGCGTCTGCGGACTCAACCCGCATGCCGGTGAGGACGGCTTATTGGGAAAAGAGGAGCAGGATTTTATCAATCCCTCGTTGGTAAAACTGCGCGGCGGGTTCCCGGGAGTTTCACTATGCCTGCCGGCTGATACGCTCTTTGCCCGCGCGCTGCGCGGTGAATTTGATGTGGTGGTGGCGTTATACCATGACCAAGGACTGGCCCCGCTCAAGGTGGTGGATTTTGACGAAGCGGTGAATGTTACCCTTGGCCTGCCCTATGTGCGGACGAGCCCGGATCATGGCACCGCGTTTGCCCTTGCCGGGCAGGGCAGGGCAAGGGTCCGCAGTTTTGGCAACGCCGTGGTGGTGGCAAAGCGGCAGATTGCTTTCCGAAAGAATTCAACCTAGCTCATTTCTATGCATAAATACCTCCGTTCGTTGTTGGTCAGTCTGCTGCTGGTGGTGCCGGCGCTGGCTGAGAATCCCGCCGCTGAGGGTAAACCCCGCATCACATCGCAGGACCAGCTCCCGCGCTTCAGCTACGACTACACGGGCCCGGTGACGGCCGTCGTCACGAGTGACGAAGCTTACCACACCCTCGCGACCGCAGTGCGTGCCGACTTGGAAAAGCTCCTCAACAACTACGAGATCACCGACCGCACAACCTTACAGGGCATCCTGCTCAATTTGATGACGATGGACCTCCACGCCGGCGATTTCACCTCGGCGCGGGCTCGACTCGCCACCGTGCGCGAGCTTGAGGAAAAACCCGCGAGCCGGCTCACGACCGGTCTGTTGGCTGATAGCTACATGGAAGCACGGGAGAGCGGTGACTTTGCGACGGAGGAGGCCTTTCGCGCCGCTTTTGCGAAAATTTATTCCGCTAAACTGACGGCCCTGCCCTGGACCGTGGTGGCCGAGAACCTGAAGTCGTCCCGGGCCTCCGCGGAGATTTTTACCGAGGCACTGATCGTCGGCAATCTTGAGGCGCAGTTGCAACCCGGAGTGGACAAGACCGGCTCCATCAGCGGTGACGTGGCCACCATGCTGGTAAGCCAGCGCACGACGGTGGCACATTTTCTACCGCTCAAGGCCGAGCGCGTGACGGCGCTGGCCGCCATCATCGAGGCCAACCAAGTCGAGAAACCCAATATCTGGCCGGATCGCGAATTTACCCTTTCTCCTGATACGAATTTATCACCGGTGGTGGTTGCTATCTGGGATAGCGGCTTGGACTCGGCGGTGCTGCCGGGCCAGCTGTGGACCAATCCCGGCGAGACGGTCGATGGCACCGACTCGGACGGCAACGGCTACATTGATGACATTCATGGAATCGCCTATGACCTTAAATCGGACGCGGTGCCCGCACTGTTGTTGTCGCTCACCGAGGAGCAACTCGCCTTATATCCCGTGGCCCGCAACTGGACGAAGGGTCTGCTCGACCTGCAGGCCAGCATCGACAGTCCCGAGGCGACCGCGCTGCGGCAACATCTGGCCTCACTCCAGCCGGCCGATGTGCAACCTTTCATCGAGAGCCTGAATCTTTTCGGCAACTATACCCACGGGACGCATGTTTCCGGCATTGCGGCGGCGGGTAATCCCGCCATCCGCGTGCTGACGGCGCGCCTGACCTTTGATCACCGGATGATCCCCGATGTGCCGACGCGCGAACAGGCGGAAAAGGACGCTGCGGCGGCGCGGGCGGTGGTAGCCTATTTTCGGGCGCAGGGCGTGCGGGTGGTCAACATGAGCTGGGGTGGCTCGCCGCGTGGGATTGAAGCCGCCTTCGAGGCCAATGGGGTCGGTGGCACCCCCGAGGAGCGCCGGCAGACAGCTCGCGAGTATTTTGAAATCGCACGCACGGCGCTCAGCGAGGCGATGCGCGACGCCCCCGGGATTCTCTTCGTGGCGGCGGCCGGCAACAGTGACAATGACGCCGCTTTCGAGGAGTTTATTCCCTCCGGCATTGATTTGCCCAACATCCTCACGGTGGGCGCGGTGGATCAGGCGGGTGAGGAAACTTCGTTCACCAGCTTTGGCGATAATGTTGATGTGCACGCCAATGGTTTTGAGGTCGAGAGCTACCTGCCTGGTGGCGAGCGCATGAAACATTCCGGCACCTCCATGGCCGCGCCCAACGTCGCCAACCTCGCTGGCAAACTGCTTGCCCTCGACCCCAGCCTCGATGTGCCGACGCTCACCGCGTTGATCATGGATGGCGCCGAGCGCAGCGCCAATGGACGCATCAATCTCATCAACCCGCAACGTAGTTTCGACCTGCTTTCGGCGCACCGGAAAAATTGATCCGACCGCGCTTGCACCGTCTTCCCGGCGGTGCAAGGCTGGACCCGTATGATTGCAAGTGTCAGCCCAGCCACCGCTCCCGCCAGCTCCCTTCCTGAGGGAGTACGCGAGGGCAATGCTAACCTCGTCCGCCTCACCGCGTCGGCGGGGCACAAGGTGGCTGCGCTCATCGCCCGGGAGCAGCAGGGTGGCTGGCTGCGGATCGCCATCAGCGGCGGCGGTTGCAACGGCTTGAGCTACAAGCTCAAGTTCGTGCCCGAGCCGCGGCGGGGCGACATTCTCGTGCGGTCCGCCGACATCAAGGTGCTGGTGGATAGCAAAACCGCGCTCTACCTCAAGGGGACGGAGGTGGATTACTCGGATCGGCTCATTGCCGGCGGTTTCAAATTCGCCAACCCAAACGCCAAGGCCAGTTGTTCCTGCGGGGAAAGCTTCAGTGTCTGAACCCCTGCGCCGACGTTGGGCTGTGAAATAGGTGTTGTCATAATGCAGCCGAGGCGAGAGAAGCAATCCGACCTAGTTCACCAGTCCCTACCTTATTGATGGCAAATTCGTTTCCTCCCGCCGGCGGCAATCGTTCCGGTTACTACCAACGTCGCAATGTCGACCCGTTTGCGAACATCCGTCGCAATCATCGCATCAAGGTCCCGCAAGTCCGGCTGATTTCACCCGAGGGCAAGCAGCTCGGCGTGATCGACACCGCCAAGGCCATTGTGCTCGCGCTCGAAGTCGGCCTCGACCTCGTGGAAGTGGCACCCAACGCCACCCCGCCGGTTTGCCGCATCATGGATTTCGGCAAGTATGTCTATGAGGAGTCAAAGAAGACCTCCCATGTGAAGGCCACGGCGAGCAAGATCAAGGAGATCGAATTTACCGGGCGTATCGCCGACGGCGACTTTTTCACCAAGATCCGGCACGCGGAGGAATTCCTCGGCCACGGCAACAAGGTGAAGATGCGTCTGAAGTTTCGCGGTCGCGAAATGGCCCACACGGAAATCGGTTTCGAGGTGATGACCCGCGCGGTCAAGGAACTTGAAAGCATGGGTCATCCCGATGCCCCGCCCAAGCTGATCGGGCGCA
>JBDNGL010000202.1:0-1982 GCA_041689285.1 Opitutaceae bacterium
GTGTGCCTGGAGGAAGGCGCGTAGGGCGTTCACGGACGGGACTGTCCGCAATCATATCCCAACCACAGGAAGTTGCGAAGAACCGTAGTTGCGGGCGCGCAACTGGTCGAGGTAGGCGTCGCGCCAGAGGACGAGCGCGTCGGGCGCGAGGCGTGCCAGGCGGATATTGGTCGCACAATATCTGATGGCTCTGAGTACTGAGCACGGCGGAGGCGAGGGTGTGGTCATGCGTGGAGGGACAGGCGCGCAAGGAGCACCCAACTAAAAATTCAACTGCTCCGGAGCACCGTAGCCGGAACGCTTGGCCACACGCTCGCCGCAGCCGCGCGCAACGGTGGCGCTCACACGCAGCGCTTTGCTGAGCATGAGCGCCAACTGAAGCTATCACGATATTGTGCGACCAATATCCGCCCCAGCACTACGAGTGACCGGCACGCCCCTGGCTGCCCCACGGAGCACGTCCTCACTCGCGCGCATTCGTTCCGGAGTTTTGAGCGAGAGCGAACTGATTTTTCCGGGCAGACTGACTTTGCCTTGGGGGGCGAAGCTGGGGCGTGACGGCGGGACGGCCGGCCTTTGTTTCGCAGCCGGCATGACGGCGCGGGGCTGCGAGCGGTCGGGCGGGTTGAGGCGGCCGGATTCATTTCGGGTTTTCCAGCCGTTGGAGAACGCTGTCACGAAGTTGCGTTATGTCAGTTGTTGGAAACTGTTCATCGGGCCATCCCATGACCCTTATCACGGCTACACTCAACACAAAGTCCACGCCGATGTTTTCCTTTATTCTCTCTCGCAGCAAAGGAACGATGCCTTTGCCACAAGCTACGATGTCCGAGAACTCTTTCAGGGTCGTATAAGCCGTCGTCTTGCTGTAGGGAGGCATCGCTTCGGTGGCAGTCCGCCACCTTTCGTAAAGCACCGCGTATCGCTGCTGATTCACAGTTTCAGAATAGGGTGACGGCGGGCCGCCAGAAGGCGGCGTTTGTCTGCAACTTAGGTGAAGAATGGTCAGAAGACACACCGCACCCGTCTGCAAGAAGCATCGAGGAAATTTCAAGGACTTCATTTTTACACGCAGTTCGGTCGTTCCTACTTCTTGCATGGGCAGCACCAGCATGTGGCCCTTTAGTCCTCCGGCTTAATTTTGTATGCCTCGGAAGTGTGTTTGTCGGGGTCAGGAAAATCATAGATTGGCCCTGTCCATGTCTTCCCCGACCAAGTGCGGGCCTTTTCTCGAACCATGTGGAACTGGTCAACTTTCTTCCATTCATAAAGTTTTACCTTCTGCTCTTTTTTCCAGAATCACAACTTTGGTCGCACTTGATTTCTCGACAGCCTTTGTCCTTGAGAGACTTCTCCTCTGGCCAAGGATTATCCTTAGTTCGATCAGGACCTTGTTCCCATTTTCCGCTGTCGCACAACGCATGACCCATGCAGTTCTGGCCTGGTCCTCCAGTGCCCGGCCTTGGAACGCCAATGTCGCCAGGCTCTAATCCAAGAAAATCAATGACGTTAATCGGTGAGTTGAAACCGAAGGTGTAGAGATTGATTCCACCGCGTTCCCAAATGGGGTCTCTGTTTAGCCACTTCCCCGTGGCCGAGCTGTAATACCTAAACCCATAATACACCAACCCCGACTCATCATCCGTGACCTTGGTACTTCAGCGAACTGGGTTGGCCCCGGCGAGCGGACCGGTGCTGCGAAGGGGTTCTCCGAACGGCCCATACTCGTAGCGCGCCGTGTTGCTGCCGTCGCTCGCGGCGAACATCCAGGCCACGTTCCCGTTGCCGTCATAGGCCACGAACTGGATCTCTGTGGGCATCCCGCCGGTGGACTGGGCGTTGTTCACCCAGACCAATCCGCCCACGCCTCCAGCACCGCTCTGGGTTCCGCTGAGGTCGGTACCCCAGACGTAGGTGCGCAGCGTCGCGTTGGCGTTGTTGGCATCCAACTCGCCCACCAAATTCCAGCCGTCATGCAGGTA
>JBDNGL010000203.1:0-9306 GCA_041689285.1 Opitutaceae bacterium
CAAAGGCCGGGTGGATGTTGAGCCGGGCGGTTGCCACGATGGAGGGTAGCGTGGCAAGGCACACCCAGAGGAAAAAGCCGGTGTAGCCCAGCTGATCCTGGATCCACCCGGCGGCCATGCCCGGCAGCATCATCCCCAACGCCATGAAACCCGTGCAGATCGCGTAGTGCGCCGTTTGGTGGCGGCCGCCCTGCGCCACATACATCATATAGAGCATATACGCGGTGAACCCGAAGCCGTAGCCGACCTGCTCAATCATCACCGCTCCACCGATCAGCCACGGACTCACCGGCTGGCCTAGTGCGAGGAAGACAAACA
This sequence comes from Opitutaceae bacterium, assembly GCA_041689285.1. Taxonomy (GTDB): domain Bacteria; phylum Verrucomicrobiota; class Verrucomicrobiia; order Opitutales; family Opitutaceae; genus UBA2377. The sequence continues at coordinate 319 of JBDNGL010000203.1, forward strand.
CCAGGTTCGGCACCTGGAGACAGGCCAGCATCGGCCACAACATCCGCCGCAGTCCGCACCGCGAGATCACCCAGCCGCCCAACAGCCCGCCGACCGTCAAAGCGAGCACGCCGAAGGTGCCGTAAACGATACCCACCTGCTGCGTGGTCAACCCGAGCCCACCGGCTTCCTTGGGATCGAGCAGGAATGGGGTCACCAATTTCACCAGCTGCGCCTCGGCCAGCCGGTAGAGCAGCAGGTAGCCCAAAATTATCCCAAGATCCTTTCGCTGAAAAAACGTCGCAAACGCCGCCCAATAACCAGCGGCCATCCGAGTATCCGTGTGCACCCCGCAATCCGCGGCCGGTCGCGGCAGGACCAGCCAGTGATAGAGGGAAGCAAGCACGAAACCCGCGGCGAGCGCGCCGAACACCAGCGACCACGCCTGCACGACCTCGCCCGTCACGCCCTGCAACCAGCCCGCCAACCAGACAAGTCCGCCCTGCCCGGCAATCATGGCCAGCCGGTAGAAAGTGCTGCGCACGCCGACAAACGCCGCCTGCTGGTCGGTGCGCAAAGCAAGCAGATAAAATCCGTCGGCCGCGATGTCATGCGTGGCCGAGCTAAAAGCCAGTAGCCAGAACATCGCGAGCGTCACCTGAAAGTAGGCCGGTCCGGGCAGCGTGAGGGCCACTGCGGCAAACCCCGCGCCCACGCCAAGCTGCAGGCCCCAGATCCACCCGCGCTTCGTGCCCAGCAGTTCCACCAACGGTGACCACAACGGCTTGATCACCCAAGGCAGATAGAGCCAGCTCGTGTAGAGCGCGATGTCGGTGTTGGAGACGCCGAGGTTCTTATACATGACGACCGACAGCATCATCGCCGCCACGTAGGGCAGCCCCTGCGCGAAATAGAGCGACGGAATCCACCGCCAGACGTTCGGGTTTTTTTCAGGCAGACCGTTCATCAGCAGGCGCGGACCGTGGGGCGGACTGGTTTTGGGTGCAACGTCCGACCGGGGAGACATAGCGATACCCAATGTCTAGGTAAACATCGATCATGGACTTAAAAGGACAAAATATAACCTTATGGACGCCAATAATGGAAATGAAAGTTCCGCTTTACGGGGTGCGAGTATGATCCGGTCAAAAGTGAGGCCAATCTCACCAAGCAAGGGATAGACTTTAAGGAAGCTCAAAAACTATGGACCGCATTTTATGCGGATCGCGAGGGCTAGCGACCCAGCCTGCCGTTTTTACGCCCTGGCGAACCGGGGTAATCCTCCGTGATCGAGGGCTCTATGCTGGATCGCAACGGTTCAGGCGTTACTAGCCATGTCGGCGGGCTAACTTGAACAGGGTAGGCCGGTGACTCTTTGCTTATGGAGCCGCCTTCAGGTCCCGAATGAAGGTGTCGGCCTCGCGCATGGATTTCTCCATCTCGGCGATGAGGGTGGAGATGTCGCCTTGCAAGCTGCGGGAGGAGGCGTCGAGGGCGCGCAGGGCCTGCGCGTTGAGATTGTGCTTCAGGAAGAGCACCTGGTCGCGGAAAGTGACGAGCACCGGTTCCATCCGCGCCGCGGCGCGGCGCATGGCAGCCATCAAATCGGCATAGCGGGTGCGCGTGGCGGCCAGTTGACGCTGACTTTGCGTGCGGAGTTCAGGATTGGTGTAGAGGCCGAGCTCGTTGCCCCATTCCTCGAAGAGGGCGGTCGCGACCCCATCAATCGCGGCGATGCGGTCGTGCACGGCCTTAGCGCGGGTCTCGCTGCGCCGCAACTGCGAGTTAAGTTCGTCGTATTTTTTCCGTAGTTCGCCGCCGTCCACCTTGGTGACCGCGAGGAAGGATTGCAGCGCATCGGCAAACTGCGCTTTCGCCTCTCCCTGCGCTTCCTGCGCTTTTTCCACACGTGAGACGAGGATGTCGCGCTTGGCATAGCCAGCCTTCTCCAGCGCGCCGTAGTAGGCGGACTGACAGGCGGTCAAAACCAGCAACGCGGGTAACAGGGCGAGCAGGGCCGGGCGTTTCATGACCCCAAGGTGTTGGCGAAGAGGTGCCGGTGCAAGCTGGTGGTGAGCATCGCAGGTTTCAGAAAGGAAAACCCACGGAAAGCCGCAAGGTGCCGCGGGGGTCCAGCGGCCGCGGATTGAGGTTGTGACTGTATTCCAGACGAGCGGGACCGATGAGCGTGTTGTAGCGGAAGCCGAGACCGGCGGAGAAGAGCTGCTCGTCAAAAGGATAGTCGGCGAGGCGCACGGCGGTGCCGAGGGCATCGCCGAAGACGACAAGGGAAAACTTAGGGGTGAGGGCCTGCTCCAATTCGAGGTTGAGCAGCAGGAAGCTCTTAGCGCCGATAAACTCGCCGTTGGCGGCGCGCGGGGCGGCTTCGCCGCGTTGATAACCGCGGATAGAACTGTCGCCGCCGGGGAAGAAGCGCACATTGACGGGCAACTCCGCTCCCGGGCGCGCGCCCTCGGTGGTGACTAGGGCGTGCGTGCAGCCGAAATGAAACCACCGGCTCCGGCCCCAGGGGGTATGATACGAGGCGTCGAGGGTCAGTTTTTGAAAATCGACCTCGCCACCTAGCCATCGGCTCGCGTTTTCGACCTGGGCAAAGAGTTTGTAACCACGCCGGGGTTGCAACGGGTTGTCGCGCCGGTCGCGGGTCCAGCCGATTTCCACACTGGCGGCGTTCAACTGGGTTTCGTCGGTCTGCCTAGTAGCGAGTTCATTGTCGGTGTTGCGCAACTGCCGGAAAGTGTAGCCCGTGTTCAGGCTACTGCCGCGTCCTTGGCCAAGCGGCCAGCGCAGCGAGCCATTAGCACCGTATTCCTGGCGGAGAAAGGAAAGTTCCTCCCGCCGTAGGCCAAACAGGCGCGTGCTGCCGTCCACCGTGGTGCCGAAAAGCTCCGGCACGGCATACAGCAGGTCGCCCTGCGAGCTTTTCATCGACTGCACCAGTTTCAGGCTGCTAGTGTGCGCGCGTCCAAAGGCATTGAAGTGGCGTAGCTCCACACCACCGCGCATCTGCTCGTAGCTGCCGTAGCCAAACAAAAGATTCACTTCCCTGCGGCGGCCTTCGCGCACGATAAAATTGACATCGCGGGTATCCGCGGCCCCGGGCACCGCTTCCACTTTGATATGGTCAAACACCCCTAGTCGCGCGAGTCGTGTTTTCGCAAAATCAAGGCGGATGGGGTTAAGCAGTTCACCAGACTCGATCCGCACGGTGCGGCGCAGCAGGGGTTCGTAGGTGTGTGCGTGGCCGGTAAAATGGATGGCCCCAATCCGCACCAGCGGTCCCGGCGTGATGTCGGCGGTGACCGTGACGCGGTGCTCACCGCCAATGACCGGCGCGGCATCGGGCACGAGTCGGATTTGCACATCGGGATAACCCAGCTGGTAATACCAGCGGCGCAACGCGGTGCTGACATCCTGCCGCCAAAGCGAGGTCCAGGGTTCGCCGGCGGGCGGGGCGACGATAGCGGGTGCGGGGCCGTTATCGGCTAGATGGTAGTGCAGTGCTTGCACCCGCCAGGGCAGGCCCGCTTGCACGATGACCGCCACCGCCACGTGACCGGTGACAGAATCGATCTGTAACTCATCATGCGTGACCACGGCCTCAGCATAACCGCGCTGGCGCAGCTCATTTTCCAAGTTGCCCAAGGCGCGATTCAGCCGGCCGGGCGCGTAAATCCGGCTGGCGGCAAAGGGGATCAGCATCGTTTCACCGACAAAAAATTCCCGGGCGGTTTCGGGGGTGAGAGCCCGCAGGCCGGTGAAGGTGATCGTGTGCAGCAAAAACCGGCGCCCGCGCTCAATCCTAAATTCCACGGCTTGCGCAGCCAGCGGGCGCGGCAGTGGCTGATCGAGCCGTGCGTCAAAGGCATGCATCATTTGATCACCCGTGGCGTTAGTGATCACGGCTGTGACCGTGGGTTCGAGGTAGCCTTCGTCGCTGAGCTGGGAAAAAAGAATCAGCGCGGCATCCTCAATCGCGCTGGCCTCGAGCGCCGCGCGGCGTTGCTCGCCCAGCAGGAGTTCCAAGGTGTTTTGCGCCTTGCGGTTTTCAATCCAACCTAGGCCTTTGACGCGGATTTCGGCCGCGGGCAACAGCGTGATCAAAACGAGCCAGACTAGCAGAAGCCGTGGATGATTACTTGATCTCATCGGTGCCCTCCTGTTTGTAAACATGCCACTTCACCGCGGCATTGTAGCTGTCGAATTCGTCATACTCGCCGATCAGCGACCAGCGCTCCCCTAGCCGGTAGCTGATTTCATAGGTCTCGCGACCTTGCTGTGAAATCTGCTCACCGCTCGCCACCTCCAGCCGCTGGGCGTCATTGACCCCGCCGAGACTGCGAAAAATTCCCCGGCCTAGATAGGCGCCGAATTGCGTGAGGCGCACGCCACCGGTGCCGTTGGTGGATGGGTCGGAAGGACTTTTTCCGGTCATCACCAGCAGCAGCACTTCACTGGGCTCGAGCGGCGGGTTAGAGGAAAAAACCAGCGAGGGCGTCTCCGGCGAACCAGTCAGGGCGAGCCGCAGCTCATAATTTTGCCGCCGGGAGATGGCGTTGAGGTTTAACTGCGGGCGATAGGGGTCGGCGTCGCGCAGCTGGATTGAGCCGCCTTGCAGGGTGAAGGTTGCGAAAGGGAAAAAAATGCGACCGTCATCCACGGTCAGCTCGCCCACCGCCCGGGGGTCGCCGAGCGTGCCGCCCAGCGCAAAATTGACCGAGGCCGTGCCGTGAAAAACCGGGGTGCGCACGCGAAGCGCGCGGCGGCCGCGCACTTCCACGGCGAGCGGCCAGTCATTAAAGGGCGCAGCCTCGACGGCGAAGTAGGGCGGCGGCCGGGGCGTCCCGCGCGGACCGGTGGGCAGCAGGCTGGCCAGATTGGTCAACACGAGTCCGTCGCGCAGGGTGACACGCCCCGAGACGCGAGTCACGCCGGCGGCATTGGTCAAGGCCTTGAGGTCGAGATCGCTGCGCACGAGCAAGCCGGCGCGGCGCACCAGCGGAAGATTTTGGCCGCGCAACGTAAGGTCCACTTTCGGTTCGGCCTGGGGCGGCAAAGTGACGCGGCCTTGCAGGGTCACGGCTTCCCCGCCGAGCAGGCCGGAGAAAGACTCCACCGTGACGGTGCGGGCGGACAACGAGAGCGCGGCGTTGATTTCCTGCACGACCCCCAGCGCGGGCAACGGGCGGGTGGTCGCCCCGCTGAGCTTGAGCGAGCCTTGCAAATTGCCGCCACGCGTCAGCTCCACGAGGGCGGCGAAGGTGCCCTGTGCCGCGAAGAAGTTGGGCAGGCGGCGCGCTAGCGGCGCTAGATCGGCGTTCGGGATTTCCACCCGCGCTGTCGCATCCTGCCAAGAGAAAGCGCCGGGGCTTTTCAGGAGTCCCTGCCAACGGCCGTCATCCATCGGCAACTCGGCGGAGGCGCGGATTTGCTGACCCTCGACTTTGGCGGTGAGCGCGGTGATCTGCACCGTCTGGCGACCGGCTTTGGCCTGCAGGTTGAATTCCGTGACGTTGGGCAGGTGGCCCGTAAAACGCCCGGTGTGGGCCTGGAGTGAGGCAATGGAAATCTCCAAAGTGCCGGTTGGTGCCTTGGGCGTGCCGCTCAATTCCGCCCGGGCGGTGGCGCCGGTGAGCTCCAGCCCCACGTGTCCGGCAAGGGCAGTCCAAAGGGGCGAGTCCCGCTCACTGGTAGCCAGCAGTTCCAGCGCCGCGGAGTCATCGAACTGCCAGCGTGGTGTCCCCCGCGGCATGAAGCGCAACGGCAAGCGGCCTGTGGCTTGCGTGAGCACACGCTTTTCCTCCATGACCATGAGCGCGGTGAGTCGCACGCCTTGCGCATCGCCCGTCGCGGCGACTTCCACCTCGGAGGTTTGTTCGGGCAGCCGGATTTCACCGGTCAACCCGAGCGAGAAAGCGAGCACGCCATCCGCGCCGGTTTGACCGCTGGCGGCCAAACCGGTCACGTGCCACGCCGGACCGCGCAGCTCCACCCACGCCGCCGGCCACGTGGATTCGATATTTTTGGCCACGAGGGTGAAGGCTGGGGCTTCGCCGGAGCTGGCCGTAATCGCGAGAACGCGGTCCGTTCCGCGCAGTTCTAGGCCACTGAGTTCAAAATGCGGTGCCCAACTGATCCGCGCAGGCGTGGTGAGTTTTAGCCGCTCATCCCCGTCGGCGGTAAGACTGGCTTCGCTCAAAATCAAGCCGCCGTCGCGACCGGTGCCGGCGAACTGCAGGGTGGAATTTTCCGTGGCGGCAGTGGCGGAAAAGTTCCCCAGCAATTCACCGCGTCCTTCCCAAACAACCGCGAGATTCACTGGTTTGAGCAGGCCGGTTTGGAACGCGGTGAGCTCGAGTTGTCCCGAGTGCTGCGGAGCGTCGACCGGGCCACTCAGTATGGCGGCGACCGTGGCGTCCTGCCATTGGGTGTCGGCTGGCAACCAGCGCGCGAACCACCCGGGTTGCACCGTGCCGGTGAGTGCCACCGCCTGTAGCTCGCGCGTGGACCAGTCGAGCGCGCCCTGGGCGGTGAGGCGGCTCGTTTCGTCGAGCTGGAGTTCGAGCGAGGATAATTCGAGGCGCGGCCATTGCATGACGCCGCGGGCGGTGGCCTTGGAAAGCGTGAAGTCGCGCCAAACCAGATCGGCGAGCGTGAAGGCCAAATCCTGACGCAGCGCCGTTGGTTCGCCACTGACGGTGATCGTGCCCTCGGCCCGGCCGCCGGCCTCAAACCAAGGCAGTTGCGCGAGATCGGCTTTGAACGTGAGTCGGGCGGGCGCGCCGCGAGTCGCGCCGTCGAAACCAAAGATCACGGGCGCCGTGAGCTTGGCCTCGGCAAAAGGTGCGTCGATTTGCAGCGCATTGATCGTAAAAGCACGGTGATCGCCCGCCACCGCGATCTTCGCCACCAAGGGCGGAGTTTTGATCCCCTCTAATGGGGATGCCTTGGCCTCGGCGGTCAAAGTGAAGGCCCGGTCTTGCCATTCGAGCCGGCCAGAACCGGTGAGGCGCGAGTAGAGCGCTTCGAGCCGCCCGCGCTGCGCGGGCAGATCCCACTGTTCGGCGATAAGGGTGGCCGTGCCCGGAATCCAGCCGGTCGGCGCGAACTGGGCGTTTAGCGAGGCGGGCTGGGCCCATACCGCGAGTTGACCGGTGAGTGCGGTCGCGGTCCATTGCAGTTGGCCGCGAAGGTCATCGCCTACGTCGGTGACGACGAGGGCGATGGTCTCACCGGTCAGTTGTGCGGCGAGATCGAAGGTCGGGCCCATCAGGTTGAGGCGTTTAACCGTTAGCTTGTCCTCGGCCCAACGGGCTTCCGCGAGGGTCAGACGTCCGCGACCCCAATCGACGACCCCGGGACCGGTGGAAAAACTGGGTAGGCGTCGCGCCAGGGTTCGCAGGATTTTTGCCACGGTGCGGTGCAGCGCCGGCCAGCCATCAACCCTTGCTGGCGACGCGGCGGGCGTGGCCGCTGGCGTTACTTCCACGCGCCAACTTTGGGCGGATGCTTCCCGCGCGGCGGTTCGCAGCCACAGGAGCGGGGTGGGGGCTTCAAGTTCGTTGACCGTCACGGTGAGGCCCAGACGCGTGAATTTTACCTCATCGATTTTGAACCGGGCATAGCCGATGCGTTCGTAGTGGCCGAAGCTGATATCCCAAACGCGCAAGACCGGTCGCCCCATGGCCCCCAGCCACCATGGCAAGGTCAACAAGGCGATCGTAGCGAAACCCAAGCCGATCAGAAAAATTTTCAGACAACGTGTCATCAAGGCAAAGACCAAATCTAGTGGCGCAGGTTACCGGTGACTGTTGATTCGACGGAATTTGCGCCTGCGCAAGGACCCGAAGGCGGACCGTCTTCTTGGGTGAACCTGCTGAACTTCCGTGCTCAGACGTCACCGGTTTCCGGCGATTCCTGACCGATAGCCGCGATGAGCGCGAGGGCGGCCTCGGCATCTTCCTCGGCCACCTGCACCCGCACGCCGGTGCCGCTGGCAAACAAGTAAGGTGGGGCGGTCTGGGCCGTCAGCTCATCCGGCACAAAGGCAGTTATCCCGCTGCCCGCGAGCACGGATTTGAGCATGAGCGCCTCATCAACGGAGGAACATTGGGCGACGGTAATCATAAGGTGAAGATGCCCGGATTGCGGCCGATGGCCAGCCGAAGCTGCCGGTTTCTTTGCCCCACCCTCACGCAGACCGGTGATATTTATCGATGTCCGCGCCACCTTGGTCAGCCCCGCGACCAAGGCGAGGGAACTCTTCGGCTGCAATCGCGTCGGCACGCAGGGACTGGACGCGTATTTGATCTACAACGACCGCTCCGAACTGACCCCGAAAGACCACGCCAAAAGACGCAACGTGCTGACTCTTGACGACGTGTCGTGATTCGGCCGGTTCTGTCTGAACGATAAACCCAAACGGGCTATTGCCTACACCGAGGGTGCCGACAGGAAAAATGGCCATTAAGTGCTTACCGTGGCCATGAATCCGCTGAGCAACCCGGCTTACCTGACCAAGGCGGATGATCCTAGATAAAGCCCGATCCAAACGAGCGCTTACCAATAACACTAGCCAAGTCCGCAGGCACGTGCGCTCATCCCACTTCTTTGAAAGCCATCTCGCGGCAGGGTCACCTAAGCATGCGGTTAAAGGCCAAGCCGGGATTCCTTGCTTGGGCGATTGCTAACAACGACGGCTTCCCTAAATTTGCGGCGTCGTTTGCCGCCGACTCCACCGCGGGTGCTGGCGACACCAACACCAGCGGCGTTTCACTCGGCCTTTACGCCAACCTAGGTGCTGCGACCATCACTGCAAATCGCGCGTTTGCTGCCTCGCTCGCTCCGGGAAACATTTTCACATTTCTGATGGCGCTGAACTTTGACAACGGCAACAAGGGGTTCGACATTTTCGGCGGCACTCAGGGAACCGTCTTTGACTTCAACGTGGGCGGCGGCGGAAGCGTTTCCTCCCCGAATGCCACGATC
>JBDNGL010000204.1:0-2982 GCA_041689285.1 Opitutaceae bacterium
CGAGGCGACCGTGGCTTCGCTCACCTCGCTGATCGAGCCCATTCTCATTGTCTTCCTCGGAGTGGTGGTTGGCGGCATCGTTATGGCGATGTTCCTCCCGATCTTCCAGCTCGGTGCGGTTGCCGGTGGCCTGCAATAAGCGGATAAGGCACTGGGTTGACTTGCTGCCATCCCCGGGGAAGGTATGAGCACCGATGTCTGCCGTCCTGATTGTTGATGACCTTCTCTCTATTCATGAGATGTTGGAGGCCGTGATTCAGCCTACGGGCTTTAGCACCGCCTTTGCCACTGATGGGGAGAAGGCGCTCGCGCGCTACAAACAAGAGAAGTTCGACCTCGTGCTGGCCGACATCGACATGAAGCCGATGGACGGCATCACCCTGCTCAAGCAGCTCAAACAATACGATCCCAGTGCGGTCGTCATCATCATGACCGCCTACGCAAGCACCGAGAGCGCGATTCAGGCGCTAAAGTTTGGGGCCTTCGATTATCTACAGAAACCTTTTCGGGTAAACGAACTCATCGCCACGCTGAAGCGGGGCATTGAGTTCAAGCAGTTCCAGAGTGAAAGGGCGGCGACCGGCCTCGCCCCAGGGGCGAAGTCGGCCGACGTAGAGAGCCGGATCATCGGCAACAGTCCGGCGATTAGAAAACTCATCCAGCAGATCAAAAAGCTCGCGACGGTGCGTTCACCGCTGCTGCTTCAGGGGGAGAACGGCACCGGTAAGACCGCCGTTGCCGAAGTGCTGCATGCATCGCTGGGCAATCCCGAGGCGCAACTGGTGCGCATCGATTGCTCGCTGAGTTCGGAGGCTAATTTTCGCTTAGGTTTGCTCGGCCAGAACGGGACGGGCGGTTCTTGGGTCACCCAAGCGAAAGGCGGCACGTTGTTCCTTCAGCACATCCAGTGCCTGCCACCGGCGGTGCAGACCGAGCTGGTCAGTGTGCTCCGCAATACAGCCCATACCCTGCGCCTCATTTGCACCACGACCGAGGATCTCGAAAAACTGGTGGATGAGGGCCAGTTCCATGATGAGCTTTTTTACCGAGTGGCTTCTCTGCCGGTGCAAATTCCGCCGTTACGACAGCGCGTTGAGGATATTCCGTTACTCGCACGACACTACGCCGCCCGTGCGACCAATCCACATTTTGATGCAAATTTGGTCGAGTTCACTGCCGACGCCCTCGCGGTGCTCACCGCCTACCACTGGCCCGGCAATCTCACCGAGCTGTTCCAAGTCATTTCGAAGATCGCCGCGACCTCAGGCACGCGCATCGTCACTTCTGAGCAGCTTCCCCTACGGTTGCGCGAGATTCAACATTGGCCGCAGCTGACGGAATATCTGGCGGGGCAGGAAAAGCAGTATATCGAGATGGTGTTGCACGCCTGCCATGGCGACAAGACGCGCACCGCTGCCGTGCTAGGTGTGCCGGTGGAGCGGCTGGGTTGAGACCGACCATGGTCAGACCGGCGGGGTGTCATCCGCGCAAAATTCGGCACAGGCCGACTTCCCGCTTGCGGCGGGTTTCCACGCGCTCAACTCTCGCCGAAATCCACGTCCATGCCTAAACGCACCGATCTTCAGTCCATCCTCATCATTGGCGCCGGCCCGATTGTCATCGGTCAGGCCTGCGAGTTTGACTACTCTGGCACTCAGGCCTGCAAGGCGTTGAAGGAGGAGGGCTATCGGGTGATCCTCGTGAACTCCAACCCCGCCACGATCATGACGGATCCAGAGTTTGCGGACGTGACCTACATCGAACCGCTGACGATAGAGTTTCTGGAAAAAATCATCGCGGTCGAACGGCCTTCGGCACTGCTGCCAACCCTGGGCGGCCAGACAGCTCTTAATCTGTCGATGGAGCTCAACAAGGCCGGTATACTCACCAAATATGGCGTGGAGATGATCGGGGCTAAGCCCGATGCCATTAATAAGGGCGAGGACCGCGAGCTGTTCAAACAGTGCATGCTTAAGATCGGTCTCGATGTCGCGAAGTCGCGCACCGTTAAATCCATGGATGAAGCCCGCGCGGCCGCGGAGATTTTGGGAGTGCTGCCGCTGATCATTCGACCTTCTTTCACCTTGGGCGGTTCCGGCGGCGGCATCGCTTACAACAAGGAAGAGTTTGAACAGATTTGTGCCAATGGCCTCGACCTCTCGCCGGTGCATGAGGTCCTCGTCGAGGAGTGCCTGCTCGGCTGGAAGGAATACGAGATGGAGGTCATGCGCGACCACAAGGACCAGTGTGTGGTCATTTGCTCAATCGAGAATTTTGATCCGATGGGTGTGCACACCGGCGATTCCATCACCGTGGCTCCCGCGATGACACTGACCGACAAAGAATACCAGGTGATGCGCGACGCCTCTTTTGCGGTCATCCGCGAAATCGGCGTCGAGACTGGCGGCTCGAACATCCAGTTCTCCATTGATCCCGTTACTGGCCGCATGGTGGTGATCGAGATGAATCCGCGCGTCTCGCGTTCCTCGGCCCTGGCCTCGAAGGCTACCGGCTTTCCAATCGCGAAGATCGCGGCTAAGCTCGCCATCGGCTACACGCTCGACGAACTGCGCAATGACATCACACGCCTGACTCCCGCGAGCTTCGAGCCAACAATTGACTACGTTGTCACCAAGATTCCGCGCTTCACTTTCGAGAAGTTCCCGGGTTCCGACACCACGCTGACCTCGGCGATGAAGTCGGTTGGCGAGGCGATGGCCATCGGCCGCACCTTCAAGGAATCCATGCAGAAAGCCCTGCGCTCGCTGGAGACCGGCGCGCGCGGTTTCGGCGGTGGCGGCAAACACGGACTCGACGAGCCGCCGGACGAGAAAACCATCCGCGCCAAACTCGCCACGCCCAACGCCGAGCGCATTTTTTATATCCGTTACGCTTTCATGATCGGACTGACGGTCGGCGACATCTTTGACCTGTCGAAGATTGATCCTTGGTTCCTAGAGCAGATGCAGGAAATCTATGTGA
>JBDNGL010000205.1:0-8528 GCA_041689285.1 Opitutaceae bacterium
AACCGCCGCCGCCCTAGATAAACTCGGTGCCGTCTCCACCGCCGAGCGCACCTATGCCGCCGCCTTAGAACGCGCCCCCGGTGAAGCGACACCCTTGCTTGCCTTGGTGAATTTCCTCGCTCAGCACGAAAAATGGTCTGCCGCCGCCGAGCGCCTGCCTCAATTGCTCGCGCTCGCCGAACCGCCCCAGTTGCTCGTGGCCACCATTCAAGCCAAGCAGGTCGAAGCGGCGGCGGCGGCCCAAGCCCTCGCCGCCACCCGGATACTGGCTACCGCCCAGGCGGCCGAAGAAGTGCGCGCGGAAGCCGTGGCCCGCACCACAGAAGCCGAACGCGTCACCGCCCACATCCGCGCCCAAATCACCGAGGAAACCACGCGCCTGATCGAGGCCGACCGCGCGGCGGCGGCGGCCAGGGCGGCCGCCGCCGCCAGCGGTGAAAAGGAACCTTGAGGCTTACCCGACACCGCACCCTTGCCAAATCGCCCGACACCACCAACGTTCACGCCCTATGCATTTTGATAATCTCCAGCCCGGACTCTCCGCCCCACTGCCCCGCGCCGACGAGGACGATGATGACGAGGAGTCGGAAACCGGTTCACTCAGGAAAGGGGTCGCACCCATTGCCCTGCTCATCCAGAAGAAATTCCTCGATCAGCGGAAAATTTTTCTCTGGGGCGCCGTCACCGACGAGACCGCCAAGGATATCACCGAAAAACTGCTCTACCTTGAGGCCTCGGCGCCGGGTAAGGAGATTTATTTCTACATCAACACTCCCGGCGGCTCCATCACCGCAGGCATGGCGGTTTACGACACCATGCAGCTCATCACTTCACCCGTGACGGTCATCGTCACGGGCATGGCCGCCTCCATGGGCTCAATCCTGCTGAGTGGAGCCAAGAAAGGACGCCGGTTACTCTATCCGCACTCCCGTGTGCTCATCCACCAGCCGCTTATTTCCGGCCGGTTCATCGGGCCCGCCACCGACATCAACATCCAAGCGCAGGAAATGGAAAAACTGCGCACCGAGTTGAACCAGATTCTCGCCACTGCCTCGGGCCAGCCGCTGGAGCGTATCACGCGCGACACCGATCGTGACTTCTACCTCAACGCGCAGCAGGCCATCGACTACGGCCTCGCTGATCGGATTGTGGATAAAGTTTAGCCGGTAGGCCGGTGAACCCAGCCCCTGTTGCGCTCACGGCGCACCCTTCGTCCGCAGCGTCAAGGCAGTCGCTTCGCGCTCCCAAGCCGTCGCCTGAGTGAGATTGCGGGCGGCCCGCGCCACGCGCACTCCCTCGGGCAGCCAGGCTTGTTTCAGCTCGACCGGTAATTCCGTCGTGGCCAGCAGGCCGCGATAGATAGCGAGTGCCGGCTCGGGAGCGCCACAGGCCTCCAAGAGCGTGGCCGCCTGTTGCCAGAGCGCCCATTCATCGCTCCGCGTAACCCGCAGATAACGGGCGAAGCCGAGTGCCTCGACCGCTCCACTCAAGTCCCCGTTGTCCTGCAGCATCCGCGCCAAGGCCACGCCCAGCGCAAGACTGGGCTGCGCTTTCATCGCCACCCGCGCCAAGGCGATGGCCTCGGTCAACTGCCCGGCATTGCGCAGCCGGTTAATTTCGCGCAGGGTCGCGTAGGGACGCAACGAGGCCGGCAGACTTTCCCGCCCGGTCCACTGTTGCGCGGCATCCACGGCAAAGGGCCGGTAGAGTGGATCACCGATGACGACGTTCTGCCAACTCAGGCACGGCACGGAAAAATACGCGGCGTCGCCCAGCGTCCGGCCTTGCGCGAGGAGCCTCAAGAGCAGTTGCGGCTGGTGCTTCAGCTCCAAGTAGGGTTCGAAGACCGCCCCAAACGTGGCCGACGCGCCACGCGCCACGAGCGGCCCGGCCCAGCCAGCGGTGGCCGAGCGCAGCGTGTAAGCGGAAAAACTGTGGATATGCAGGGCGATGGCACCCGGCGGCAGCCGAAAGTTCGGGAGCGCAAACGGGCCGTTGAGGTTGGCCGCATACCAGCCGAAATAAAGCACCGGCGCATCGAAGCGCGCCGTCACAGGAAACGTGCCGGAGCCGCGGTAAACCTCGGGGTCGAAATGCAATTCTTCCAACTGCTTCGCCACCGCCTCAAACCAGCGTATGCCCTGCGCATGCGGACCGCGCAGGTCCACGTAAGCCCGCCCCAGCAACCCGCGGTGCTCGGCCTCCAGCGTGCGATCAATCAACGCCAGCACATCGGTCGCCGTCGGGCCATCCAGTCGCGTGACTTTCACGATTTGCGCGAGATCAAAGCTACTGGGACGTTCATTGAGAAAGAGCGGATTCCGCACGAAGGCGTTGAGATTGTAATTCCCGTTGGCCAGCAGGCTGAGTTCGGAATCCACCGCGCCCTGATTGGTGCGAAACTCCGGCTTGTCGGTCGGTGGCTTGGCCTCAGCCAACAACAGCGGATCATGATTGATCCGCAGGGGCACCCCGCGGCAGGTCACCAGATAAGAAATACGGTGCCCGGAGATGGCAGATTTAACCCGGCCCGCGTCATCAGTGAGATTCATCCGGATCGCCTCAATCCAGCCCCGCTGGACCAATTCATCCTGCAGCGGCTGCCAGAGCGTGGTGACGAATTCGCGCCACGTGATCGTCTCGGCCATGGACAGCGGCAAGGCGATGATGTTTTCCTCGGGCACCGCCCGTGCCGCCACGTAGTGCCGGGCGATCCGCAGGGAATCGGGATCGTTGCGGTTGGCCACCACGATCAGGCGGGCGGCAGCATCATCCGCAGCGGCCAACAACCCACTGGCGGTCACCACGGCGAAAAATACCAGCAGGGCTTTGCGGCTCATCGCGCCAGTCTCCAGCCCAGCCAGGTGGCGGCGAGACACGCACTCACGGAGAGCAACACCTGCGCCGCCGCGAGCACCCATTGGCCTTTTTGGATTTGTTCAAACGTCTGCCAACTGAACGCGGCAAACGTGGTGAAGCCACCGCAGAACCCGACCACGAGAAAACTGTGCCAGCGCAATCCTGCCGGGGTGCCCAGCTCGAGCCGCACCAGCAGCCAGCCGATGAGCAGCGAGCCGATGACATTGACCGCCATCGTCCCCCAAGGCTGGCGACCGGCGGGGAGCAGCCAAGTTGCCCCCGCCCGCACCACCGAACCCACCGCGCCTCCGGCCGCGATCAAGAGCACATTGGACCAGTTCATCGCGGTAGGTTGAGCACCCCAACCCGTGATGGCAACTGCGGGCACCCTCCGGCCACCTCTGAGCACAACGCTTGATTTTGTTCATGCGGTCCGTTTATTGAAAGACCTCTATCTTTACCCATGTCTACCACCACGCCGCAAAAAATTGAGTTCCAAGCCGAGATCAAGCAACTGCTCGATATCGTCATCCATTCGCTCTACACGGAGAAGGAGATCTTCGTCCGCGAGCTGGTATCCAACGCGTCCGACGCCTTGGAAAAAATGCGCCACACCCAGCTGACCGAGAAGGAAATCTTCGACGATACCAACAAGCTGGAGATCAACGTCACCACCGATGACAAGGCCAAGACCATCACGATCCAGGACTTTGGCATCGGCATGACGCGTGCGGAGCTCGTCAAGAATCTCGGCACCATCGCGCACTCCGGTTCCAAGGCCTTCCTCAAGGCTCTCGGTGAGGGCGGCGCCAAGAACTCAAACCTTATCGGCCAGTTCGGCGTCGGCTTCTACTCCGCCTTCATGGTCGCCAAGTCCGTCAAGGTTTACTCGCACTCGTGGAAAAAGGATGAGCCCGGCCACCTCTGGTCGAGCGATGGTTCCGGCAGCTACGAGATCGAGGAGGTCGCCGACCTCAGCCGCGGCACCAAGATCGTCATCGAGCTGAAGGAGGATGCCGCCGATTTCGCTGCCGACTGGAAGGCCAAGGAAATTCTCGAGCGTTACAGCGCCTTCGTCTCCTACCCGATCAACCTCAACGCCAAGCACATCAACACCGTCCAAGCGCTTTGGCTGCGCTCCAAGAGCGAGATCAAGGAGGAGGAATACACCGAGTTCTACAAATTCCAGGCCCACGCCTACGACGAGCCGCGCCTGCGCCTGCACTTCAGTGCCGACGCCCCGCTCGCCATCAACGCCCTGCTCTTCGTCCCGAAGGAGAACACCGAGAAACTCGGCTTCTCCCGCCTCGAACCGAGCGTGTCACTCTACTGCCGCAAGGTCCTCATCGACGCCAAGCCCAAGCTGCTCCTGCCCGAGTGGCTCCGCTTCTTGAAGGGTGTCGTGGACAGCGAGGATCTCCCACTGAACATCTCGCGCGAGACGATGCAGGACAAGGCCCTCATCGAGAAACTAAACAAGGTCATCACGAAACGCTTCCTGAAATTCCTCGAAGAAGAGGCGAAGAACCGCCTCGACGGCTACAACGAGTTCTATGCCGAGTTCGGCATCTTCCTGAAAGAAGGCGCCGCCATGGACTTTGCCCACAAGGACCAGCTCACCAAGCTCCTCCGCTTCGAATCCTCCCTCACCGAAAAGGGGAAGACCACCTCGTTCGCCGACTACATCACACGCCTGGGTAGCGAGCAAAAGGAGATCTATTACCTGGTCGGCCCGAATCGCGCCGCCATCGAGAGCGGTCCCTATCTGGAAGGCTTCAAGGCCCGCAACCTCGAGGTCCTCTTCTGCTACGAAGCTGTGGACGAATACGTGATGAACAACGTTCGCGAATTCGATGGCAAGAAACTCACCGGTGCCGACCACGCCGATGTGAAGCTCTCCGACCTGCCCAAGCCCGAGGGCGGCTTGACCGAGGACCAGGCCAAGGACCTCGCCAAGTGGCTCAAAGAAACGCTCGGCGAACGCGTCGCCGAAGTGAAGTCGAGCGACCGACTCGTGGATTCGCCCGTGCTTGCACTCAATGCCGACAAATTCATGTCGCCCCACATGCGCCGCATGATGAAGGCCATGAAGAAGGACGAGGCCGACTCACCCTTGCGCGTGAATCTCGAAATCAACCCGCGCCACGCCGTGCTCACACGGCTCTTCACGCTCCACACGGAATCCCCCGACAAGGCGAAGCTCGTCGCCGAGCAGCTCCTCGACAACGCCCTGATCAGCGCCGGCCTGCTCGACGACACCACCGCCATGGTCGCGCGCTTGAACAAGCTGCTCGAAAGTGTCTGAACCAACTTGAGTCACTCAAGGACAGCCGGGCGCGTCCCGGCACCGGCCTTTTTGGGTGTATTTCCCAAGTAAAGGCGCAGACAATCGCCGGAAATTATATATCACAAACCATTGTATTGTAAATTAATGGCTCGCTAGCCATACTATTTTATTGCGATATGGCATGAGAGCCATACTCGTGGGTCAACCATGAAAATGACCATGCACATCGACGAGGATGTTCTGGACCGCGTCATGAAAGTGACCGGCGCCAAGACCAAGACTCAGGCTGTGGAGATCGCCCTCACGGAGATGGCGCGTCGGCACAAGCTCAAGGAGCTGTTCAGCCAAGGCCTCGGGCTCACGCCTGATGAGCTGAAAGCCGAGTTCGCGCCCACGGCGGCCGACCGGCTCGACAGCCATGGCCTCAGGGTCGCAGAGGACAAAGGAGCTTATGGCCAGCCTGATCCTGCCGGACAGTAACTTCTATATCGACTCCGCACGCGCGGGCCGGGACCCCTTCCAGGAACTGGCCGCGCATGCGGAGCAATGGGAGTTCGCCACCTGCGGCATGGTGATCATGGAAGTGTGCCGCGGGCGCACCCAGCCCCATATCCATGAACGCTTCCGTGAGCGGTTCTCCGTGATGATCTACATCCAAGGCACCAGCCAAATCTGGGAGCGCGCCAGCCAACTCGCTTGGTCGCTCGACCGCCGCGGCATCGTGCTGCCCTCCCCCGACCTCTTCATCGCCGCCTGCGCCCTGCAGACGCACGCCGCCGTCATCACCCGCGATGCGCACTTTCGCCAGATCCCCGGGCTCGAAGTGCTCGATCGGCTGGGCTGATTCCCCGCCGGCCGCCCGGTGATTTCTTCAGCGGACTTTACGGCGGATGAAAATAAAGATCTTCGAAGCAAACCTCGGGACCATGGAGGGACCGGCTCCGCCCGGTCCACCGGGAATGGAGCATGCGTCCGCAGCCGTTTGAGAAATATCACATCCGCGCCTATCCGCATGGTCCGTGGTTCTATTCTGGAGCGATGGCAAACGCCACCGCCGCGCGAAACCACACCTGATCAAAAACAAAGAAATTATGGTCCTCCCCCGGGATCACGTGCAGTTGCTTCCGTCCCGGGTAACCGTCGTGCAGCCGCCGGGCGAATTTCGCCGGCACGATGGAGTCGCGTTCCGCCGCGAGGATCGCCACCGGCCCCGGGAAATCCCGTAGCGCCTCGGCCGAGTTCCATTCATCCCGCAACAGGCCGCGCACCGGCGCCCAAGGGTAATGGTGAGCCGCCACATCCGCCAGTCGGTTGAAGGGCGTCACCAATACTAGGCCGCCCATCCGGTCCGGTCGCGCTCGGGCCGCCTGTGCTGCCACCGCAGAACCGAGAGATTCGCCCAGCAGGTGAATGCGGCCAGTTCCCGGGATCGCGTCAAACGCCGCCAGCGCCGCTGCCTTCAGGCTGACCTCCGACGGCGACCCCGGCCTCCGCCCGAAGCCCGGATACTCTAGGATATAAACCGACACTGCCCGGCCCGGCAAAATCCGCTCCAGCGCATCCGCCCAGTAGGCGCGCTGCACCGCCAGGCCGGCGTTGCCGTGAAAAACCAGCCAGCGCTGCGCCTCGCCTCCCCCGCGCGCCTCGCGCTTCCAACCGATTCTTTCGCCCGCCGCATCCAACCATGGTTCCAAACCCGCCCCCGGCGCATAGGCCAGTTGCTCCGCCACCGGCGTGGACGCCGGATAGTAAAGCATCCGCCGCTGCATCAAAAACAGCAGCACGCACAGCGCCCCGTAGGCCAAGACTGCGGTGGTGAGGATGATCAGTAGCATACGCTTCATGAACCGCTGCCAACCTCACCCCCGCCCGCCCGCCGGGTAAAGCTAAACCGCACCCAGCAGTGAGCCGGAAAGCACACCGAGAAACCGATTTTCGGCTCGCCACAGATTGCTGGCGCGCCAGCCTAAACTGAGCCCCTCAGACACCACCACCGACAGGGGCGGGTTCGCTAATTTTCCCCATACCCAAAACGAGTGGAACCAGTCTCCCGCCAGAAAAATTGCTGAGAACGCGACCCTGGGACCGTATTTGTCCCACCCCGACCGTATAATCAGCGGCACCATGCAACCCCAACCTGAGCCCAAGCGCCGCTTGACCCGCTACTAATCCATGCCCGCCCCCTACGACGCCTTTTTCCAGACCGCGACCGGCAACGCCCCCTACGCCTACCAACGCCGCCTCGCGAGTGCTCTGGAGGGACCGGCTCCGTCCGGTCCGTTTCCGTGCGCTTCCCAGCTCATCAGCACCCCCCCGACCTCGGCGTCTTCCGCCTCGCCTGGCTCGAAACCCTCCTCCGCGCCGCCGACGCCGTCGGCTCACGGCGATTCAGCTAAGCAATCGATCATACTCCGCATGCGATCCTATCCAAAACCACTCGATCCCATCGCTCCGGCTTATCGCCAGCGCGCGGAAATCATCGCCCACCCGCGCCGACCAGAATTTCCCGACCTTTTTGAAATGCAGCGAGGGATGCCGCGGATCACGCAGCCACAATCGGAAATTCTTATGCGCCAGCTTGCGGATCTCCGGTGGCAAACCGCCCAGACCCTTACGAAAGCTTGGTGTCGTCGAGGACTTCATCGAGCGACACCTTGGCTTGCGCGCCGTCCTCTGCGGTCAGTCGTGCATGCACGGCATCGAGCCGACCATTTTGCGCATCCGCCTCGATTTGCCCATCCCACGCTTCCCCGTCGCGCTCCTTTAAGCGCGTCAGCAAGACCTGAAACTCCCCTGCAGGAAGTTTCGCGATGGCCTCTTCGATTTCGACAAGCGTGCTCACGGGAAAAAAGTAGCCTCGTTCTGCCGTCAGGCGCAAGAGCGCAAACCAATGCAGTGCGTCCAAGGAAAGGGGCCGCGAAAGGGGCCGCGCCGTTTCCGACGCGGAGATGCGCCGCCACAGGAGGCCGATCCCCCTACGCCTACCAACGCCGCCTCGCGAGTGCCCTGGAGGGTCCGTTTCCGTCCGGTCCGTTTCCGTCCGGTCCGTTTCCGTCCGGTCCGTTTCCGTCCGGTCCGTTTCCGTGCGCTTCCCAGCTCATCACCCTCCCCACCGGCCTCGGCAAAACCGCCGCCTGATTTTCCTCTCCATGCAAGCCGCCGATTTCCCCAAAGTCTTTAGCGCCCTCACCGGTTCGCCGCCGTTCCCATGGCAAAGCGCGCTCTACCTGCGTTTCATAAACGACGATTTCCCGACATCCGCCAACATACCCACCGGCCTTGGCAAAACATCAGTCATCGCAATCTGGCTCTGCGCTCTTGCCACCAAGCCCGACTCCATCCCGCGCCGCCTCGTCTATGTCGTGAATCGCCGCACCGTAGT
>JBDNGL010000206.1:0-7645 GCA_041689285.1 Opitutaceae bacterium
CCGGCGAAATCACCCTTGCCTGCGAGGAGCTTCGCGTGGTGTTCGTCGAAGGTGTCGGAGATGTATTTGAGGAAGATGAGGCCGAGGACGACGTGTTTATACTCAGCGGCGTCCATGTTGTTTCGCAGCTTGTCGGCGGAGAGCCAGGGCTTGGCCTCGAAGCCGAGCTGAGCGGAGGAATTGGACGCAGATGCTGATTGGCGCGAGCCATGAAGGTGGAGGAAGGGGGCTCGCAGCGGTGGCAATCGCTAAGGACAATTGGGCGATGCGGACGAGGATGGTTATGGTGCGCTAATCACGGGACGCAAGTGCGGGTTAGGCAATTGGCGATGACTGTCACCTAGAAAATCCCAGCCTGCCTAAAGGAGTAAAATCCCATGCCCAGCGGGTCTGCCCCAGCCCTGCCTATGATCACATGGTCCAGCAATTCAATGTCGATGGCCTTGGTTGCGTCCCGCAACTGGCGGGTGACCTGCACATCTGCGGCCGAAGGGGCGGGATCGCCCGATGGGTGACGGAGTGCGCAGCGCGGAGATGGCCAAAGCGAAACGTTGGCCCCGTGTTGAACAACACCACTCGCAGGAAGCGAAATGATTAGGCGCAGGAAAAATGGGAGCGGATTCTCATTCGTGGTCGGCCCGGCGGTCCGACGCCACCGGCGCTGCGGCGCCACAGTCCAAAATATTGGGAGCTGGCCTTACGCTTTGTATGCCTGCTGGCTGGAGCCCAATAAAAAACCGGCGGTAGGCACCGCCGGTCGTGGGAGCATCACTGTGCAGGTCGGTTTATCGCACCGAGACGGGGATGGTAATTTCGCCGGCGCCGTAGCCCTTGAGGAAGAGGCTGCCGTTACCAGATTTACCGCCTTGGACGCCGATGGTGACGGTGGTCTGGCCAGCGGGCACGACGACCTCGGTCATGATCACGGACTCGGGCACATCGGTGGTGATATCGAGGAGCAGGCCGCCGGCGGGCGCCGGATTGGGCACGGTGAACGTGAGATTTTGCATTTCCCCCGGCCGCAGGTTGAGGGCCGCCGGGCTTACCTGCAGATTGCTGGGATCGATGCGGAACGTGCCGACCGGCGACGTGCCCGCGGTGCTGCCGAGGAGCACCTTATAGTTGAGGGAGGTATCAAGAGCCGGCACGAAAAACCCCAATGAATTGGCGGATTCAAAGACCGTCCGGACCGGGACGTTGTCGAAATAAACAATGTCCTGCGGGGTGAAACCGCGACCGAGAATGCTGATGCGGGCGCCGACGGGACCGCGGTTGGTCTCAAGGGAGAGCACGTAACGATTAACGACCGAAGCCCGGGTGATCTCGGAGTAGGCCTCGCGGTTATCCATGGAGCCACGCAGCTCGACCTGATAGTTGACGAGGAAATAGTAGGCCAACTCGGTGACACCGGGGGTGATCTGGTAGTCAAACTCATAGAGACCGGCACCTAAGCGGCTCGGCTTCATCTGATGGTGTTTGCCCTCAATGATGATGAAAGGGTTGATACCGACCGGGTTGACGATGTTTTTCCGCGTGGTGACGCGTAATGTGATCGTGTAGATACCGGAAGGGTTCTCCGGTAAGCTCGCCGGGGTGAGATTGGTGAGCGTGACGTTGTCGCAGCCCGTCAGGAGGACGAGCCCAAGCAGCAACACCGGCCAGAGGAAAAATTTCCGTATGCGGTTATGTCGGGAGTTTTGCATTGGTTTTGGATTAAAACCGGTCAGTTAAAGTTTGTTAGTAATGAGCGACTTCACGTCAGGGCAAGACAAAGCTGAATCCGTGGACCCCTTGGGGCTGTATGCGCATGTGCCTTTCTGTGCCTCGACCTGCGATTTTTGCGCATTTTATCAGATCAAGCCGACCGCAGAAACGGTGGACATGTTCCTTACGGGAATCACGCGGGAGGCCGCCATGGTGGCATGGTCGCGTCCGGTCACGACGGTTTTCTGGGGCGGTGGCACGCCTGGTTTGCTGGCGCCGGAAGCTTTGCGGCGACTGGGTGCGGTGGTGCGGGAGCGCACCGGTGGTCAGCCACAGGAGTGGACCGTGGAGCTGGCACCGGCTTCGGTCACCGCGGCGCGACTGGCGGTCTTGCGGGAACTGGGCGTCACGCGCATCTCGATGGGCGTGCAAAGTTTTCAGCCCACATTGCTCGATGCCTTGGGCCGGTTGCATACGCTGGAGCAAATCCATCGGGCCTATGCGCGGATCCGGGAGGCTGGTTTCGCGAGCGTGAATCTTGACCTGATGTTTGCCTTGCCTGGCCAGAGCGAACGCGAATGGCGGGAGGACATTGCGGCGGCGGTAAAACTGCAGCCGGATCATCTCTCAACCTATTGTCTCACGTTTGAGGAAGACACGGCGCTCTGGGTGAAGCTCTCCCAAGGCCGGGTGAAACTAGATCCCGAGCACGAAGCGCGTTTGTATGAGAGGACTTGGGCGGCGTTGGCGGAGGCCGGTTATACGCAATACGAGGTGGCGAATTTCGCGCGGCCCGGGCACGCCTGCCGCCATAATCTGAATACTTGGCACATGCAGGAATGGGTGGGGCTGGGACCATCCGCAGCCTCCCAGCACTGCGGGTGGCGCGGGGCCAATGTCGCCGATCTTCCGCAGTGGGGCGCGTGGCTGGCGGAGGGTCGACGCATGACGGAGGACCGGCTGGCGCTCACCCCGCAGCAATTGGCGGAGGATGCGGTGATTTTTGGGCTGCGCATGAATGCCGGGGTTGACCTTAATCGGTGGCGGATCCGCGCTCCGGAAGCTCCGTGGCCGGTGATTGGGGAATTGGCCCGACGCCTTGCGGATGAAGGTCTCGCGGACTACGACGGCACGCGGTTGAAATTGACCGGGCGTGGCCGCTTGCTGGCGGACAATGTCGGGCTGGAGGTGATGGCGGCGTTTCAGGAACCGGCTCATGCGTAAGCTCCCGGCTGGCGACCCATGATCTTAGTCATAAAACTCACCTTGCGATATATGGGAGGGGGAACGTATGTGTGAAAAAAGTGCGGCCATGATGCGGGGCGTGATTGCAGCGTGCTTGCTGGGTCTGGCCGGCTGTAAGTCGCCGCCTGTGCGCGATGGGGATTCCGTGGTCGCGCGCTTCTGGCTGGAGGCCGAGGCCGGCCGGACGGTCGAGGTGACATTGCCGGTGAGTGAGACGAGCATCCGGGTGCTGGCGCGGCCGGTCATCTCGGAGTTTGACATCGTGAATGTCGAACTCGTGCGGGTGGAGCTGGGCCTTTGCCTGATGTTTCAGATGACGCCCGGTGCCGCGCGCGACCTTTACCGACTGAGCGCCTCGAACCAAGGCTGGCGACTGGTGCTGTTCCTGAACGATCAACCGGCGGGGGCGCGGGTGATTGAACGGCCGATTGAGGGCGGGGTGCTTTATACTTTTGTGGAGTTGCCGGACGCGGAGTTACCCGCCTTGGTCCAAAGCTTGAAACAAACCGCGGCCGATGTCGGTCTGGCGGTTTCTAAACAAAAATGAAACGTTGGCGCACTTTAGTGATTTTCAGTCTGCTGGGTGCCAGCACGCTCGCCGCACAGCGGATCGAGGTGGCGTGGCCGACCCCGCACCCCGGCTTTGCCGAGGGGCGGCCGCCGTCAGAATATCTGCAACATGCTGGTTCGGGTGATCCCACCTCGGGTTCGTTCGGCGGTGTGCGCGGTAGCGGGGCGCAGTTTCACGAGGGCATCGATATTGTCCCGACCACGCGGGACCGCCGGGGCGAGGCGACCGATCCCGTGTTTGCGGTGCTGGACGGGGTGGTGCGCCACGTGAGCGCGGCCGCAGGTCACAGCAGCTATGGCCGCTATGTGGTGCTGGAGCATCCGGGCGTCGAGCCGTCAATTTATACCCTCTATGCTCATCTCGCGAGTATAACACCCGGACTGCGCCCCGGCGCACAGGTCCGGCGTGGGAATATTCTCGGGGTGATGGGGCGCTCCGCCTCTGGCTACGTGATTCCTCGCGAGCGCGCGCACCTGCACTTCGAGATGGGCCTGATGTTAACGAAGAATTTCCAATCTTGGTATGACTGGAAAAAATTTGGCAGCCCTAATCAGCACGGTCCTTACAACGGGATGAACCTACTGGGTTTTGATCCGCTCGATTTTTATCAGCAACATCGGTCGGGCCGTGTGGGCAACTTTCGTGATTACTTGCGGCAGCTGGAGCCGGTCGTGAAATTCCAGATCGCGAGCCTGCGCACACCAGATTTTGTGGAGCGCTATCCCGAACTAGTGGAGCCCAACCGACCGTTTCTGCCCGGTGGCTGGGAGGTGTGGTGCGATTGGACTGGCCTGCCTTTCCGTTGGCGCGCACTCACCACGACCGAAGTGGCGGGGATGCGCCCGAATGAGGTGCGGATCGTGGAGGTCAATGAAGCCGTCGAACGCCGGCAGCGCAGCAAGACCCTCGTCGTGCAGCGCCGCGGCGAATGGGTGCCGGGTGAAGACCTGCGGTTGGTGCTACAGCTGGTCTTTGGCCTGCGCTGAGTGGCTGGCGGCGGCACCCCGCACGATGTCAGTAACCCGTTGGCGGGCGTAGTCTGTGTGCTTGGCCCTGCCCGATGGGCTCTCGGCCTCAACTCTGCGGCTTGAGTTTTTCCAGCAGGTCGAGAAAACCGGGATGTTTCTTCAGGTCTGCCAAATCGGGATCTTGGGACATCCAGTCAAAATCCTCATAACCCAGCTTGACGGCATGGTTCAGGGCGCGGAGGGCGGCGACCTGCCGCTTTGACAAGGCCAGGCTGCAGGCGAGGTTGTAATGCGCGGTGGCGCTGGCGGGTCGCAGCTTCACCAGCCGGCGGTCCATGCGCAGGCCGTCGGCGATGCGGCCGGTTTTGGTATAGAGCCCGCCGAGAATCTCGACCACTTCGGTGTAATCCGGGGAGCGGCGCAGCACTGATTCGAAGAAACCCATTTCATAAGCGCTGTCAGATTCTTTGGCCATGTGGGTTCAGGCGCGGCGCGGGCAGGCGCCGGTATCGCGCCAGGCGTTGCAATGCGCGCTGACCTGCAGGCGCTGGCTGACGGGGGTCAGGCCGATCTTGGAGGAGACGGTGCTGCCATACCATTCCATGAATGGGGCGCTGATTTCAAAAATCCGGTCGCAGTCCACGCACACCACCTGCGCGACTTGGGTGCTGTTATTGGTGGTCGGCAGGTAAAATTTTTCGCCGGACCCGATATCAACCTCCCGGAGCAAGGCGCTTTCGATCATGATCGGTAGGGTGCGGTAAACCGTGGCGCGCGAGACGGAGCTGTCTATCTTGCGGGCCAAATCGAGCAACTGCTCGGCGGTAAAGTGCTCGGTCTGCGTGTGAGCGGTGGCGAAGATGGCCAACCGCTGGTTCGTGACGCGGAGGCCCTTACGGGTCAGAAAATCACGAAATTTTTCACGGGCGGCGGTAAAACTCACGGGCAAACAGTTTGTCGCCGGCCGATGGCTGTCAATCCGTTCGTCGTCGGGAAAACAGCTGCGGGTCGGTTCGGGTTTGCTATGCTGTCAGCGGCCCGCCGTCATCCGGGCCATGATTGTGGGTGTCCATCCACTGGCTGGTTTCGACAAGCTCCTGCACTACCGTGTGCCAGAGAACCTACGCACGACCCTCGGGGTCGGTTCGCTGGTGCGCGTGCCCGTGCGCCGCGCCCTGCAGTTGGGGATTGTAGGCGAAATCGGGGCGCCGCGGGATTTCCCCTTGGATAAGCTGAAAGCGGTGGCGCAGGTCGTGCACCCCTTTCCGGCCCTGACCGATGAATTGCTCCACCTCGCCCGTTGGATGGCGGGCTATTACGCCGCTCCGCTCGACACCATCATTGAGACCATGATTCCGGTGGCGGTGCGCAGTGGCGCTACGGTAAAACAAGAGAAACTTCTCAGTGTGGCCCAGATCCTGACGCCGGAGGAACTCGCGCTCATGGAGAAACGCGCTCCGCAGCAAGCGCGGCTATACCGTTTTCTGGCCCAACAATTCAAACCCCAGCAGAAAGGGCTGGTGCTGGCCCGGCTGGAGCAGACGGCGGCGGTGGCCGCCGCCTTGGTCAAACGCGGAGTGATCAAGGAAGAAGCGCGGCGCGTGCATCGGGAGGCTTATCTGGACGATTTTGGCGACGGCGAACGCGTGGCCTCCCAGCCACCGCAACTTAACGCCGAGCAGTTGGCGGCGGTGGCGGGAGTGGAGGCGAGTTTAGGGCGTGGAAAATTTGGCGTGACCTTGCTACATGGTGTGACCGGGTCGGGCAAGACCGAGGTCTATCTGCATGCGATCGATACCGCCCTCAAGGCGAGTGGCGGGGTGATTTTCCTTGTGCCGGAAGTGGCGCTGACCCCGCAAACCGTGGCCCGACTGCGTTCGCGGCTGGAGGCGATCGCGCCGGGGCACAAATGCGTGGTGTGGCACAGTCACTTGAGCGAAGGCGAGAGGCTCGATGGGTGGCTGGCACTGGCGACGGGCGAGGCGCGGGTGGTGGTGGGGGCGCGCTCAGCGGTGTTCGCCCCGGTGCAGAATCTCCAGCTGATCGTCGTGGATGAGGAACACGAGCCGGCTTACAAACAAGACGAGACGCCGCGGTATCACGGCCGCGATGTCGCGGTCTATCGCGCAAAGCTGAACCAGGCAGTCTGTCTGCTCGGCTCGGCGACCCCATCGCTGGAGAGTTTCGCCAACACGCGCAGTGGCCGTTATGGCCTGCTGGAACTGAAACAACGGGTCGATGCCCGACAGTTGCCGCACATCGACGTGGTGGACATGCGCATCGAAACGATGCGTTCCCGCGGGCTGACGACGCTGTCACGCAAGCTGGTGGACGGGATGCAGGCGCGGTTCGAGCGCAAAGAGCAGACGATCCTGTTCATCAACCGACGCGGGTATTCGTCCTCAATGTTGTGCACCGAATGTGGGCACATTGAGGAATGCGCGCATTGCAGCATTGCGCTGACCTATCATCGCACTGATGAGACCCTGCGTTGCCATCTGTGTGGCGAACAGCGCACCGCGCCGGTGGTGTGTCCCCAATGTCGCTCCCCCAAGATTCGCTGGCGCGGGCTGGGCACCCAGCGTGTTGAGGAGGCGGTCCGGCGCATCCTGCCGCGGGCGCGCATTGAACGGATGGATACCGACACGATGGGGAAAAAGAACCGCTTCCGGGAGATTCTCAGCCAGTTTCGGGCCGGGAAGATTGATATCTTGGTGGGCACGCAGATGATCGGCAAAGGACTCGACTTTCCGAACGTGACCCTGGTCGGTCTGGTGGATGCCGATATCTCCATGCACATCCCCGATTTCCGGGCCAACGAGCGCACCTTCCAACTACTCGTGCAGGTGGCGGGCCGGGCCGGGCGCGGCGAACGGGCGGGCGAGGTGGTGGTGCAGACTTTCACGCCGCAGGCGGAGGCCATTCAATTTTCTCGGCATGCCGACTATGCCGGCTTCGCCGAGGCGGAACTGAAGCTGCGGCGCGATTTCAACTACCCCCCGTTCCGGCATCTCATCCAGCACCGTTTTCGCGGTCCGAATGTGGAGAAGCTAAAATTTTTCACCGAACAATGGAGCCGCCGGGTGGAGCAGGTGCTGGGAAAGCGGGTGGAATTGCGTGGTCCGTCACCTGCCCCGATCGAGAAGATCAGGGATGA
>JBDNGL010000207.1:0-3062 GCA_041689285.1 Opitutaceae bacterium
CGGAGAGCTGACGAGCATTGTTGAGGACGGCTTTGTCTTGGGAGGACTGACGGACCTTTTGGAAGGCCGGGATCGCCATGGCGGCCAGAAGGCCGATGATGACGACGACGATCATGATTTCAACGAGGGTGAAACCTTGTGAGTTATTCTTTTTCATATGATGTATGGATTATGATTAACGAAGCTCAGGAGCGAGCAGTGGTGCAAATCATCATCATTAGTCCCGCTGGCTCAAGCTTAAAAAAGTGTAAATACCGAAGGGATACAGGCTCCGTTCTGGAAACATTCACCGTAGAATTGTGACGTAATCTGCCAATAATCTGGGATTGGGCCTCGCAAAATTCGCCGCTCCGGCTAGACCTTATATAACCACACACCGCAGAATGAGTTTACGTATCGAGTTCAACCTTTTCCTTCGTTTTCTGCAGTGTTCGCGTTCCTGCGGAGTCTCTGGGCTCGCATTTGCTCTATTCCTCTCAATTCCTCAAACCACTTCAGCAGCGGAACTCCATTTCAATAATGGAGATAAGCTGAGTGGAGAGGTAATCCGTCGGACGGATGGCAAGATCTATTTTCGCTCACAGGTATTGGGCGACTTGGTCGTCGCTGAATCCGAAGCGGCCATTCTGGAATCCCCTGAAATTCCGGCGGATAGTCTCGTCGGTCTCCCCCCTGTCATTGAACAGGTGCGGTTGCGCGATGCCGATATCCCCCGCCCCGCACCCAAGACCCCGCCGATGCGCAAGTGGCGGGGAAAGGTCGAGTTTGGCTTGAACAACCAGACCGGGCGCAACGAAACCACCACCATCAACCTCCGCGGGGAAACCCAATTGACCAAAGCGAACAATGACTACCGCCTCAACGCTCGCTACCTATACGGCGAAAGTTTCAGCCGCATCACCACTGATCGTCGTGATGCCAGCTTCCGCTGGCGGCGGGAGCTTTCCGACAAAATTTTCGCCCAAACCAACACGAGCTACTTCAGTGATCGCGTCGCCAAGGTGGACCTCAACGCCGAGCAAAATCTAGGCATGGGTTACAAGTTCCTTCAAGGCGAACGCAACAAAGCCTCTGTCGGCGGCGGGCTTACCCTCCAATACCGCGAGGCAGCCGGGTTTGAGAACGGCACAAGTGTCTTTGGGGAATTCTTCCAAGACTACTCCCACAAGATTAATGGCCGCCTGACGTTTTCCCAAGACTTGAATGCCCTCTTCTCCCCCGATTCAGGCACCCGCACGGTCCTCACCAATCTCGCCTCCATCCGCGAGGAAGCCGACAACTACAAGGTGCGCTTCAACAGCACCGTCCAGGGCAAGATCACCGAGCGGGTCTCATTGAACCTACGCTACGAATACGAATACGACAACGCGATCCTCAATCGGAACAACCGCACCGACCAGCGCGTATCCAGTTCACTCGGGTATTCGTTCTGAGCGCAGCCACGAGTGGCAACCCAGTCGTCATCCCTCCGTGTTTTGGATGCCGAGAGTGTCAGTAAGTAGCTGCGTCACTGCACTCGGCGCGGCTAGCGTGGCAGGTCGGACCGAGCAGCCTTAACGCCACGACTAAGCGATCGTGTAGCTGGCCAAAGGCAAAACGCCCTCCGACTTACGCCTGCTTCGCCCGCGGCTTCACCGTGGTTTTCTTGGTCGCCGGCCTTTTGGTGGCTTTTTTCACCGCTGTTTTCTTCCGGACCGCCGGCTTCTTCTTGGCCACCGTGCGCGCAAGCAGGCCGGGGACGGAGACCTCGAGCGCGTCCTTCCACAGATTCTCCAGCCGGTATTTCTTCCGGTTTTCCGCCGTGAAGACGTGGACCATCACATCAAACGCATCCACCACCAGCCAGCCGCTCTCCTGCGCCACATCCATGCCGACAATGTGGGTGCCCGAGGCATCAATCGCCTTTTCGAGCTCCACCCGCAGGGCACGCAGGTGAGGTTCCGAATTGCCCGTCGCCAGCACGAGGTAGTCCGTGATCGAGGATTGCTCGCGCACATCGAGCACGCGCAGGTCCTCGGCCTTCTTCTCGTCAAGGGCGCGGGCGCACAGTTTGACCAATTCGAGCGGTGGGAGTGGTGAGGTGTTCATCCTTTGTTTTGCAGATACAGGTGCTTTTCCTTGATATACACAATCGCCTTGTGCGGCACGAAATAATCGAGCGACAGCGCCCGGCGCACGCGGTTGCGCAGTTCTGTGGAGTTGATCGCCAGCAGATGCCCGTCGCACCGCAGCAGCCGCAGGCCGGGTATATCGGGATGCTCCCGCACCGGATGGCCGGGCCGCTCCAAGAAGATGAATTCAATCATCTGCGCCAGCTCACTGATGTCTTTCCACAGATGCAGCTTGGGCAGCTGATCGCCACCGATGATCCAGTAAAGGTGATCCTGCGGGTAAAGCTCCCGGAAGTGCCGCACCGACTCCACGGTATAGCTAATGCCGCCCTTGCGCAGTTCGTAGTCGGAAATTTCAAACCGGTCATCCCATGCTGTGGCCGCGCGCAGCATTGCTAGGCGGTCCTCAGCCGACGACTGCACATCGTTGGACTTGAGTGGCGCCTGCGCCGCCGGCACGAGGATGACCCGGTCGAGCCCGTGCTGCTCCAAGGCATCCTGCGCCGCCATCAAATGGCCAAAGTGGACGGGATCGAAACTCCCGCCGAGTAAACCGATTTTCACAGCGGCGGAACGTGGTCATCCCCGCGCCCGTCGGCAAGGTCCATTTCTAAACCCAAAACCAGCCTGCACCCGGAGTTGACGCTCCGCCGCTCTCGTCCGACAGTCCCGGCGATGCGCCCGGGTGGCGGAATGGTATACGCAACAGACTTAAAATCTGTGACCTGAAAAGGTGTGTGGGTTCGAGTCCCACCCCGGGCACCAATTTTCCTTCGTAGCTGGCAGAGGAATTACCAGCCCAAGCCCTGCCGAAGGCGGACCCACGACAGGACAACCCACCCTCTTCCGCCCAACCTGTCCGCCATAGCTTTGGTGACAGTAAAAATTTCCCCATGTCCGCCGCCCACACCACCACCACCGCTATTCTCGCTACGCCCGCTTTTTTCAACA
>JBDNGL010000208.1:0-12591 GCA_041689285.1 Opitutaceae bacterium
CAACCACCCCCTTCGCGAAGAAGATAAAGCGATCGGCGTTGTCCTCGTAGTCGCGCTCCGCCGTGCCATACGGGTTGGCCCGGTCGAAATATTCTTCGCGAATGACTAAGTAAACGGTGAGGTTGGGCCGTGGGTTGAAAACTCGGACCTCGCCGGCCTGAAAGTCGTCGCCCATCTCGATCTTGAGTCGCAACCGCCGGGTGGCATCGGCCGCCGCCGGATGCTCCAAGACCCGCCGGTAACCCGGCAGGAAGACCGCCACCTCGTGCCCGCGATCCGCCAGCGTGCCGGTGAGCGCGCCCACTGCATCCGCCAATCCGCCCGTCTTGATGTAGGGGAACATTTCACTGGCGACGTGGACGATTTTCATCGCCCCATATTGGGTGGGCGCATTTCATCAGTCCACCTCCAAAGCACGGCCTGCGCGCCGCGCCATCAGATCTTAACCTATGAATCTTCGTGAAAGCCTTCTCAGCCATCTGCGTGACCCTGACTATCGTCCCGCCAACGAGCTGGCCCTCCTCCAACGCCTCGGCCTTAACAAAAAGCAACGCCCCCAGCTCGCCCATGAAGTCCGTCGGCTCCTCGCGCAAAAAGTGATCCAGCGCGGCCAGGGTGAACGCCTCGAACTGCGGCGCAGCCCGGCGACACCGCAAGCCAGCGCCAAACCTCCGGCGCGGGCGATATTCCAACCCAGCCGTCATCGCGGCAAGAACGCTGCCTCGACCGCAGCGGCCAGTTCGCCGACAGCGGCCAGTGGAAACCATCGGCTGGAGCGCGAAGAGTTGATCGGCCGCATCCAGTTTCGCGCGGGTGGATCAGCCTTCGTGATTCTGGCCGATGCGGACGGCGGGCCCGGTGACAAACGCGAGCCGGCCCTCCAGATCTTTCCCGAGGAGACCCACACCGCCCTGCCCGGCGATCTTGTGGCTGTGCGAATTTTCCCCGGCCGCAAAGGCAAGCGCCCCGGTGAAAAAATCGGTCAAGTCACCCGGGTGCTAGAACGCGGCCGCGGCACCATCGTCGGTAATCTCCAGCGCAGCGGCCGGCATTGGACCGTAAACGCGGATGATCCCCGCTTTCCGCTCCAAATCCTCGTGCCGGACCCGGCCAAGGCTGCGCTCAAACCCGTGCCGCAGGCCGGCGACAAGGTCGTCGTCACTCTTGATGACTGGCACAATCGTCGCGATGCGTTGAGCGGCCAGATCACCGCCCGCCTCGGTCGCACCCACGAGCCGCGCGCGGAACTGCTGGGGATTTTCGAAAAATACAATCTCGCGACCGAGTTTCCGACCGCTGTCGAGCGCGAAGCCGCCGTCCTGCCCGACCGCGTCAACCCCAGCGATCGCACCAACCGTTTGGATTACCGCGAGGTGCCCACGTTCACGATCGATCCCGATGATGCGAAGGACTTCGACGACGCGCTGTCCTACGAGCAATTGGAACAGGACGAGGTGCGCATCGGTATTCACATCGCCGACGTTTCCGCCTACGTGAAACCCGGCACCGGCCTCGACCGCGAGGCCCAGCACCGCGGCAACTCGACCTATCTCGTCGGCACGGTTATACCCATGCTGCCCGAGAAACTTTCCAACGGGCTGTGTTCACTCGTCGAAGGTCAGGACCGCCTGACCAAGGCCGTCTTTCTCACCTTCAACAAGCACGGCACGCTGCGCCACACCGCTTACGCCAACACCGTCATCCGCAGCCGCAAACGGCCCACCTACAAACAGGCCTTCGCTCTGTTGAACGAGCACGACCTCGATAAAATCCGGGCGCTCCCGCTACCACCCAAGCACCAGACCGGCCCCACCGGCCGGGCACTGAGCAGTCTGACTGATGCCGAGTTGACCGATCTCCAGACTTGGGTGCGCGCACTGTGGCGCATCGCGTTGAAACTGCGACGCAACCGCATGGAAAATGGCAGTCTTGATCTCGACATGCCCGAGACAAAAATCTTCGTCGATCCCGAGGGCTACGCCGACCGGCTAGAGAAAATCGTCAACGACGAGAGTCACCAACTCATCGAGGAGTTCATGCTGGCCGCCAATGAGGCCGTCGCCCACGTCACGCGCATCCAACGCCTGCCCTCGCTCTACCGCGTGCATGACGACCCGGATCCAGAAAAACTCGGCGAACTGCGCCAGCTCCTCGGCACCTTCCAAATCCTGACCGGCGACCTGACCAAGCGCGCGGAAGTGGTCAAGCTGCTGAAAATCCTCTCCACTCACGCCCAAGGCTATACCCTGCGGACGCAATTGCTACGCAGCCTGCGCAAGGCCTGTTACCGCGCCAAGCCCGACGGCCATTACGGTCTCGCGAAAAAAGATTATACTCACTTTACCTCGCCGATCCGTCGCTACGCCGACCTCGTCGTCCACCGCGTGTTCGACAGTTATCTCATCAAGCACGCCGGCTATCCCTCCACCCGAGCGCACGGCCCGGGTTACGATCTCAAACGCGTGGACGCGCTCGGCGAACACCTCAGCCTCACGGAGATCAACAGCACTGAGGCCGAACGCGACAGCGTGAAGATCAAGCTCCTCGAGTTCTTCGAGCGCGAACTCGACCGCAAGCCGCGCACGCGTTTCGCTGCCGTCATCACCGATGTGCGTCAACACGGTTGTTTCGTTGAACTCATCGAATCCATGACCTTCGGCTTCGTGCCCACCGCCTTCCTCAGCGACGATCACTATGTGCTCAACGGCGCCGGCACGATGCTCACTGGCCGTAAACACAAACGCCGCTTAGAGCTCAATGGCCGGCTCGATGTCGTGGTCGAGCGGGTGGACCGCTTCAAACGCCTCATCGATTTCCGCCCGGCGGACTGAGTGATCAGCGACGAACCAGTCTTGCACTCCTCACCGTCGAACACACTGAAAAGGAGCCAAAGGCGGGGACCAGTTATCTATAAAACCTATCCGAATAAACTCTAACCCAAAGAGCGGACGAAGGAATTTGGAGGACCCGCTTCCCTGCGGGTCGGGGCTCGGCTCGCAGGAACGCGAGCCCTCCACCAGCTTGGTTTTCGGATAGATGCTTAACCGCCCTGCGTGACCGCAGTCGATTCAAGAGCGGCAAGAGCCAACCGCCTTTACTGGCCGCGATGCGAAGATTTACCACGGGCCGCGTGCCAGCGGCCACTCGGTTGCCCGCCCCAGCCCATTGCTAGGCTAAGCATGGATCGGAATATTTAATCCACGGTTGCCCTGTCTGCTTTCTCGATTTCATTTGGTGACTCCCTTCCATGCAAAATTACGATTTCCCCCAGCAGTTCCGCGCCCTCTATGACCTAGCCGTTAGTCAGTATGCCCAAGGTCAGCGCGAGCCCGCCGAATTATTCAACTCCGTCGAAACCGCCTGGCTCACCGCCAATGGGCTGAAGCCCCAGAACCTCTACGATTACGCCGAGGATCACCATAATTACGGCGAACCCGGCTACGACCAGGCCCTCGCCATCGAACTCGTCCGGCGCGACTATTTCCTCAACGTGCAGAGTCGCCAGCCCTTGGTTAGCCTGCTCGACGCCGACACGCTTCCAGCCAAATCCGCGGCGACCCAAGGCATCGAGTGGCTGCCCCGCATCATCCCCAAGACCAAGGCCAAGCTACGCGGTGAACTGCCGTCCTCGCTGATGTATTGCTGCGGCGGTGACCGAAATTTTTTTAAGATCCATGATATCCTGCCGGCTGAATTTCTCGCCCTAGTCTGGCGGCATGAACACGATGATGCCGCCATTGTGAACTGGGTCGTCAAGCGCACCGCCGCCGAGTAACCCTCTCTTCCCTGCAACCATGCCCAGTTACACCCTGAACCTCAATGGCGGGACCCGGACAGTCGCCGTCGCCGCCGACACGCCTTTGCTCTGGGTATTACGCGATCACCTCAACCTGACCGGCACCAAATACGGCTGCGGTCGCGGGCTCTGCGGTTCCTGCACCATCCATTTCAACGGCACCGCCGTGCGTTCCTGCATGCTGCCAGTTTCTGACCTCGGTGACGCCGCCCTCACGACCATCGAAGGACTTTCGCCCGACGGTCTCAACGCCCTGCAAACCGCCTGGTGTGAACACGACGTGCCGCAATGCGGCTATTGTCAGGCCGGGCAGATCATGACCGCCGCCGCCTTCCTGCGGGACAACCCCACACCCACCGACGACGAAATCGATCAAGCCCTCGCAGGCAATCTCTGTCGCTGCGGCACTTATGTGCGCATCCGGTCGGCAGTGAAAGCTGCCGCCGTTGCCCTGCAAAAGGAGGGCGGACAATGAAACCACTACCGCTTCCAGTTTCCCGCCGCGATTTCATCCGTGTGTCCTCGCTCGCCGGCGGCGGCTTTGTGTTAAGTCTGGCCCTGCCCAACAACAGCCTTGGACAAGCGGCTGGTGCGCTCGACGACACCGCGAAGGTTTTCACCCCCAGTCCGTTCATCAAAATCACCCCGGAGGGCATCATCACCATTCTCGCCAAGAATCCCGAAACCGGCCAAGGCGTGAAAACTTCCCTGCCGATGATCGTGGCGGAGGAGTTGGACGCGGATTTTTCCACCATCGTGATCGAGCAGGCCGCGCTGCGCGACGATGTTGGCGCGCAATTTGCCGGCGGCAGTCGCTCGACCCCGGACAACTACATGCTGCTGCGCCGCGCCGGGGCCACCGCCCGCGCCATGTTGATCACGGCCGCCGCGCAAATCTGGAGCGTGCGTGTCAATGAACTGACCACCGACAACGGTCGCGTTGTGCACGCCGCCACCGGCCGGTCTCTCACCTATGGTCAACTCGCCACCACTGCCGCGACCCTGCCCATTCCCGATGAGCGCAATGTCCGCCTGAAGAGCGACAGCGAATTCCGCGTGCTCGGCTCCCGCGTCGGTGGGGTGGATAATCCCGATATCGTGACCGGTCGCGCTCAGTTCGGCATGGATATCAAACTGCCCGGGATGGTTTACGCCGCCTACACGAAATGCCCTGTCTTCGGTGGCAAGTTGGTGCGGGCGAATATTGACCACCTCAAAACCCTCCCTGGGGTGCGTGATGCCTTTGCGGTCGAAGGCACCGGCGACATCACCGGTCTGCTGCCGGGCGTAGCCATCGTCGCCGATTCCACTTGGGCAGCTTTTTCAGCCAAGGCCCAACTGGAAGCCGAGTGGGATGAGCGCGCCGGCGTCGGCCACTCCACCGCCAGCTATGCCGCTCGCGCCGCCGAACTCGGTCGCACCCGTGGTGAACCTGTCCGTAATGACGGCGATGTGGACGCCGCCTTCAATTCCGCTGCCACCACCATCGAAGCCGATTATTTTTATCCGTTCCTCAATCACGCCACCCTCGAACCGCAAGGCTGCACGGCCTGGGCGCGTGATGGCGGTCTTGAATTCTGGACCACCTCGCAAACACCGGGATCGGGCCGGGACTTGGTCGCCAGCACCTTCAATTTACCCAAGGAAAGCCTGAAGCTGAATCTGATCCGCGCCGGCGGTGGGTTTGGCCGGCGCTTGCGCAACGACTACATGGTCGAGGTCGCCGCGATCGCCTTGCGCGTCAACGCGCCGGTGAAGCTCACTTGGACCCGCGAAGACGACATGCGCCACTGCTTCTTCCGCCCCGCCGGGTTCCACCACCTCAAGGGTGCCGTGGACGCCGCCGGCCAGTTCAGCGCCTGGCACAATCATTTTATCACCTTCGGTTTCAACTCCACCCAGTCTCCGACCTCGGGCGGCGGCCTGAGTCCGGATGAGCTACCGGCGCGTTTCATCCCCAACTACCGGCTGGAGCAGTCCATCATCTCAACAATGGTGCCGACCGGTCCGCTGCGGGCACCGGGCAGCAACGGACTCGCCTTCGTCATGCAAAGTTTCATCGACGAATTGGCCCATGCCGCCGACCGCGATCCTGTGGAGTTCCGACTTGAACTACTAGGTGAAGACCGACTGGTGCCGCCAACCGACGGCCGCGGGGCGCATTACAGCACCGGCCGCATGAAGGGCGTCGTTAGCAAAGCTGCCGCAGAATCCGGCTGGGGCTCCCCACTGCCCCGCGGTGAAGGCCGCGGCATCGCCTTCCATTTCAGCCATCAGGGCTATGTTGCGATGGTCGCCCATGTCGCGGTGTCAACGGAAGGCACGCTGCGCGTGAAGCACGTCACCGCCGTCGCCGATGTCGGCCCGATCATCAACCTCAGCGGTGCCGAAAACCAGATGCAGGGTTCCGTGATCGACGGCCTCGGCATGGCTTGGTTTCAGGAAATCACCTTCGAGTCAGGCCGCACGGTGCAGAGCAACTTCCACGACTTTCCCCTACTCCGGCTGCCGGAGTCGCCCGCCATCAGCGTGCACTTCATTCAAAGTGATAACCCACCGACCGGCCTCGGCGAGCCCGGCTATCCGGTGGTGCCCCCGGCCATCTGCAACGCCATCTTCGCCGCCTGCGGCCAACGCATCCGCACCCTGCCGATTACGAAAAACGACCTGCGTTGGGCGTGAGTCCTAGTCCTGCGCTCACAACAGTTCTCCTTGCTCACCACCGGTCGGGACCGCTCCGATGAACCTGCCGTAGCGCTCGATCCAGTCGTCGAGCTTGCCGAGGTAGTATTGCGGATCGTAGGGCGCGGTGGTTGCATCGTAGCGCGCGACCGGTCGCGCGCGCTGCCAGTCGCTGGACTGCCCCTTGGCCTTGGGAAGTATATAATAGCTTACCCGGTCGCCCATCCGCGGCCGCGGATTCATCTGCAGCGCAGCCTCGGCGCTGGCCCGGCGGGGTTTGCCGCCTCCGGCGATAAATTTTTCGTAGGCATCGGGATTCATACTGAGTGCCTCGGTCTTAGCCACGGCCGTCACCGGCAACTCGCGCGCGGCCAGCTGGCGTTTCGTGGCTTCAAGCAGCACCAACGGTGAGTCGGGCGAAGCCCCGAGAATGAAGCGGACAAACTGATCGCTGAGTTCTTTCAAAAAAGGCTCGATGCCGCGCGACCGCAACGCGCTGCCCCGCAGGGTGATTTTTTTGCCGTCGTAGAGCGCGTAGTTCTTGGCCTTGTAACACCACATCACCTCGTAGCGTCCGTCGTATTCGAGTTCGATGCCCGGCGGGAGAATCGGTGCGACCCGCGCCAGCAGCGCCGACGGCTCCGGATAATAACGTTCCGATGACAGGTAGATGCCGTCGGTATCTGCCTCCAGCAGAGTGCAGCCATGTTGCGCAAACGCGTCCAGGAGCTGCTGAAGGATTTCCCGCCCGCGCAAGGTCACTTCAGCGGCGAGCTGGCCGTCACCGAACCGAGCCCCGGAAAAACCGAGATAGCCGTAGAACGAGTTAATCAGGATCTTGTAACTGGCCTGTCGGGCCTGCGCCTCGGCGCGCTCCGCCTCGGTCGCGCCACTTTTGGCTAATTGCTTAAATTTCAAACGGTAGTCCCGGAGCGTCGTGAGCAATGGAATGAAAACACCCAGCGCGTCGTTGCCGGGATTTCGACCGATATGGAGCAGTAAACTCGGATACAGGGAGGCCACATCGAAGTGCAGCACGTGTTTGAACACCCCTTCCACAAAACTGCGGGTGTAGCCGCCTGCAAACGCCGCGACCTCCACCGGGACAGGACAGGCGTGGCGCGCGTGATAATAGCTTTCCAGAAAAAGCAGGTCGATCTTGCCCGTGGTGCCGCGCAGCGTGGCCTCCTGAAGGAGAATCGGAAAAGTCTTCGTCTGCTCAAAATAAGTCGGGAGCAGCAGGTCGGCGATGCCCTGAGTTTCCCGCAGGTCGTCACCCAGATAGGCCAAAAACTTCGCCCGGTCATCCCGATAAGCCTCGAAGATCCGATTACCAGCGAGGTACGTGCGCTCCGCGCTCGCTTCATCCGTGATGCCAAAATGCACGGCGACTTCCTTCAGTCCGAAAGACGTGAGCTCCCGCGTCGTGATATCGTAGAGCAGCACGAGCAGATACGTGTCCACAACTGCGCGCCCCGGCAGATCACAGCGCGGAAAATCAATCCAGCGCTCGGCGACCTTGAGCCGGCTGTTGCGGAAAGTCGCCCGTCGCCCAAAACGGCCCCACGCGCAGGGCACCCTGTGGCGTTTGCAACGCAGGCGCAGGTAGTTGAGGTCAAACTTGAAGAGGTTGTGTCCCTCGATGGTGTCGGGATCTTCCTCCTGCAGCGCCGCGTTGAATTGCGTGAGCAGCCGCTTTTCCGCCGCATCGGTCAAGTCTTCGAGCACGAGCAAGCGTTCGCGCGGGCCGCAGCGCAAACCGATCGCCAGCACGCGATCGTCCGGTTTGGCGGCATCGCTGAAGTGGCCGTCGCCCGAGCCGGTCTCGATGTCGAGCTGGCACCGGCGCAACTGGCCGAAATTCAGCCCGGCATAGAGCCGCGCGTGGTTTTGCAGCAGATACTGGCTTTCCTCCGGCCGCAGCACATCCAGGGCATGACGCGGCACCGATTCCTGCAATCTGGCATAGGCCGCCGGACTCTCCGCGTGAGCGAGCCGGTTGAAAACGCCGGTGCCCGATAAGGATTCCACCTTCACACCGACGACAGCGATTTCCCCGGCCGCTGCCGTCAGCCAGGCGAAAGGACTGAATTTGGCCGTCGTTTCGAACCGCGCGCCTTCGGCCCCGGCCAGGGCGAGGTGGGCAATGCCATCCGCATCAATCCACAGCCCGCACACACTCTGCGGGGTATCAGCTGGGCCGCTCATGGCGGACGCGGTCCAGACTCAGAAGCCCGGCCGGAAGAACACCATGACGAGCGCCAGTGTGATCAGGCTCATGGCGGTGTAGCTTAACAATCCGCGGAGCTGGGCGCGGCGATAGACCACGCCGGCGAGCGACGCGAGACCGAGCCAGCAGACCGTCTTCACAATTACCCAGCCGGTGGCGAAAGGGATCTTGAGCAAGGTGAGCATGCCGAAACCGCTGATGAACATCAGGAGCGCGGCGACCCCGGTGATAATGAGCGTCTGCCGGCGATTCTCGCGGGCCGGGTTGGCGAACGCCATGAACGTGTGGGCCGTGAGCACGATGAGCGAGAGAATGTGCAGCAGTTGGTAGTAGGGCAGTCTATCCATGTGGTTTAGTGGTTTGAAAGTGACACCCCGCCTGTGCCGTATGCCCAAAGGCTCTGGTCCTTTTTATGTATAGGTGGGCACCTCCTCCACAGCGTTTGCTTTCCGGTTTACGGCCGAGCAGCTTCCGCGGCGGTTTCAGTTCCCTTAATGTTTCAAAGGCGAAGAGCTGTTTAATGAAAGCACCTCGAACACTGCAGGGTGTTGCCATTAAGCTAGGTGGGCGACTGCTCACGTCAAATGCGAATCCGAGGATTGTTCGCAAATCGACGCCGCCTACGACTCGATGATCGAGGATTCGAGGTGCTGGATGATCAATTCCTGCAGGGTCGCGAGAAACAAGTAGCACAGGAAGGCCTTGCGGACCGGCTCGGACAGTTGCGCCAGCTCGGATTCGCCGCTTTCGAGCACCTCCTCGGTCAGGCCGGGGAGGTGCTGGGCTCGCAGCCGCAACCGCACTGCGGCGCACGCCCGCACCACCGTCTCGGCGTTGTCATCATCAAAGGCCACCACGCCCTCGGTGAAAAACTCCTCGTTAAAGAGCGCCAGCAGCGCGCGCACGTCC
Source organism: Opitutaceae bacterium (assembly GCA_041689285.1). GTDB lineage: Bacteria > Verrucomicrobiota > Verrucomicrobiia > Opitutales > Opitutaceae > UBA2377. The sequence continues at coordinate 9,618 of JBDNGL010000208.1, forward strand.
TCGTTTTGGCCCTGCAACAGATCCTGCATCCAGGCACCATGAAATTCCGCCTCCAAGTCCTGCATGGCCGGCGGGGCGGCAAGCGTGCGCTCCAAGCCACCGGCTGCCGCTTTGAGCACATCGAGCAGGGGCGCGACGATGGGCAGGCTCAACTTGACCTCAATGCGCTTCATCGGCTTCCAAAATGGCACTCAGGTGCCATTGCTGCAACGTAAACGCATAGGCCTCGGCCTTCTCCCGCAGACCGCACCAAACCACCGAGCGGCCTTGCTCGTGGACTTCGAGCATGTGCCGGCGCGCGGTGTTCTCGTCGTAACCAAAGACTTTTTTGAAAACCATGACGACATACGACATCAGGTTCACCGGGTCATTCAGCACTACGACCTTCCAGCGGCCCTGCATGGCCAGTTCGGTCTCCGTGCCCGTCTCAGGTGTGGTCTGCGTCTTAGCCACAGTCGGGATCATGCCTTGCCCGCGGCCGCCGCGATCGCGGCGGCAATCTGTGCCTCTGCCTCGGTCAAGGGCACCTTGGTGACTTCCTTGCCCGCGCGCCATTTCAGTTCAAAGATACCTTCCTTCAGGCCCTTGCCGCCGACCGTGAGGCGCAGCGGAATACCAATCAGATCAGCATCCTTGAACTTCACCCCGGGCCGCTCGGCACGGTCGTCGATGAGCACTTCGGCGCCGGCCTTTTCGGCCACCGTCGCGAGGGTTTTCGCCACGTCCGCGGCCGCCGGGTCCTGCGGATCGAGCAGACACACCAGCACCTGAAACGGTGCGGCATGCCACGGCCAAATGATGCCGTCGGCATCGTGGCTTTGTTCAATGATGGCCTGCAGCGTCCGGCTGATGCCAATGCCGTAACAACCCATCACCATCGGGTGCGACTGCTTCTGGTCGTCGGTGTAAACGGCGCCATATTTTTCGGAATACTTGGTGCCGAGTTTGAAGATGTGGCCGACCTCAATGCCGCGCCGGGATTGCAGCGGTTGACCGGATTTCACATCCGGTTCGCCCGCGCGCACCCGGCGGAAGTCGCCAAACTTGGTGATCGCAAGATCGCGGGTCACATTCACGTGGCGCAAGTGGCAGCCGTCCTGGTTGGCCCCGGTCACACCGTTGCCAATGAGCCGGATGGCCTGGTCAGCAAAGATGCCGGCCAAAGCGGCGGGATTTTTGATCGTGCCGCGCACCGCGCCGAGACTGCCGGGCTTGGCGCCGAGCACCGGCTCGATTTCCTCGACGGTCGCCTGACGGAAAACGTTAAACCCGAGCGCGCCGATTTTGGCTTCTTCCAATTCGTCGCTGCCGCGGAGCACTATCAGGAATGGCTGCCCATCGCCGATGAAGACGAGCGTCTTGAACTGCCGGTCAGCCGGCACACTGTAAGGCGCGGCCGCGAGCGCCGCGATGGTCAGCACGCCGGGGGTGGCGAATTCTTCGACGGCTCCAACCGGGGTCGCGTCCGTGTGATCGGTCGGCACTAGGGCACTGGTCGCTTTTTCGCGATTCGCCGCGTAGCCACTGGCTTCGCAGTAGATCACGTCGTCGTCCCCGATTTCCGCCGGCACCATGAATTCGTGTGAGTAACTGCCACCCATGACACCGGTATCCGCCTCGACCGCAATCGCGGTCACGCCCAGCCGACGATAAAATTTTTCGTAAGCGCGCTTCATAGCGAAGTAGCTCTTCACCGCGTTCTCGTCGGTGGTGTCGAACGAGTAGGCGTCCATCATCACGAATTCGCGGGCCCGCATCAGGCCGTAGCGCGGTCGGATTTCATTCCGAAACTTGGTGGCAATCTGGTAAAAATTTTTCGGCAGGTCACGGTAACTGGTAATCTCAGCCTTCACGAGCGGAGTGATGATCTCCTCATGGGTGGGCCCGAGTACGAACTCCGGCTCCCGCCCTGCCCGCTTGCCATCGCCGGCGCTGTCGGCGCGGAACATGATTTCACGCGCCGCCGCCCAGCGTGGGCCGGCCGCCCAAGTGTCGGCTGGGTGCAAATGCGGCATCCAGAGCTCGATCGCCCCGGCCCGGTCCAGTTCCTCGCGGCAGATCTGGGTGATTTTCTGCATCACCCGTTGGCCGAGCGGCAGGTAAGTGTAGAGACCCCCGCTGAGTTTGCGCACCAGACCGGCGCGCACCAGCAGCTTGTGGGAGGCGATCTCGGCATCCGCCGGGCTTTCCTTGAGGGTGGGAATAAAATACTGGGACCAGAGCTTCATGAAGTCCGCCAACGAAACAGTGGCCACGCACCGGCGCAAATTTATTTGCGCGCCCGGCCTCCGGCGCCGTTGATGTCCTTTGCAATGTCCGTGCCGCGCCCTCAACCCAAACTCTGGCCCATGAAGTGGATTGTCCTCGTGATCGTCGTCTCCCTCGGCGCCTACACGTGGCTGACCCTGCACTACCGGAAGGCCAATCCCGCGTTCGCACCCTACGGCGACATGAAGGACCGCGCCAATACCACCCGACTGCTGGCATCGGGTTACCAGCGGATTTCCCTCCGCGTCGAGCGGCCGGCCGATCCCCAGCCGGTGGTGAATGGCGCGCAAATCCAAGCCCGCGCCGGCGGTCTCAGTGACGACCTGCGCCTGACCCTCATCGACCAACCGCAACTCCCTCAGGCCTACAGCCAAGTAAGCGCGGCACCCTCGACCAACGCCTTCTTCCCCTACCTCATCCGTTTTGCTTGCACCGTCGCCGATCCCCAATGGCAACCCGGGCCGGTTCACCTTTATGTGCGGGAGAGCCAGATCACCCTCGTGCCCGAGCTGGAAAAACTCAGCGGCGATCTCCTCACCCGGCGCGCCGACAACCTCCTGCTCCTCACCGTGCCGGGCGGCACGCTGAAACCCGGCACTTTTACCATTGAGCTGGTGGGCCAACGCCAGTCTCAGGTCTGGACCCTGCAAGTGCATTGACGCGCCGCCCCGCATCCGCGAGAACCAGCGCCCACCTGACATGAGCA
>JBDNGL010000209.1:0-8674 GCA_041689285.1 Opitutaceae bacterium
GCCATTGCCGCCGGACGCACGGGCAATGCGGTGCGCATTCGGGCGGGTCGCAAAAGTTATCCTATCGTGAAGCAGCGCGTGGAGACGCGCGACGTCTCGGGCAGGGTGGTGCAGGCCTCCGTGTGGGCCATGTCGCCTGCCGATGATCCGCTTTCGGAGCGTCAGTTCGCGGTTCTCAAGATCGCCTTCCTTAATTCAGCGGGGCGTGAGTTTGCCTGTTCGGCGCGGCACTTCCTGCACCAGGGCCTGCCGCCGGGTGTCTATGTGCCTGCGCAACTTGCCGCGCAGGCTCCACCCGGCACTCGCAGTGTCGAAGTGCAACTCATGCTTGCGGCCAGCAGCCTGAAATCCGGCAGCGTGTGTTTCGATGATGCCTCGCTCGTGGTCGCTGCTGATGCGGCGAGATGATTTTCATACCCCCATTCCTACTGCGCCTCTCCAAAACCAATTTCATCATGCACAACTCACTCCTCCGCTCCGACGAACTCACCCGCCGTCGTTTCATTGCCCGCACTGCCAGCTCGCTGCTTGGCGTGGGGCTGATGCCAAATTTTCTCTCCCGTGACGCGCTCGCCGCAGCCACCGCAGCCACCGCAGCAGGCGGCGCGGCGAAGAATGTGATCTATCTCTACATGGATGGCGGGATGAGCCATGTGGATTCGTGGGACCCGAAGCAGGGCGAAGTCGCGGGGCCGACGAAGACGATCCAGACCAGCGCGGATGGCATGATGCTCGGCGAATATCTGCCGCGCACGGCGAAGCAGATGCATCACGGCACGGTGTTCCGTTCGCTCACGTCCACACAGGGCGCGCATGAGCATGGCAATTACATGATGCACACGAGCTACCAGATGCGCGGCACGATCAAACATCCGAGCATGGGCGCGTGGCTCGCGCATTTCCGCGGCGCAGGCAATCCGACTCTGCCGTCCTCGGTCTATGTGGGCAACGCGAGCCGTCATCCCGGCGCGGGGTTTTTCTCGCCGGAACTCGGGCCGCTGTTTGTGAACAATCCGGAGAACGGGCTGAAGGACATCGAGCTGCAAAAGGGCATGGGCCGGGACGAGCACGGCGCCCGCATGAAGCTCGCGCTTGATCTCGACGCGGATTTCGTGCGCACCTTTGGCAAGCAACGCAACGTCAGCGCGCACACGGGCGCCTACGACGGTGCCTATCGCATGATGGCGAGCAAGGACATCGCCGCCTTTGATCTCACGCAGGAAAAAGCCGAGCTGCGCGATGCCTACGGACGCGATCCGTTCGGCCAGGGCTGCCTGCTCGCGCGGCGGCTGGTGGAGAGAAATGTGCGCTTCGTGGAAGTGAGTCTGCACGGCTGGGACACGCACGCGGGCAACTTCATCGCGACACCCGACCTCTGCGAAAAGCTCGACCGCGGACTCGCAACACTCGTGAGCGATCTGCACGCGCGCGGGATGTTGAAGGACACGCTCGTCGTGCTGGCGACGGAGTTCGGTCGCTCGCCGAAGATCAATGGATCACTCGGGCGCGACCATTACCCGAATGCGTTTTCCGCCGCAATGTGGGGTGGCGGTGTGAAGGGAGGCTTCGTCTTTGGCTCCACGAACAAGACCGCTGAGGAAGTGGAAAACGACGAAATCACGATCCCGGATTTCAACGCGACCCTCGGCCAAGCGCTCGGGCTGCCGCTGGAGGAGGTCGTGCTCTCGCCGAACGGTCGTCCATTCAAGCTCGCGGACAAAGGCAAGCCGGTCACCTCGGTCTTCGCCTGAGACCGCACGCACACATCTCACACACTCTCATGAAACTGTTTCGCATCTTTGTTTTGCTTCTCTGTGTAACCGTCGTGCCGACAACAATCTGCGCCGCGATCACACCACAGGAGACTCAGCAAGCCGCAGCCCACATTGACTCGCTGCTCGCCACGCATTGGAAAGCAGCGAAGGTCTCGGCGAATGATCCCATCAGCGACGAGACGTTCGTCCGCCGCATCTACCTCGATCTCGCGGGGCGCATCCCGACCGCGGCGGAGGCGTCCGTGTTTCTCGACTCGAAGCAACCCGGCAAGCGTGCGGCCCTGATTGACTCGCTGCTCGCGAGCGATAGCTACGTGTCCCACTTTTACAACTTCTGGGCCGACATTTTGCGGCTCAAATCAACGTTCGTGAACACGGCGAATGTGGTGCCCGCCGCCTACGAGAGGTTCATCAAGGAGAGCCTGCGCGCGAACAAGCCCTACGACCAGTTCGTGCGCGAGATGCTCTCGGCGAAAGGTTACGCGTGGGACAATGGCGCGATCGGCTATTACGCCCGCGATCCAGAGATGCCGCTGGATAACATGGCGATCACCTCGCGCATCTTTCTCGGCACGCGCATCGAGTGCGCGCAGTGCCATGATCATCCGTTCGACAAATGGAAGCAGACGGAGTTCTACCACCTCGCCGCCTACACCTACGGCAATAAGCCGGTGAGCGAGGCGCTCGGCGGAGTGCGCGATGCGTTCAAGGCGCGCGAGCAGGTCATCCTCGATGATTTCAAAAAGGAGAAGGCCGCATCCAAGGACGGCGGCAAGGCGGCGGAGCAACGGAAGAATGAACGCCTCGACGCGATGCAGTTCCGCACGGTGCTCGGCATCATCAGGCACGGCATCGGCCAGCTCCTCAGTCCCATCGCGATGGAGCGCAAAGAGGACTCGGTGCTGAAGCTGCCGTTCGATTTTCACCAGGGCGATGGCAAGGCGGGCGATGTGATGACGCCGCGGCCGATTTTTGGCGAAGCCGCGGAGCCGAGTCCGAGCGACGATCGCGCGGAGGTCTTCGCGCGTTGGGTGACATTGCCGGAGAATCCGACCTTCACCAAGGTCATCGTGAACCGGCTGTGGAAAAAAATGCTCGGCGTGGCGCTCATCGAGCCGCTCGATGAATTGCGCGACGACACGAAGGCGATGGTGCCCGAGGTCGAGGCGAATCTCGAAAAGCTGATGGTCGCACTGCACTACGATATCCGCGCCTTCCTCGCGGTCATCGCGAACACGCGCGCCTACCAGTCCGCGGTGTCGGCCGGGGAGTTCTCGCACGAGAGCGTCTGGCACTTTCAGGGACCCACGCTGCGGCGCATGACGGCGGAGCAGATTTGGGATTCCATCGTCGCCCTCGCGAACCACGAGCCCGACGCACGCGACCTCGCCCGCGAGGCTCGCGAGGAGCGGCGCATCGCCATCTCGCGCATGGTCTGCGACACGTATCTGAATTACGACGGCGCGAAGATCGTGGACCTCGGCTATGCGAGCCTCGCGAGCGAGAACGCAATCCTGGCGAAGGAAAAGGTCGCGCGTGAGGCGGAGACTCAGGCGAAGCGCAGTGGTGACAAGGCGCGCGAGACCGAGCTGCGCCGCGAGATTGGCCGGTATCAGCGCGACCGCCACGAAGCCTACGTGCGGGATTTTCTCAACCCGATGCTGGTGAATCTCGCGCAGAAAAAGGCGGGCCCGAACGCGAAAATCACCGTGGACGAGACTTACAAGATGAACACGAACCCCGCTGTCTTTGCCGTCGAGACCTGGCGCAAGATGCACGTCCCCGACTACGGCCCCGCGCCGAAGACCGCCGCGCAAATCGAAGCTGAAGCGCAGGCCGATAAACAGCGTCTCGCGAGGCTCGCCACCAAGCTCGGCTACTCCGCGAAAGAGTGCGCCGCCTTTGTCGCCTACTGCGAAAAAGCGCGTGGAGAATGGATGCGCGCGAGCGAACTCGAAAGCCCCGCGCCGCGCGGCCACTTCCTGCGCACGATGGGCCAAAGCGACCGCGACTTCGTGGAGAACGCCAATCCCAACGCCTCCATCACGCAAGCGCTCGCGCTGATGAATGGCGACCTCATCTCGCCAAAGGGACTGCTCTCGCCGTTTTCACCGCTCATGCACTTCGTCGCGCAGGCCCGGACGGCGGACGCAAAAGTGGACGCCATCTATCTAGCGCTCCTTTCGCGCAAGCCCACGCCACACGAGAAAGCTGCCTGGAAAAAGCTCGCGAGCCAGGACTCCGCCTCGCCCGACGCCCTCATCTACGCGGTGCTCAACACGAAACAGTTCATCTTCATCCAGTGAGGCCTCCGAATGAGGTGATGCATTTTAATAGTGGCACTCCGAACCGATATTGAAGCGATGCATCCACGCGCTTCTACGTCCCCTTTCATCATGCGCTGGCTCATCCCTGTTCTTTCACTCATCGGATTGCTTCCTGCGACCGCAGCGCAACCTTGGGCGGAATTTAGAGCTAAGCCCGGCACTGAACTTGGCAAGCGCATCGTCTTCATCACCGGCGACGATGAATACAAATCCGAGGAGTCCATGCCGATGATGGCGCACATCCTCGCCGAGCGGCATGGCTTCAACTGCACGGTTCTCTTTGCCATCAACAGGGAGACCGGAGTCATCGACACGAACCAGAAGGAAAACATCCCGGGACTGGAGGCGCTGAGGTCTGCTGATTTGATGGTCATGTTCACTCGCTTCCGCGCGCTGCCGGATGAGCAGATGAAGTTCATTGATGACTATCTGCAATCGGGCAAACCCGTCATCGGTCTGCGCACCGCGACGCACGCCTTCAGCTTTCCCAAAGACAGCACGAGCAAGTATCTGAGTTACCACTTCAACGACCCGTCGGGTGGCTTCGGCAGACAAGTGCTCGGCCAGACGTGGGTGAATCATTGGGGCAATCACGGCAAGCAAAGCACGCGTGGAGTCTTTGCGCCCGGTGTCGCTGCGCATCCGATTCTGCGCGGCATTGCCAGCGGCGAGATATGGGGGCCGACGGATGTCTATGAGTCGACGCTGCCTTTGCCCGATGGCTGCACGCCGCTGCTGATGGGGCAAGTGCTCCAAAGCATGAAGCCCGACGACGCGCCCGTCGAAGGCGAGCAGATGAACGGCAAGTGGAAGAAAATGGTGAAGGTGAACGACCCCATGATGCCTATTGCGTGGACTTATCAGCGCCCCGGCGGAGCCAGGGGCCGCGTCTTCACCAGCACCATCGGCGGCGCGATGGCCGGCGGCAGCGACTTCGCGAATGAAGCCATGCGCCGGATGCTAGTGAACGCGTGCTATTGGACGCTGAAGCTCGATGACAAGATACCTGCGAAGGCCGATGTCACGCCGGTGGATGAAGTGAATTCTTTCAAGCGCGGCGTGAAGCCTTCGGAGGTCCAGCCGTGAAACAACTTTTCTTGCTCCTCACGCTGCTCGCGGCGTGTTCGCGCGCCCGGGCCGAATTGCCATTCGCGAACGGCGACACGCTGCTCTTTTACGGCAGTGGAATGGTCGAGCGTCTGCTGGAGTCGGGGCACATGGAAGCACAGGTCCAGCTTGCGCAGCCCGACAAGAACCTGCACGTGCGCAGCCTCGCGTGGACAGGCGATGAAGTCAGCTGGCGGTCGCGGCCCGAGGGTTATGTCGAGCACTTGAAGACGCTACTTGCGAAGTGGCCGGCGAAGGTCGTCGTGCTCGGCTATGGCATGAACGAATCATTCGCCGGGCAGGCCGGGCTGAAGGAATTCCGCGCGCAGTATGTGCTGCTTCTGGAGGAAATGAAGCGGCTGCATCCGCAGGCGAGGCTGGCGCTCCTCTCGCCCATCGCAGTGGAGAACAATGAGCGGCGCAATGCCGATGTGGCCGCTTATGCCGCCGTCATCGCGGAACTCGCCAAAGCGCACGACGCGCTCTTCATGGACCTCTTTGCCACCAGCCAGGCGGCCTATGCGAAGAGCGCGGAGCCGCTGACGATACAGGGCATTCATTTGAATGAAGCGGGCTGTCGCGAAATGGGTTTGGTCATTGCGCGCCAGCTTGTCGGCGATGCGGCCATGGCGCGTGTGCCGACGTGGCGCGTGGACGAAGTCGCCAAGGCCGCGGCGGAAAAGTCGCGGCGTGTCGCCGACATCGTGCGACCCAAGAATGGCGTGGTGTATTACGGCGTGCGCAAGCGGCCGGAGGAGAATGCGGCGGAGTTGCCGCGCTATCATCAGCTCATCGAGCAGGCGGACAACCTTCTGCATGCGCTCGTGAGCAAGCCGGATGCGCGGCTGGCGGACTTTCCGCCGCCAGCGCTGCCGCCGCTGCCCGAGGGAAAAACTATCCCCGACCGTTTCAGCGGCGGCGTCTTGAAGGCACCCGCCGAACAGCAGCGCGACTTGAAAGTGGCGGACGGCTACACGCTGAATCTGTTCGCATCCGAGGAGCAGTTTCCCGATTTGAAAAATCCTGTGCAGTTGTCCTTCGATGCGCGCGGACGCCTCTGGGTGGTGACGATGCCGTCCTTTCCCCACACCCTGCCGGGCGAACAGCCGCACGACAAAATCCTCATCCTCGAAGACACCGACCGCGATGGCCGCGCGAACAAATGCACGGTCTTCGCAGATGGCTTCGATGCGCTTGATGGCGTGGCCTTTCACGAGAAGGGCGTCATCGTTTCGGCGCAACCGCGGCTGCTCATCTTGCGTGATATGGATGGCGACGGACGCGCCGACACGCAGACTGAACTGCTTCGCGGCGTGGACGTGACCGACTCGCACCACGGCGGCATGGTCGCGACCGACCCGCTCGGACACGTCATCTTTAGCGATGGCGTGTTTCATCGCTCGCAGTTCGAGACGCCCTTCGGCGTGGTGCGCGGCATTGATTCGACCACCTATCGGCTGCATCCCGACACCGGCCGCATCGAGACCGAGTGGCAGGGCATGACGCCGAATCCGTGGAAGGTTTCGTTCGATTGCCATGGCAATATTTTCCAGCGCTTCGGCGGCGGCCATGTGCTCGACGGGTTGCCGCAAACTTGGACCCCTCTCGGCATCTATCATCCGTATGGCAACGGCACCGTGCTCAACTATGCGAAGGGTTCCGCGCTCAGTGTCATCTCCAGCCCGAACTTTCCCGACGAGTTCCAGCAGGGCATCGCCTCGGCGACGCTGCTCGGCAGTTACACCGTCTCCATTTCCAAAGTGACCAGCGCCGATGGCCCGGTCGTCGCGACGGAGCGGCTCGATTTGCTCACCTCGCAAAACAGCGCGTTTCGCCCGGTGGACTGCGAGTTCGGCATGGATGGCGCGCTTTACGTCTCGGATTTCGCCAGTCGCATCATCGGCCATGCGCAGCATCCCATGCGCGACCCGCAGTGGAACCACACCCGCGGCCGCATCTGGCGCGTGGTGTCGAATGCGAAGCCCGTCGTGAAAGACTGGCCGAAAATCGAAGGCGCCAGCGTGCCCGAACTCATCGCGCTGCTCGACCACCCGCAGAACCTCGTGCGCCATCATGCGCGGATTCAGTTGCGCGCACAGGGCGACGAAGTCATCGCCTCACTCGACGCCGCGCACCCCGCAACGGAGCAGGCGAAGCTCGAAGCGCTGTGGGTGCTCGCGGCAAAAGGCCAGGCGCGTCCCGCGTGGCTCGGCGATCTACTGAAATCCGCCGACCCGCTCATGCGCGCCGCCGCCGTGCAACTCATCCGTTTCCAACCTGCAAACCTGCCCGACGCCAGCGCGCTGCTCGCGAGCGCCGCCCACGACCCGCATCCGCGCGTGCGCATGGCAGCCATCAACGTCGCCGCGCATCTCCGCGCGAGCGGCGACCTGCACGCCGACCACGCCATCGCCGGCATCGTCGCTACCGAGCCCGCCGTGCGGCGGATGCTCGATGACCTCAAGGCCGGCACCACTCCGGCGAAAGGCCGGTCCATTCCCGTGCTCAATGTCGCGCCCGAATCCGAGGTGCAGCAGTGGCTCTTCGCCGGCGAAACCGGGGCCGGCGAACAGAGCGCGTATCCTACCGCTGCTGACAACGAAAAGGTCAGGTCCGCTCCGGTGAGGACCAAGGCCTACCGCACTTTCATCAGCGCCGAAGTCGCGCAGACCGCGCTGCTCACCGTGAAACACGGCTACCTCGATATCTCCGCCAACGGCGTGCAACTCCTCACCGCGGACAGCCCCTACAGCACCCAGCAGCAGGTGCCGCTCGACTTGCAAAAGGGCCTCAACGTCATCGAAATCGCCTATCGCCGCGCGAAGCCCATGCCGCCGCCCGTCTTCATCTACGACCCGCTCGGACAGCCGCTCCGCACCGCCCGCTTCCCCGCTGACCAGGCCGCTCTCACCGCCAGCGCGAGCGCATGGGAAAAAGCCCACGCCGCCGACACCAACGCCCTCCGCGTGCAAGCCGTGCCGAACCTCATGCAATTCGCGCCGAAAGAACTCCGCGTCAAAACCGGCGCGAAAGTGCGCATCATCTTCGAAAACCCCGACCTCATGCAGCACAACCTCGTGCTCGTCGCCATCGGTGCCGAAGAGGAAATCGGCGCGCTCGCCGACCAGATGGCGACCAAGCCAGACGCCCTCGCCAGGAACTACCTCCCTGACTCGAAGAAAATCCTCCACGCCACGCCGCTCGTGAACCCGAACGGCCGCGGGGAACTGAACTTCACCGCCCCGACTGCCCCCGGCCGCTATCCCTACCTCTGCACCTTCCCCGGCCACTGGCGCATCATGCGCGGCGTGCTCGTGGTGGAGTGAGTCCCGTATTCCGCCCGATCACTCCGACCTCATCATGCTCATCCTCGCCCTCGCCGCGCACTGGATGCAGACCGCCGCACCCGAGGCTTTCGACGTGGAAAAGGAGGCCACAAATCCTGCCATTCGCAAACTCTACGGC
>JBDNGL010000210.1:0-12134 GCA_041689285.1 Opitutaceae bacterium
CCCGCCTATGCCCTCGGCGCTCTGCTCGTCGTCTATTTTTCGGCCCGCCTCGGATGGTTTCCCATGGTTGGCTTTCAAGGCCGCGACTTCGAAGACCTGAGCACTTGGGGCCAATTCCTCGATCTCGCGCACCACGCGGTCCTGCCTCTGATCTGTTACACGATCGGGAGCTTCGCCTTCGTCACGTTGCTCATGAAGAATCACCTCATGGACAATCTGGCCGCCGATTTTGTCCGCACCGCCATGGCCAAGGGCGTATCCTTCCGCACCGCCGTTCTCAAACACGCGCTGCGCAACTCCCTCATCCCTATCGCGACCCACCTCGGCCAGCACCTCAGCGTGCTCGTCACCGGCTCATTCCTCATCGAGTTCATTTTCGATATCAACGGCATGGGCCTGCTCGGTTACACCTCGGTCGTCGACCGTGATTACCCCACCGTCATGGGCGTCCTGCTCGTATCGTCCTTTATTCTTCTGCTCGGTAACATCCTAGCCGATATCCTCGTCGCGCTCGTCGATCCGCGCGTGCGATTTAAGTAAGCCTCCGAACGCCTCTCGCCCATGCCGCGCTTACTTCCTCGTCTCTCCCTCGATCCGCTTACGCAGAAGAAACTGCGCCGCTTCCGCTCCATTCGCCGCGCCTACGTTTCCTTTCTCATCCTCACCGCCGCGATCCTGCTCTCCATCATCGCCGAGCTCCTCGTCAATAGCCGCGCTCTCGTCGTCAGCTACGAGGGCGAAATCTACTTCCCCACCTACGGCGCCATCCACACCGGCAAGGAGTTCGGTTTCGATTACGACTACGAGGTCAACTACCGCGCCCTCGCCGAGCGTATCGCCGCCGAACCTGATTCGGACAATTGGGTGATCATGCCCATCGTGCCCTACGATCCCCTCGAAAACTGCTACCCCGGCGAGCCCTTCAAACCGCGCGCTCCCACCACCACCGAAGGCCACTACCTCGGCACCGACCAGATCAACCGCGATATTCTCGCTCGTCTCGTTTACGGGTTTCGTAACGCCCTGATCTTCTCGAGCGCCTTCCTCGTTTTCACCTACCTCATCGGCATCACCATTGGCTGCCTCATGGGCTACTTCGGCGGCTGGTTCGACCTCCTCGTCCAACGTATCATCGAAGTCTGGTCCAATATCCCTTTCCTCTTCGTCGTCATCATCGTCGCCTCCGTCATCCCCGCAGGCATCGGCATGAATCTATGGATTTTGCTCGGGATCGTCGTGCTCTTTTCCTGGACCAGCATGACCTACTACATGCGTTCGGTCACCTATCGCGAGAAGGCCCGTGATTACGTGCACGCCGCCCAAGTGCTCGGCGCTGGCACCGGCCGCATCATCTTCCGGCACATCATGCCGAACATTCTGTCCACCATCGTGACGTTCATTCCCTTCACGGTCTCTGGGGCGATCAGCGCGCTCACCTCGCTCGACTTCCTCGGCTTCGGCCTCCCGCCGCCTACCCCCAGTTGGGGCGAGCTGCTCCGGCAGGGCACTGCCAACCTCAACGCCCCTTGGATCGTCGCCTCTGCCTTCACCGCTCTCACGCTCGTGCTCACCCTCGTCACCTTCGTCGGCGAGGCCATCCGCGAGGCCTTCGATCCCAAAAAATTCACCACTTACCAATGAAAATGCTATCCACCCTGCCCACCCGCCTGTTGTTCATTCTACTGGCCACCGCCCTCGCTGGCTGCGGTCGCAAGGAATCGGCGCCTACCACCACGGCCGACGCCGATGCCGGCCCAAGCGTGATGGAAACCGATCTCGCCCGCACGGTCGCGGAGCAGACAGAATTCTACAAGATCAAGACCCCGGCGGATCTACCCACCAGCTTGAATTGGGTGAATAGCGACCACCTGCCCGAGTTCGCCAATCCCAACGCCAAACAGGGCGGCACCTTCCGCTACTACATCGCAGATTTTCCCCGCACCACCCGGACCATCGGTCCCGATGCTACCGGCGGCATCCGTACATATCTGCTGGATTACATCGGCGTGCCCTATGTGCAAACTCACCCGAACCTGCCGGGAGAGGTTTACGCAGGGCTGGCCGAAAGCTGGGCCTTGGATCAGTCAACCAGAACCGTTTACTTCCGCCTGAATCCCAAAGCCACCTGGTCCGATGGCCGGCCCGTCACCACGGCCGATGTCGTCTTCTCATTCTATTTCATGCGCAGCCCCCATTTGCGCGAACCTTGGTATAACGATTATTACACCAAGACCTATACCGCCATCAGCATTTACGACGAACACACCTTCGCCATCACCTTGGCGGGGTGGGGGCCCGATGCCGTTGTGCGCGCGGGCAATCTCGTGCCTTATGCCCGGCACGCCCTGCAGGAGTTTGCTTCTGATTGGATCGAAAAATTCCAATGGCGCGTCCTCCCGACGACCGGCGCCTACGAACTGCTGGAGCGCAACATCGAGCGCGGCCGTGCTGTCACTCTCACCAAGGTGAAGGACTGGTGGGCGCGTGACCTGCGTTTCTGGCGCGGTCGTTTCAACCCGGACCGCTACCGGCTCGATGTTATCCGCGATCCCGACAAGGCCTTCGAGGCCTTCGTGCGTGGTGACATTGATATGTTTCCCATTGGCCAGCCCAAGTTCTGGTATGAGTCGCTACCCGACACCCACCCCGAGGTTGCCGCCGGCTACATCGCGAAGACCAAGTTCTTCAACAAAACCCCGCGCCCGGACTGGGGCCTTTGGATCAACTCCAGCAAACCCCAGCTCAATCAGGTCGAAGTGCGACTCGGCCTGCACCACGCCACGAATTTCGATTTGGTGTGCGCCCAATATTTCCGCGGCGATGCCGTGCGCATGGAAACCCGCTCCGACGGCTACGGCTGGCGCATGCACCCCGACATCACCGCCCGCCGTTTTGATCCGGTGAAGGCGCGCGAGCACTTTGCCGCCGCCGGTTTCACCACCCAGGGCCCCGATGGCGTGCTGATCAACGCGACTGGCCAACGCCTCTCCTTCACCATCTCCACCTACCTCCCTTCGCTCCGTGACCTGCTACCCATTCTGCAACAGGAGGCGCTCAAGGCCGGTCTCGAATTCAAGCTGGAAGTGCTCGACCAGACCACCGGGTGGAAAAAGATGCAGGAAAAGCAACACGAGATCGCCCTGATCGCCCTGTCTCGCTCCGTCGAACTCTATCCCCGTTACTGGGAAATGTTTCATGGCTCCAACGCCTACGAAGATGCCTACCTCGCCGCCGATGGCCGCTTCGTCCTGAAGCACTCCGAGGGCACACCCAATCCCGCCCCGAGCAAGGTCCGGGTGCAGACCAACAACATGACCATGACCTTCGATCCCGAGCTCGACCGGCTGATCGAGGCCTATGATGAGGCCGAAACACTGGATGACATCAAGCGCTACGCCCAAGACATGGAGCAGATCATCCACGACCAAGGCTGGTGGGTGAACGGCTGGTCCCTGCCCTTTCACCGCACCGGCTACTGGCGCTATGTGCAATGGCCCGAGGGCTTCAACGCCATGCAGAGTCGCAACGCCGAGGAGTTTTTCCTCCACTGGGTCGATGAGGACGAGCGCGCCGCCACCGCCGCGGCCCGCCGCTCGGGCCAGAAATTCCCGACGCAAATCTTGATCTTTGACCAGTTCAAAAACTGATTCTGTGAGCGAACCCGCTGCCAAAGATTCACCCGCGCCAGTGCTCGAGGTGCGTGACCTTGTCACGACCTTCGACACCGATGCCGGCCGGCTCACCGCCGTGGATGGGGTGAGCTTCTCGGTCGCTCGCGGTCGCACCCTCGGCATCGTTGGCGAATCGGGCTGCGGCAAAAGCGTCAGCGCGCTCTCCATCATGCGTCTGTTGCCCCAGCCCATGGGGCGCATCGCTGGCGGCAGCATCCTGCTCGACGGAATCGACCTCGCCACGATCTCGCACCACGACATGCGCCACATTCGAGGCAAACGCATCGGCATGATTTTCCAGGAGCCGATGACCGCGCTCAACCCTGTGCACACCATCGGCCGGCAATTGAGTGAAGTGTTTTTACTGCACCAGACGCACGACAAACGCGAAGCGCTCGTGCGCTCGGTCGAGATGCTGCGCAAGGTCGGTATTCCCTCGCCGGAAATCCGCGTCAGTGAATACCCCCACCAGCTCTCCGGCGGCATGCGGCAGCGCGTGGTCATCGCCATGGCGCTTGCCTGCCAGCCTGCCGTGGTCATCGCCGACGAGCCCACCACCGCCCTCGATGTCACCATTCAGGCGCAGATCCTGGAGTTGATGCAGTCGCTCCAACGTGAACTCGGCATGGCCATTGTGCTCATCAC
This sequence comes from Opitutaceae bacterium, assembly GCA_041689285.1. Taxonomy (GTDB): domain Bacteria; phylum Verrucomicrobiota; class Verrucomicrobiia; order Opitutales; family Opitutaceae; genus UBA2377. The sequence continues at coordinate 4,317 of JBDNGL010000210.1, forward strand.
CCACGATCTCGGGGTCATTGCCGAGATGTGTGATGATGTCGTCGTGATGTATGCCGGCCGGGTCGCCGAGTCCGGTCCGGTGGAGCGCATCTTCGCCGCCCCGTCGCATCCCTACACCCGCGGCCTGCTTGCCTCGATTCCCCGCCTCAGCACCCCGCGTAAAAGCCGCTTGCCGGTGATCGAGGGCATGGTCCCAAGCCTCGCTGACCTTCCCGTCGGTTGCCGTTTCCAAAACCGCTGCCCGTATCGCACCGACGCCTGCACCCAACAGCCTGATCTCGAAACCGTCTCCCCCGGCCACAGGGTAGCCTGCCACCACTGGCAAACTCTCCCCACTGCTTTGCTTTCCGCACCTGTGCTAAAGGAGGGTCGCCCATGACCACACCCCTGCTCGAACTGCAGGATCTGCACATGCACTTCCCCGTGCGGGAGGGCTTGTTCAACCGCGCCCGCAAGTTCTGCCGCGCAGTGGACGGGGTCAGTCTCACCGTGCAGCCCGGCGAGACCCTCGGCCTCGTCGGTGAATCCGGTTGTGGCAAATCCACCCTCGGCAAATGCATCGTCCGCCTGCACGCGCCGACCTCGGGCAAGATCATTTTCGAAGGGCTCGACCTTGCCCCGCTCTCTGCCCGCGCCCTCAAGCCGCACCGCCGTCAGTTGCAGATGGTTTTTCAGGATCCCGTGGAGTCACTCAACGCCCGCCACACTGTCGGCGACATCATCGCCGAACCCCTCGTGATCCACCGCATCGGCGATGAGGTCTCACGCAAGGCCAAGGTGCGCGAACTCCTCGGCCAGGTCGGCCTGCCAGCCAACGCCATGGAGCGTTACCCCTTTGAATTCTCCGGCGGCCAGCGCCAACGCATCGGCATTGCCCGCGCCATCGCGCTCGATCCGCGCCTGCTGGTTTGCGACGAGCCCGTCTCAGCCCTCGATGTTTCCATCCAGAGCCAGGTGCTCAACCTCATGTTGGACCTGCAACGCGCCCGCGGTCTCGGCTACGTGTTCATCGCCCACAACCTCGCGGTCGTGAAGCACATCTCCGACCGCATCGCCATCATGTATCTCGGCCGCATCGTCGAGCTGGCCGCTGCCGACACCATCTACCGCAGCGCCCGGCATCCTTACACCCGCGCCCTCATTTCCGCGATTCCCGAACCGGATCCCACCCGCAAAAAACAGCGGATCATCCTGCAAGGCGACGTGCCTTCGCCCATTGATCCACCCCCGGGTTGCCCCTTCCATCCTCGCTGTCCACACGCCACCGACCGCTGCAAGGTCGAGACCCCCCGCCTCCGCACCGCCGGCGAATCCGGCCAACAGGTCGCCTGTCATTATGATCTATGAGGACCGGGGAAAGTGGCGGAGAGGATAGGATTTGAACCTACGGTGCCCTTGCGGACACTCCTGATTTCGAGTCAGGTGCGATAGACCACTCTGCCACCTCTCCGTTTCAGAACGCATCAACGTAGGCCGCGGAGCTGAAAACGGAAGCCGAAATTTCCCGACCGCACTCCCACCGCTTCGCCCAGCAGCGGGCTTGGGGCCGGTCACAGCCTTCCGCCTAGGGTCCGGATCGAGATTTCGACGAAGCCACCCGCCTCGCCCTACGCGGTCCGGGTCAACAATACCGCCATCGGCTCGCCCGCCGACCTGCAAAAAATTCACCGTCTCCGCCCGGTGCTCATCCCCGCCGTTTAGGCCAAAGCGCAGACCGCAATTTCAGCCAATCGCCGCCTCCACTCCCATCACCTCGTTGATACTCACGCTCATGCGTTCTCATCCTCCCCTGCCGCCGGTGCAGAACGGTTGGCCGGCAGGTGATGAGGTAAAAAATAGTAGTAACACAGCAACCACCAGCTCCGTGAAGAGCGGTAGAACAGCGCGGGAAATCCGATGGCACCCACGCCAGCCAGCACGATCGCCGGGGTCGTGCCGATCACTTCGAAGTAGGCCAGCAGCAGCACCGGCAAAAGAAAGCAAACTAGGGTCACCCCGTAGTTGAGTGACAATGAACCGAGGAAAAAGCCCTCGTCGCGCTCCAGCTTGAGACCGCAGTTTCCACACTCGCGATTAAGCTCAAAAATCGTGCCCGGCTTGAAGAGCGTGCGTCCGCCGCAATTGGGACACCGGTTGGTAAGACCCCGGCCGATAATCTGGACGCGTGTGACTTTCATGCGCCAAGGCTACCAGCAAAATGGCGAAGCAAAAGCCTGCACTGAACTTAAGCACCCCGCCCCTAGAGCCCATCAGCTCCAGCATCGCATAAAAAAAGCGCCCCATTACCGGGGCGCTTTCGGCAATCAGGTAGGTCAACCAGCAGCTCAGGCGCCGAGTTGGTAGCGCACGAAACGACGCACTTGGATGTTCTCGCCGATCTTGGTGATTTTCTCGGTAATGATGTCCTTGATGGTCTTCTCCGGCAGTTTGACGAACGGCTGGTCGAGCAGGCAGACGGTGGAGTAATATTTCTCCAGTTTTCCCTCGACGATCTTCTGCACGGCCGCAGGCGGCTTGCCGACCACTTGGGCGGCGGCAATTTCGCGCTCCTTGGTGACATCCGCTTCCGGCACTTGCTCGCGGGAAACCACCGTCGGATTGGCGGCCGCGATCTGCAGACAGAGATCCTTCACGAAGGCCTTGAATTCCTCGTTACGGGCCACGAAGTCGGTCTCGCAGTTGACCTCGATGAGGACGCCGACCTTGCCACCGACATGGATGTAGCTCTCGACGAGCCCTTCCTTGGTGGCGCGATCCGCCTTCTTCGCCGCAGAGGCTGCACCTTTCTTGCGCAGAATGGTGACAGCTTCTTCGAAGTTGCCGTTGGACTCAGTGAGAGCCTTTTTGCAGTCAAGCAGGCCGGCACCCGTCGAGGTGCGTAGCTCGTTGACCATTTGCGCGGTGATGGTGGTGCTCATGAATTCGTTCCTTGGGTTATGGCGATTACTCGGCTTTGACTGGGGCCTTCTTGGCGCGCACGGTCTTCTTTTTCAGCACCGCGCCCTCGCCTTCAGACTCGACGGCTTCAACCGCCTCAGCGACATCGGCCGGGAGCTCAACCTTGGAAATATCCACTTCACCGATGCTCTCAGCAGCGACCGCATTGAGCGCCTTCAGGTCGGCATTCCCACGAGCGGCGCGGCGAGTGTCGCGTTGCGCGAATCCGCTCTGCACAGCGGCGAGGATGGTCTCGACGAGGATGCGGATGGACTTCACGGCGTCATCATTGCCCGGGATCGGGTGTGAGAGGCTGCCGGGGTCGGAGTTGGTATCGCAGATGCCCACACAGGGAATGCCGCAACGGGCCGCTTCAGCCACTGCAATCTTCTCGTGGTTCACGTCCACCACGAACATCGCCGCTGGCATGCCACCCATATCTGCGATCCCGCTAAAATTGCGCTGCATACGCGTCATCTCGCGCTTGATGGCGGCAACTTCTTTGGAAGCCAGCTTGTCCATCTCACCGTTGGTCTCCATTGCTTGGTATTTCTTAAACTTGGCGATGGATTTCTTGACGGTCTCGTAATTGGTGAGCGTGCCGCCGAGCCAGCGGTCCACACAGAACGGCATGTTGCTCGCAGCTGCGGCCGTGCGGACGATTTCCTTGGCCTGTTTCTTGGTGCCAACGAAGAGCACCGTGCCGCCCCCGGCGACGACGTCTTCGATGAAGGCCGAAGCCTTCTGGAGGGCCTCGAAAGTCTTGCCGAGGTCAATGATGGAAATACCTTGGCGGTGATCGAAGACGAAAGGCTTCGAACGCGGGTTCCAACGTTTGGTCTGGTGCCCGAAATGCACGCCGGCATCGAGCAGGTCTTTGGGTGTGAGGTTCATTTGATCTATGTATCGTTACGAGACTCAGGCCGGCCAATGGGCCGCCTTGCGATCGCTAGGATGATTTTAGGTTGATGGTTTGACTGACAGAGCGGTCGAAAACAGAGAGCGACACCATCACTGGCAAGCGCGAATTCCGAAATCACCGAAAAAGGCGTTGACAGGCCAAAACTCGGGACGCACGTTCCGCCTCCCACTTGTTGCAGGGTGGAGCAGCCCGGTAGCTCGTCAGGCTCATAACCTGAAGGTCGTTGGTTCAAATCCAACCCCTGCACCCAATTTTTGCCCTTCTGCCCCCGGAAGGGCATTATTCTTCAACCGGTTGGAGTTCAACCAACGTTGGTTCTCTACGATCGAAGCGAGTGGTCTGACAATCCAACCCCTGCACCCAATTTAAAGGCCTCCCATACCCCGGAGGCCTTCTTGTTGTGCGGGTTAGAGTTGAGCCAGCGTTAGTTCTCTATACACGAAGCACGTGGTCCGAGGACGATTGCTTGGAACAGCCTGCCGTCCAACCCCCTGCACTGGTGAAGTGCGAGCGCGAATTTGCTCGGCCTTGGTAAATACGGAACAAATGAACGGTCTCGGGGGCGGCATGCACCTAACCGCAAGAAAGCAAGCCGTCCTGGCACTAAAGCCGGTCACTAATAGCCAGTAATAAAAATACTTACACTTAAGGATCGGATGCCTCCATAACCCGGGCCGGCCCGTAATCATTCAAGACTGTCGAATCCCTGTTCGATGGAATCAGTAACCCAAATCCATAGATCCATGAAAACTCGCTCCTTATTCACTGCTTTGTTCCTCGCCATCGGCTTGGTCGCCAATGCTTCCGCCAAGAACGTGGTTGAAATTGCCGTCGGCTCGCCCGACCACACCACCCTAGTGGCTGCCGTCAAAGCCGCCGGACTCGTTGAGACCCTGAGCGGTCCCGGCCCGTTCACCCTCTTTGCACCGACGAACGCGGCCTTTGCCAAACTGCCGGCCGGCACAGTCGAGTCACTCCTCCTGCCAGAGAACAAGGCCAAGTTGGTGGCCATTTTGACCTATCACGTCGTGCCCGCCAAAGTGATGGCCGCCGATGTGAAGTCCGGTGAAGCGCCGACCGTCAACGGCAAGCCGCTCACCCTCAAGGTCAGCAACTCTGGCGTCACGGTAAACAATGCCAACGTGATTGCGACCGACCTCGTCGGCAGCAATGGCGTAATCCATGTGGTGGATACGGTAATCCTGCCTTAAGGATTAACCGCGCGTCTTAGGTTACGCCCGCAACCTTCCGGTTGCGGGTTTTTTATGCCACCACCCCGCGCCGCCAGACCATCGTGCAGAAGTGCGGCATGCGCGAGAAGTCGGTCATGCCCGGACTGGCTTTGAGGGCAGCGAGCTTGGGCGTGGGTTCATCAAAATGCTCCAGCGCCAACCCGTTGCTGAGAAAGGCCTGTAGATAGGCCGACAGCGGACGGTGCCAGTTCACAATCGACATCCCCGCCCATTCCGCCCGCGCCGGACGTTCGGTCATATAATTATCCATGGTCCAGTGCAGTTTATTGCCGTCCTCATCCCGCGCCCAGAACTTCGTGGTCGCTGTGGCGAAGCTGCTGAGATTGGCCACCACCACGCGACCACCCGGTCGCACCACCCGCGCCATCTCCCGGATTGCCGTGCGGTAATCGGGAATATCCACCAGCGACACATAACTGACCACCAGGTCCGCGCTCGCGTCCGCCTGCGGCAGGGCCTCGGCCACGGCCTCGTGAAAAACACCGCCGGCCTGCCGTCGGCGAGCCTCCTCAATCAACGTTTTCGTGGGATCTATCCCCTCAGTGCGCGCGCCGCGGGCCGCCAGCATGCGGCAGAAACGACCTTCCCCGCAGCCCACGTCGAGCACATCCAAACCACGCACTTCGCCGCACAGGCCGAGCATGACTTCGTCGAGGAGCAGCACCCGATTGGGATCACCCCGCTCCATCAACCGCAACCACGGCTGGGCCGACACTTCCCAGCCATTGGCTGATTGCTTGGATTCCTGCATCGCGCGAGCAAAGTGACGCCTCCCGGTTGCGCAACTCCAACCGCCAGCCAGCGGCGGCGTAGGCAGATACTCGCGTGGATTTCGGTGGGTGCCCGGGTTTACCAACCCCGGTTCGCCTGAGTTTCTCGGGAAGCATTCGGGGAGACGCAACCGATGCCGCCATTGGAAAACTTGCGCCATCGCGGGCTCACTCCGCCGTAAACAATCGTCCGTTTCAACTCGGACCGACAACCTTACCGGTCGGTCGACAGGAATATTCAGTCGTAATACCTCGGCGCTCTGGTCTTGCCCGCAGCGCCAACGGCCTAAAACCTGCTTGCATCCCTTCATGCCGTCCATCCCTGCACTCTCCCCAGCCGTCGCCCTCAGCCTGGCTTTGCAGGAGCTCGGCCAAGCTAATCAGCGGCGCACCTACACTGCGGGCGCATTGATTTTTTCCACCGGCGACCCTGGCAACGGTCTCTATGTAATCGAGAGTGGCCAAGTGCAGATACTCGCAGCCATCGGACCGCATGAAGCCCGGCCCCTCGCCGCGCTTGGTCCAGGCGACTTTCTGGGCGAGATGGCCGTGCTCGATTCCGCCCCGCGCTCTGCTACCGCCCGCGCCGAAACCGCCGCGACCGCGCTTTTCGTCAGTCGCGATGATTTCCTTCAGTTACTCGACCGCCGGCCGACTCTCGCGCTTGACCTCATCCGCGAATTCAGCCGGCGCATGCGCGCGCTCAACCAGAAATATCTCGATGAAATCGTGCAGGCCGAGGTGCTTGCCGCCGTCGGTCGTTTCGCCGGCACCATCGTCCACGATTTCAAGACCCCGCTCAACACTGTCATCCTCGCGGCGGAAATGGCTGCCCGGGAAAAAGCCACCGTGGACAACCGTGCCGAGGCCAGTCGCATCATCGCACGGCAGGTCACCCGCATGACCAACATGCTCAATGAAATCATCGAGGTGACCCGCCCCACAACGCGACCGGTCGAAATCGCACCTGCCGACTTCGCGGCTTTTGTCCTCCCCCTCATCGAGGAAATGCAGCCCGAAGTCGCGGCCCGCGACAGCACCCTTACCGCTGTCAACCCCCCGCCCGCCGTCCTTGTGCGGTTTGATCCCACGCGCCTGTCGCGCTTGTTCTTCAATCTGATCGGCAACGCCCTTGACGCGATGCCCGTTGGTGGCGCCATCACGCTCCGCTTCGCCACCGGGGAAGGGGTCGTGCGGGTCGCGGTATCGGACTCAGGTCGTGGCATTCCGCCGGAAATCGTCGAAAGTCTTTTTAAACCCTTCGCCACGCATGGCAAAACCAAGGGCACCGGGCTCGGTCTCGCCATCTGCAAAAAAATCGCCGAAAGCCACAGTGGCAGCATTACAGCGCACAGCGATCCTGGCGGCGGCGCCACCTTCACCTTCACCCTGCCTCTCGCTGCACAAAATTAGCCGCAGCGGCGCGAGGCAAGGCATTGAACCCTCCGCGGCTCCGGGGCTAGGCAATTACTGCGCGTCCCAGCCACCGAACAAATCTGCCCAGCAATGCGCGACCGCGGGGTGCTCTGCTTCGGGAATCTTCGCCGCAAACGGCAGTGCCTCGACCGCCGCCATGTCGCTCGTCAGTTCCGCCACGGCGGTGAGGATCGCCGCCATCAGCACCGGATCCACACGGCTCAGATCGTCATCCGGCCGGTGATGAAAAAAACGCCCGCCCGCACAATTTGGCCGCATCAGGGTCAACCCGGGCACCCCCGCCGCGACAAAGGGGAAGTGATCCGCATACGGCAGGACCCCGTAGTCGCGTTTGTAATACTGACCCTGCCGCGCGAAATACGCCGGCAGGAGCGCATCCAGTTCGCGAGGCGCACTGCCTGACAGGCTGTTCCAACCCAGCAGTGAACCAAAGCTATCGAGGTTGAAGATAAACTTACCCGTGTGCTCCAGCTCGGCCCGGTGTCGGCGCACATACGCC
>JBDNGL010000211.1:0-38777 GCA_041689285.1 Opitutaceae bacterium
CCGCGCCGAGGACCGCTATCCCGAGGCCTACCTCCGCGAAAACCTGGCCGAGCGGCTTGACCATCTTGGCACCGACAAAATCGACCTGCTGCAACTGCACACGTGGACGCGCGCGTGGAACCGCAACCCGGCACCTTTCAAGATTCTTCGCCAGCTCCAGCGCGAGGGGCAAATCGGCCTCATCGGCGTCTCCACCCCCGAGCACGACCAAAACTCCGTCATCGATCTCATGCGCGGCGGCTGGGTGGACAGTGTGCAGGTGATCTACAACCTCTTCGAGCAGGAGCCCGCTGCCGAGCTGCTCGGCGTGGCGAAGGAGTGCGGCGTCGGCATTATTGTCCGTGTGGCTTTCGACGAGGGCGTGCTTACCGGCAAGTTCACCGTGAACACGAAATTCGGCACGGATGATTTTCGGCACAATTATTTCGCCGGCGACCGGCTGTCACGTGCCGTCATGCGCACAGAAAAAATTCGCTCGGACCTCCAAGGCACCGGCTACACGCTGCCGCAGGCCGCGCTCAAGTGGGTGCTCGCCCACCCCGCCGTCTCCACGGTCATCCCCGGCATCCGCAACGTCGCGCAGGCCGAGGCCAACTGCGCAGTCAGCGACCTCCCGGCGATGCCCGCCACCCTCGTGGAAAAGCTCCGGCGCCACAACTGGCGCCGCGCTTTCTGGTATGGCGGGAAGTGAACCGGCGGTCGCTCACGCGTAGCCATCTTTTTCCAAGCGGCCACGCTGGGCGGCGCGCGACATCAGCGGGTGCAGCACGCCGCCATCCACGGTCAAGCACTGGCCGTCAATGCCACCACCCGCGCGGCTGAGTAAAAGGCAGATCGGTCCAAGCAGGTCGTTCGGACTCAGTCGGCGGGGAATGGATTGCCAGCCGATCAGGGTTTCATCGGCTGAGGAGGTGCCGGCTTCCTTCTCCACTTGGATCGCACCTGGCAGGATGCAGTTCACCGTGACCGCCGTGCCCTGCAGCTCGTGGGCGAGCGATCGGGTAAGCGCGGCCACGGCGCCCTTCGAAGCCGAATAGGCCGTCAGGTAGGCGCCCCCGAGTTCGCTCACGATCGAGCCGATGAAAATCACCCGCCCCTGCGGTCCGGCCTTGAGGCGTGGCAGCAAGTGCTGCGTCAGCGTCACGGCCGCCCGCACATTGACTTGCCAGATATTATCCCAGGGCGACGGGGTGATTTTCTCGAACGGATGCCGCAGATCGATGCCGGCATTGTGCAGGACTCCATCCACGGGCCTGCCAGTCGCCGCAATCGCTCGGCCCGCGGCTTCTACCGCCGCCGGATCAGCCAGGTCGCACTCGAAAAATTGCAGCCGGGTTTCATCCACACCGAGCTCCGCCCGCACCGCCGCCATTTCCGTCCGACCCAAGCTGATCGCGATCAGGTTCAAGCCTTGCGCCAGCAAGCCGGGCAATAACGCCCGGCCGATGCCACGAGTGATGCCGGTGATGACTAACGTCTTGCCGGCGAGATCGTGAAACTGAAAATCGGGCTTCATCACCGTGTGCTCACGCGCACCTCGTGGGGTTTTTTGAACCAAGTGTCGTGCCACGCCGCGCCCAAGCCGGGTCCGGTTGGCGCCGCGATCCGGCCGTTTTTCACTGCGGGAATGTGGGTCACCAGCTCAGGATAGACGATGCGAAGTAACATCCGCACCGTCTCCTGCCAAGCGACATTGGCCCGCGCCACGCCGACGTGAATGCCGGCGAGCAGCGTCAGCGGACCCGTGCAGTCATGCATCATCACCGGCACGTTGTAGCTCTGGGCCATGTCGGTGAGCTTGAGTGTCTGCGAGATGCCACCAACCCAGGTGGGGTCGATCATGAGATAGTCAGCTGCCTGTTTCTGCAGCACGTGCCGGTAATCCTCGCTGGTGATGAGCATCTCACTCACGGCGAGCGGCAAGCCGCAGCGTTCGCGAAAGTCGCGGAGGGTATCCACGCAGTCGGGCCGGATGACATCCTCCAAGGCGAGCGGGTTCACCTCGCGCATCGCGGCCGCAATCCGCAACGCCATCGGCAGTTGGAAGAAGCCGTGACCATCGAGCAGGAGTTCGAGTTGGTTACCTACCGCCGCGCGCATCGCCCGGAAGGGCCGCATACCCTCCTCGAGGTCGGTGCCGTTGAGGTAGAGGCTGCCGTTGAGTTTATGCGCCGCAAAATCGAAGGGCCAGAGCTTGGCTGCTTCGATCCCTTCGGCCAGCAATTCGCGGGCGTAGGCGGCGGGCTCGTGGATGGCGTTCCAATAATCGTTCAGCAGCTCGGGCACTCCCATTTGTCCGTAACCAGGCCAGATGCCATCACGGGCGGGCTTCTGTCCGCGGCCATAACCCGTGCTGTTGTAAATGCGCACGCCGTCCTGCGTCCGTCCACCGAGCAATTGCCACACTGGCAGACCACAGGCCTGGCCCTTGATGTCCCACAGCGCGAGGTCGATGGCGGAGAGCGCCCGCAATTCCGCGCCGCGGGCTCCGAAATTAGCGGCCCGTTCATAGAGGAAACGCCAATGCCCCTCAATGTCCTCCGCATCGGCACCGAGCAGGCGCGGCGCCATCCAGTCATGGATCACAGCGGCGACCGCCGTGGGGATGTAGTGAGTCTCGCCGCTGCCCGTGACACCCTCCGCCGTGTGCACGCGGCAGAGCAGCAAGCCGGAGGCGTGGGCGACGGTTTCGATGCGGGTAATCTTCATGGGGCGGCGCGGCGGGAGTAACGGGGATTCCAGTCCGGGACGCAAGTGTTGCGCTTCTGTCTTGGCGGGCGCGCCGGGTTGACTGATGGTGCCTTCCGTGTCCGCCCTCCTGCTGCTCGCTCCCCTTTTCATGCTCTTTGAGCTCTGGCAACTCGTGATCAGCGAGCGCTATCTCGGCATCAAGCAGATCGAACGTAACGGCGACCCGCGCAAACTGGGCATGAGCGAGTTCACCGCATTTTTTTGGAGCGCCGCGCTGTTCATTTACTGGTTCTGGATGCTCACGCTGCTCGTGCAGCCCTTCGGTCGCGGGCATGGGGTGCTGCTGCTCATCCTGAGCGTTGTCGGCTACGGACTGCGGCGCAATTGCAGCCTCAAATGGGTGCTGGTCATCCTCACCTTTGAGGGTGCTTTACGTATCGGCCTGTTACTCTCATTGTTTGTTTACGCTTGGCGTCGCCTCTGAACGGGAACGCTCCTCCTCCACACCGGTCCTAAACCTCATCCCGATTTGTCCATGAAAAAAACGCTGCTTGCCCCGTTCCTTGCCCTTGCCGCGCTGACCTTCGGCGGCTGCGCCACCACCTATCAGGTGCAGGTGAGCGCCTTGGCGGATGCTGAGCTGAGCGCGGTCAACCGCAGTTACAGTTTCGCGGCCACCCAAGGACAAAGGCGAGGCGATCTGCAGTTGCTCGAAGCGCAGCGGCAGGTGCGGGCCACGCTCTCCCGGCAGGGTTTTCGCGAGACCGGCGTGGCGGCGGCGGACCTCAGTATTTTCGTGGACTACGGCATCGGTGATCCCGTGACCCGCACCCACACTTTCAGCACACCGATCTACGCCGAACTCGGGGGCGGCTACAGCACGCGCACGCGCCAGACCACGGACGCCGCCGGCAAAACCACCACGACCACCGAGACCGTGCGCATCCCCGGCCGCTATGAACGCGTCGGCACGGACATCACCACCAATGCTGTCACCACCTACCGCAAGCACCTGCGGCTCTCCGCCCGCCTCAACGAATCAGGCGTCGCGCCTTCTCAAGGCCGCGAGGTCTGGACCGTGACCGCCATCAGCGACGACCAGCACGCGGATATCCGGCTCACCTTGCCCCTGCTCGCCGAGGCCATGGCGCCCTATCTTGGCACTGACAGTGGCCGCGCCGTGGTCGTCGAGTTTGTGGAGAAAGCCGGCGCCTTGGTGCCGGCGCGCTGAATCGGCCCGTCAGCGCGCGAAACGCTTCGTCTCAGCCTTAGGCGCCGGCTCAGCGAATGACTCGGTGAAAAAATCCTGCGCCGCAGTGATGAGCTTGGAATACTTCGTGTAGTCGACCGCCCATGAATTGGGCAGGCAGAGGTGCTTCATCATACCGCGCGCGATGCGTTCGGGTGCTTGGGTCTCCGGCGCCAGCTCCAGCGAAAACCGGGGATCGCTCACATGCACCACATAGTGCCGAGAGCCACCGGGGCCGTCGCGCTCAATTCGCAGGAAATGAGGGTCGTTCATTGCGCAAGCGCAACCTGCCCACCTGCCCCGGGATACTCAACCTCTGATTTCACCCGCCTTTCTCCTTGAGAATGCCGGTGACGCGGCCCACAAACTTTCCGCGCTTCTCCGCAGCCCCATGAGCCTCCCTGAATCCTCGCCCAAGCTTTCCATCTGGTTCTTTCTAGCCACCGATGCGCTGCTGATCGCCGTCGCTGCCTTCATCGCCGCCAACAGTGAGCGCCCGCTTTCGCTGCCCGTGGTCTTGGCCATTGTCGGCTGTGTGGTGGTCGGCGCCCTCATCACGTCCGCCGCGCTCATCGCCAACTACGCTCGGCGCCAAGAGGACGGCTTTGATGATCGCCAACATGCTCTCGAAGCCCTTTCGCGCACGGTCGCGACTTCCGCCGAACAGATCAGCATCGCCACCGCCGGCCTTAACGAGCTGACGGATCTCGCGCATAAAAATCTCAAGCACGCCGAGCAGCTGCCGCATAAACTGCAGGAAAAAATCAACGATTTCACCCGCCAGCTCAATGAGGCCGCCGTCACGGAAAACGAGACCCTGCAGCAGGAAATCAACGCGCTGCGGACCGCCGAAGCGGAAAAGCTTGAGGCCACAGCGGATAAAATCGCCAAAACGACCCTTGAACTCGCCAAGCTCGAGGCCGCGGCCGCCAAGCAGCTCGCCGCCACCACCGAGGCACTGGCCGAGCTGCCCGACGCTCTAGCCAAGGCTCGTGGCGAAGCCGCCCAGGCGTTGTTGGCCGCCCAAGCCACGGCCTTCCACGCGCTCGAAACCAAATTCGCCGCGCTTGCCCGCGATTGGGAAAGCAAGTCAACCGTACTCTCCGCCGGGGTCACCCAAACTCCCGAGCCCGCTCCGGTCGCCCCCGCACCAGTCGCAGCGCCAGTAGTTATGCCCACGCCGGTTGCCGAGCCTGAGCCTGTGCCCCGTGCATCGCCGCCGTCGGAACCCACACCCGCTCCGGTTGCGGAAACACCACTCAAGGAGACCACGGTCAGTTCGGAACCTCTGCCGGAGGTCAGCGCCACGCTCGAGGCGCTCGAAGAACCCAAGCCGAAGAAACCGCGAGCGCCCCGCAAAGCGAAACTGGACGAGCTCAACCTGCCCATGCCCGGTGATCTGCCGGTGGAGACGCCCGCCGAATCACCGGCCGAAACGACGACGGATGATTTTGCACAGGCTTCGCCCGATGAATCCGCCCCCGCCAGCGCCGTATCCTCCGACGGCGCGACTCGCCTCCTCGTCACCGCCTACATCGGCATCGGCAACCGCCTCTTCATCCGTGGCGACGGCCCGGGCTTGATCGCCGATAAGGGCGTGCCCCTGCAATTTGTCTCAATTGGCAAATGGCGTTGGGAGACCAATGACGCCACCACATCAGTCCGCGTCCGCCTTTACAAAAACGACGAGACCGAGTGCGCTGCGCTGGGCGAACTCACCTTGGCGCCCGCCCGGCAGACCGAGGTAACCGCCAATTTCTGAACCCGGCCGTCCGGCCATCATTGCCCGCATCGCGCTGTCAGGTCCGGCGTGGGCAAACCCTTAAAACCCTGACACCAACGCCATGAGTTCGACCGCGAATGCCAACGCAGGCTACTCCACCGATCTGATCGGTCATCTCATCGAGCCCCCAATCGCGGTATTCCCACCCCATCTCACCGTGGCCGACGCCATCGAGCGTGTGCGGGCACTGGCGGCCACTACGCGGTTGTTTACCTACGGGCACATCGTGGATGACGCCGGGGTGCTCCTCGGCATCGTCACCATGCGCGACATGTTGCTCCAAGGGAAAGAGGAGCGGCTGGAAACCTTTATGCTGCGGCAGCCTTTCACCCTGCGGGCCGACCAACCCCTGCAAGAAGCGATGCAGCTGACGCTGGACAAACATTTTCCCTCCTACCCTGTCTGCGATGCAACCGGCCGGCTGTTGGGCATCGTGCGAGGTGCGCGGATGTTTCAACAGGAAACCATCGAATTGAGCGCACAACCCGGGCGGATGGTGGGTGTCGAGAGCGAAGAACGCGTCACATCGTCATTCGCCCGTAGTCTGCGCTTCCGCCACCCGTGGTTGCAGTTCAATCTGCTGACCGCCTTCATCGCCGCCGGAGTCGTAGGTATCTTTGAAGGCACGATTGAGCAAATCGTCGTGCTGGCAGTCTTCCTGCCCGTGCTCGCCGGTCAGTCAGGCAACACCGGGTGTCAGGCCCTAGCGGTGGCGCTGCGCGGCATGACGCTTGGAGAACTGCAGGCGAGCAATCAACACAAGTTCATCATCAAAGAAGCCGCACTCGGTCTGAGCAATGGGGCCTTGGTGGGCATCACTGCGGGCCTTGGCATGTATTTCTACGCCGTGTGGCAGCCGACGGGACACGCGCCCCTGCTGCTGGCCGCGATCGTGTTTTTAGCGATGACCCTCAGTTGTTTTCTGAGTGGCGTGGCCGGCGTGCTGGTGCCGCTCACCCTCAAAAAAATGGGTGCCGATCCCGCCACCGCCTCGAGCATTTTTCTCACCACCGCGACCGACGTGGCGAGCATGGGTTTCTTCCTCGGGCTCGCGACCCTGTGGCTGATCTGAACAGACTCTCCGGATCAAAACGGGGTCTGCGACCGGCGACCGCGGTCGGGCGGAAAGGGACGGCGCACCGGTTTGGCCTGCGCGACCTCGTTCGCCAGTTCCACCAATTCATCGATCAACAAAGTCGGATCCTCCTCGTAGCGCAGAGCCAAAAAATCGCGGCGAGCTTGAGCGTAGGTGGCCGGCTGCTCCAGCCAAGGCCCGATGAGTGTGGCGAACTCCGCTGCGGCGCCGATTTTCTGCGAACCGGCTCCGTTGCGGAAGAATTTCCACGTCAGCTCTTCCTGCGGCATGATGCCACCGAAAGCGTTGAAGATAATCGGACACTGGAAATGCAGGGCCTTGGCGCAAGTGGAGGTGCCGCCCCTTGTCACAATCGCGTCACTGACCTGCAGCAATAGATGCACGATCTCGGAAAAGCCCTCGATGTAGCAGTTGAATTCTGGGTGCAGTGCCCGCCAGTGGATGAGCGCGTTGTAGGCTTCTTTGTTTTGACCACAGATCACGATGGCCTGACACCGGTCGGCCTGACGCACGAGCACGGACAATAGCTCGAAGTGATTGTGCGCTCCGTTGGCTCCCGTCGCGAGAAACACGGTGAAGAGCTGCGGCTGCAGTCCGAGCCGCTGGGTGCGGAAGGCCGTCTGCTCAACCGCGTCGAGCACTTCCAGATGAGACCGGGGGCGCATGAGGTAGCCACGGACCCGTGCGCGCTCGGCAGGGATGCCCCGTTTCAGCGCAAACTGCTGGGCGGTGGGCGTGCGGGAAAAATAGCGGTCCACCGTCGGTTCCGTCCAGTTGCGCGAGTAACCCCAACCGCCCGAGAACTCGCCGCAGTAAGTCGCGCAACGCACCCGGTCTGCACCTAGTAGCTTCCGCGCCCGCTGGAAATAACCGCGGTTGAGGCAGTCATGAACGCTGAAGACTAGGTGCGGCTGGTATTCCCGCAGCACCATCAGGTAATAAGCGCCGCCAAGGGTGACCTTGCGGGCGTTAATGATGCTGAGCAATTCGATGACCGAGAAGAAGACCTTGTGCATCCACGGCGCGCCCCGCTGGATGCGGTTGTAGAGGTTTACGCCAAAGCGGTTGATCGCAGAGGATTTCTCCAACATCTGCTCGATGCGAACATCCACTTCGTGCCGGTAAAGTCGGAAGCACCACTCAGCGAACGCCTCCGCACGGGCGTCATGACCGCCACCGGTGCTGGAGGTGAGAACAAGGATGCGGATCTGCGACATGTTAAAGATCGAAATAGTGGGCTTGAATGCGGCGCTTCAGCGCCAGCGGGGCCAAGCGAGTCAGGAAAGGCGCCACCACCGCCTGAAAAAACCGGCCGCACCGCACCGTCCCACTGCGCCGGCGGAGCAACGCCCGTCGCAGCGCCTGCGCGGCATGCTCCGGGCGCGGTCCGGTCCGCATCATGCGCTCGAAGGCCGCCCACGCGCGCTGCATCGGCGCAGTGATGGCGCCGTCCGGACGGCGCACGGACCCTTCAAAATCAGTGCGATAATCGCCCGGTCGCAGATCGAGGACGACCACGCCGGTGCCGGCCAACTCGACCATGAGGCTCTCGCTCAGGGCGGTGAGCCCGGCCTTAGTCATGTTGTAGGCGCTCTGGAACGGCAGGGGAAACTCCGCCGCGAGCGAAGAAACATTGACCAGCGCCCCGCGATCACGCGCGCGCAGCCCCGGCAAGGCGGCATGGGCCAGCTGCGCGGTGTTGATGAGCATCACCACCAGTTGATCCCGCCAGAGGGCGAAATCCGTGGCGGCAAATTCGCCGAAGGCACCGTAGCCGGCATTGTTGATGACCAGGTCAAATCCATCGGCCGCCGTCTCGGCGGCACGAAAGGTGACGACGGCGGCTTCGCCTTCACGCAATTCCAGAGCCACCGCCGAGAAGTGCGGATGCCCGGCGAGCGGGGCCAGTCGGCTAACGTCGCGGGCGGTGCCCCATACCTTAACCCCGTCTGTCAGCAGCATCTCCGCAAAGGCCCGGCCCAAGCCGGTGCTCGCGCCGGTGATGAACGCGGTGCGGTAGAAATCGGCGAGGCGCGCGGCGGACATCAGGTGGCTCGTTTGAAAACGAGCGAGACGTTGGCGCCGCCAAAGCCGCTGCTATTGTTCAACACGACCGTCGGCTGCGCCGACAACGTGGCGCGGATGATATTCAGGCCTTCGCACTCGGGTTCGAGTTGGGAAATGTGCGCGGAACCGGGCATAAAGCCCTCCTTGATCGCGAGGGCGCAGAAGGCACTCTCCATCGCACCAGCCAGGGATAGACCGTGACCGGTCAGCGCCTTGGTGCTGCTGATGGCCGGGCGGGCTGCGGGGGTCTTGAAGAGAGCCTTGAGCGCGCGCACTTCGGACACATCGCCAATGGGCGTCGAGGTAGCGTGGGCATTGATATAGTCCACGTCCTCCACCCTAGTTTTACTGCTCCGCAACGCATGCTCGACCGCGAGTCGTAGCCCGTGACCATCGGGATGGGAGATGGTGACGTTGTGCCCATCGGAGGCCTGCCCCCAACCGGCGACTTCGCAATAGACCTTAGCGCCACGCCGCGCCACCTCGTCCTCGGTTTCCAGCACCAGCACCGCCGCCCCGCCCGTGCCGACAAAGCCATCGCGCGCCGCATCGAACGGCCGGGAGGCTAGCGCCGGATCCTTCTGTAACGAAAGGGCGCGCATGCCCGCAAAGGGCAGAATGCTATCCATATTGCCGTCCTCGGCGCCCACAACGAACATCCGCTTCTGCCGGCCGAGCACGAGATCATCATAGGCGAAACCCAGCGCGTGCGAGGAAGAGGCGCAGGCGGACGAAAAGCCGCAGGACGAACCCTTGATCTTGAAATGGGCGACGAGATTGAAATTCACCGTGCCAGAAATCGAAGCTACGATACCTAGCGGCGAGCAGCGCATGACGCCAAGGGTGTGCATGCGCTGGAGCATATGGCCCATCAGATGCGGCGAACCGCCCGAGGCAGCATAGAGACCAGTGCCGGGATTAGAATAGTCCGCTTCGTCCAGCCGGGCATCCTCCAAGGCTTGTTGCATCGCGCACCACGCAAAGACCCCGTGCGGCGCCATGCCACGAAGCACTTCGCGGCGAATGCGGTAACGCTCGGGAAACGTCCAATCCTCCGGATCGGTCGAGTCCGTCAGGAAACCCCTTACCGGCGCGGCGACCTTCACGGGAATGGCGTCCGACTGAAAAGGGGGATACAGTTCAAAGCCGTGCCGCAAATCGCGCAGACTAGCCATGACGCTGGGCACGTCGTTGCCAATGCTCGTGATTAGACCGATTCCGGTAACAAAAACTCTAGGCATGCGGTGAGGAGATGACAGGGAGTAACCTCGAAATAAAGCAGAGTTCGACGATCAGGTATAATTTACAGGATGCAGCGAAGGCATTTCTCCGCGCGTGGTCAACGCGAGAGGCATACGTAAAGATACGGGTCCGCGGACCAACCTCGCGCCGGGGGAGCGTTCAGGCGCTGGCGGCGACGCGCAGTGGCTTGGCCACTGGAACGGCGGTGCCATTGACACCCGCTTCATGGGCCGCGTCGTTGACCGGCGCAGGTTGCACGGCGACTTCGGAGAACCCAAAGGTGAGCGTGATTTCCTCCGCGATCACCGCTTTTTCCTGCCCGACACGAATCGCGCCTTCAAACGTCGCCAGCGGCATCTTCATGCGCTTGGGTTTGATGGAGAGCGTGAGGATATCACCGGGTTTGCACACGCGGTGGGCGCGCACGCCCTCGCAGCCGGTAAAGAAAATCATCTGCGCATTTACCGCCTTGCCGGGCTCGGGAGTGAGGCCTTCCAGAAGGTAAAGCACGGCGAGCTGGCCCAGCGCCTCGAGCATGATGGAAGCGGGCATCACCGGGTTATCCTTGAAGTGACCCTGCAGGAAAAACTCTTGGCCGGTAATCTTGTATTTGGCGTTTGCCGCGCTGGAGCTGACGGAAGCCTCGTTCAGGAACAGGAACGGCGGCTGGATCGGCATCGTGGCTGCGATCTGCTCGATGGGCAGGAACTTCGTGGGCTTGGGCAGGGGCAGGCCGCGCACCTTGCAGTCAATAAACATCTTCACATCACCCACCGTGCGGAGGTTACGGAGTTCGTCGTTATTGATAGACATCTGGAGCACATCCTCCACGAGGATGACGATTTCCATCATCGTGAGGGAATCGATGCCGAGGTCCTCGATCAGGCGGAGATCGTCGTCCGCGTCCTTGAGTTTTACCCGCAGATCAGGTTCGACGAAGCGCTCGATCACACCGATCACAACTGCGGGTAAATGGTCGGGATTGCCCGTTTTACGAAATTGAATCGCCGCCTCAAAAGCGGAAGGGGAGCAGCGTTTTAGCGATTCTCGCAGTGCGGCCTCGTCTTCAGGCGTAATCGATTTCATGACAAACGGAAACGGCTTGTTACTGCCCTGAATATTATGTGCTGCTTCTGACATCGTTCGTTTCTTCTATGTTACGGTGAGGGGGTATGTAAACTCATTTCTTGTTGGCTGGAAGGCTCTAAATATAGTCAGGCATTCACCCTAGCGGTTCCACCAGCAGCCTCCGCCCATGCCACGCTTGCCAGCCAACGTCGTCTGCCCAACCCTTCGGTCTCACCGCAATCGCCCCACGCCGACCGCCCGCGTATGAGCGCCTCTCCTCTCTATATCATTACCCACGAATTTTACCCCCGCCGGGGTGGGATCGCGACTTTTACCGAGGAGATCGCCCGCGCCGCCGCCGCCTTGGGGGCGGAGGTCGCGGTCTGGGCTCAAGCCGCCCCACCCGGGACGGTGGAAAAGCCTTGGCCCTTTCACCTTCGCCGCATGCCCCTCAAAGGCACCCATGACTTAAGGTGCCTGATTCAACTCGGCCGGGAGCTCATCCGCCGTCGTCGCGAGCTGCGCCATGCCACCGTGTGGCTGCCGGAGCCCGGTCCCATGCTCGCGTTGATGTGGCTACAGTTTCTCAAGGCATTCCGTCCGCCGCGCCTGATCCTCACATTTCATGGGTCCGAAATCCTGCGCTTCTACCGCAACCCCGTCACGCGCTGGCTTGCCCGCCGCCTTATCCACCGCGCCACCCATATCAGCACCCTCACTCAATATACTCAGGACCTGCTCACCACGCATTTTCCAGAGGCCGCTGCCAAGACCTTCCTGACGCCCGGTGCGCTCCGTGCTGATTTTCATCTACCCCCTTTCCGGCCGGCCGACCCGCGCCCCGGCAATGATCGTCTCACCATTCTCACGGTCGGCCGCTGGCATCCGCGCAAAGGTCAGCGCCAAACCTTGCAAGCCCTGCTCGCCCTGCCCACGGACCTGCGAGCTCGCATCGAATACCGGCTCGCCGGCGGCGAGAGCAAACACGGCTACGAATCCGCCCTACGCGCGCTGGCGACGAAGGCGGACTTTCCCGTGATTTTTCTTGGCGACCTGCCCGATGACGCCCTCGTTGCCGCCTACGATCAGGCCGACCTTTTTGCCATGACCAGTGTGTCGCACGGGCAAAGCGTCGAGGGTTTCGGCTTGGTTTATCTGGAGGCGGCGGCCCACGGCCTGCCCGTGATCGCCCACGCCATCGGCGGCGTCGGCGAAGCCGTGATTGACGGTGCCACGGGAATCCTCGTTCCACCCGACGATCCCGCCGCGCTCACGGCCGCCTTTGCGCGACTCATTCAGGATGCCGCGCTGCGCCGGCGTTTGGGCGAGGCCGGGCGCGACTGGGCGCGCCAGAATTGCTGGCAAGCCTCCGCCAGACTGCTTTTTGATTTACCCGCCGCGCCATGATCACCTCCCGCTCCGAAGTCACCGTCCGTTACGCCGAGACCGATATGATGGGTATCGTCTATCACGGCAATTATCTGCCATGGTTCGAAATCGGCCGCACCAATCTGCTCAAGGAACAGGGTATCCCCTACCGCGCCTTGGAGGCCGAGGGTTATCGCCTGCCCGTGCTGGAGGTCGCCGTGAAATATCACCGCCCCGCGCTCTACGACGACACCGTCGCCATCATCACCAAACTCCGCGAGAAGCCGCTCCTGCGCATCCGGCTCGAGTATGAGATTTTCCGCGGCAATGAACTGCTGGTCAGCGGCCACACCCTGCACGCCTTCATCGACCGCGAAGGTAAACCCGTGCGGCCGCCGCCGGCCTTCACTGCACAAATGAACGCGCTGTTCAGCCGTTAGTATCCGGAACCGGTCACGCGCACGACGCGGAAGCCGGTATTGAAGCCTCTTTCGCCTGCAGAGGTTTTTGGCTAGGTTCCACGCTTAGCCTGAGCTGGCAGATCCTGTGCCCACAGGAAACACGAAATTGAAATGTGCTCAGTCGGCCGTGTATTCGGCCAGCACCAGCGCATCGGATTCCATCGCTCGAGCCGGAGCCAGCATGAGATCGGCCGCTTCCCCGGCCAGTCGCCGCACCGCCCACACCGCATGCGTCCGCACTACGGGTAGTTCGTGTGCCGCCAACCGGACCAGCACGGGCAGCAGACTGGCGTCGCCGCTGTTACCCGCCACCACGCAGGCATTGCGCAGCAGGCCGCGCAATTTGAGCCGCTTGATGGCGGTGTTCCGAAATACCTCCGCGAATCGCTCCGGCGTCAGCACCAACAAATCGGCCAGCGTAAGCTCCGGAATTTCAAACCGCGCCGACAGCAACAGGCGCCGGCCTTCACGCGCAAACCGGTTCCACGGGCACACCTCGAGACAGACATCGCAGCCGTAAATGTGCCGGCCGATGCCTGTCCGCAGCTCCCGCGGAATGATGCCTTTGTTTTCGATGGTCTGATACGAAATGCACCGACGCGCATCCACGACCCCCGGAGCCGCAAATGCCTGCGTGGGACACGCGTCGAGACAGCGGGTGCATTTGCCGCACAACAATCCCGTATCGGCAAAACCGCTCGTTTGCGGCCGCAGCGGCTGGTCGGGCACCAGCTCCACCCGCGTGAGGATCGCCGCGAGGAACAACCAGTTTCCATGCTGTCGTGAAATCAGCATCGCGTTCTTGCCGGCAAAGCCCAGTCCGGCCTTGGCCGCCCAGCCGCGCTCCAGCACCGGTCCGGTGTCCACGTAGTAACGGTAATCATCCGCCCCGACGCCATAGAGTTCCTCCAGCACGCGCCCGGCGGCCGCCAGCGCCGGTTTCATCGTGTCGTGATAATCTTCATACAACGCATAGCGCGCCCACGCTGGACCGGTCTG
Source organism: Opitutaceae bacterium (assembly GCA_041689285.1). Taxonomy (GTDB): domain Bacteria; phylum Verrucomicrobiota; class Verrucomicrobiia; order Opitutales; family Opitutaceae; genus UBA2377. The sequence goes on from JBDNGL010000211.1 coordinate 14,025, forward strand.
GCGGAGGGTCCCCGTCGAATAATTCACGCCCAGCATGATAACCGAACGCGCACCCGGCAGCACCAACCCAGGCTGCAAGCGTTTCTCCACGGTGCGCTCCAACCACGCCATGTCGGCCTGCATACCTGCAGCGAGCCAGGCTTTCAACCGGTCACTTGGCACGGGCTCCACCTGCGCGACGCGCAGGTCATCGAAACCCAATGCGAGCAGCCGCGTTCGCAGTGCCGATTGCCGGGCATCCATGCTCAAGCCTCCTGCGCGCCGGCGAATTCCATGGCTTCGCGCCGCCAGGCCCGGACCACGTGCGCGATGATATCACCCAACGGCCGCGCATCCGTGAGGATGACCGTGCCGGCGCGCTTATAGATCGCTTCACGCGCGGCGTAGAGGGTGCGGATGCGCTCCGCCGGATCCTCGACGTTGAGCAGCGGGCGATGACGGTGGCGCGAGGTGCGTTCCAACACGGTGGCCAGCGAAGCGTGCAAGCAGATGACTACCCCGCGCGTTCGCAGCAGGTCCAAGCTGCCGGGCTGCACGACGAGCCCACCACCACAGGCTACGACCGTGCGCGTGGCCGGGTGCCCCGACTCGACAAAGGCCCGCTCCATTGCGCGAAACGCGGCCTCCCCCTCTTGGGCGAAAATATCGGCGATGGGCTTGCCCGCTTGTCGCTCAATCTCGTGATCACTGTCGAGCAGGTGGAAGCCCAACCGGTGCGCAACCGCCCGGCCGATGGTGGTCTTGCCCGTGCCCATGAAGCCTACAAGGTAGAGATTGACGTCGGCTGCGTTCATCGTGCGCGCACAGGCAACGCCCTCGCCCGCAGGTTGCCAAACACGAAAACACCTTGGCGCGGGGCGCGCTTTCCTGTTCCACTGCGTCAATGCCCGCCGTTCGCGCCGACTTCACCTTCGCCAGTGACAATACCGCCGGCCTGTGCCCGGAAGCCCTCGCCGCCATCGCCGCCGCCAATCCCGGCCGCGCCGCCGGCTACGGCGACGACCCTTGGACCGCGGAGGCCCGCGCCCAAGTGCAAGCGGTGTTTGAGACGGACTGCGAGGTCTTCTTTGTTTTCAACGGCACCGCCGCCAACGCGCTCACGCTCGCCGCCCTGTGCCGTAGCTACCAGAGCATCCTCTGCCACGAGTCCGCCCATCTTGAGGTGGATGAATGCGGCGCGCCGGAATTTTTTACCGGAGGCTCCAAGGTCGTCCCTCTCGCTGGCGCGCAGGCCAAGCTTGTCCCGGCAGTCATAGAGGCGGCGATCGCACGCGGCCACGGCGTGCATTATCCGCACCCGGCCGCACTCTCGCTCACCCAGTCCACTGAATTTGGCACGCTCTACACGCCCGCAGAAATCGCCGCGCTCGCCGCCAGCGCCCGCCGCCATGGGCTCGCCGTGCACATGGATGGGGCCCGTTTTACCAACGCCGCCGCCGCCTTTGCCCCGCAAGGCATCACACCCGCCGATCTCACCTGGCGCGCTGGGGTCGACGTGCTCAGCTTCGGTGGGACCAAGAACGGCATGCTTACGGCCGAGGCTGTGGTTTTCTTCAACCGCTCTCTCGCGCGGGACTTCGCCTACCGGGTAAAACAAGCGGGCCAGCTCGCCTCGAAGCAGCGTTTTGCCGCCGCGCAATGGACCGCCCTGCTGCGTGACGGCACTTGGCTGCGTCACGCGGCGCGTGCCAACGCGATGGCCCGGCGTCTAGCCACCGGCCTGCAGACTGTGCGCGGTGCCCGCCTACTTTTCCCGGTCGAGGCCAACGGGGTGTTTGTGGAACTGACCCCGACCCTGGCCAACGGCCTCGCGGAGCGCGGCTGGCAGTTCTACCGGTTTGTCGGCGAACATGGCTACCGATTGATGGGCAGTTGGGCCACAACCGAGACCGAGGTCGATACCTTCCTCTCCGACGCGCACGTGGTGGCAATATGAGTTGGGCCACCCCAACAAAAAACCTCCGCCATTGGGCGGAGGTTTGCGTGAGCGCAGGCGATTCAGCGTTTACTTGGCTTCGGGCGCCGGGGTCGGAGCAGGGGTCGGTTTGAAGTCAATCAGCTCGACGTCGAAGATCAGCGCTGCCCCCGGCGGAATATCACCCACGCCGCTGTCGCCGTAAGCTAGATGAGCGGGGATATAAAGTTTGATTTTGCCACCCTTGCCGATGAGTTGCACGCCCTCGGTCCAGCCGGGGATCACGTCCTGAATGGAAATTTCAGCCGGTGCTTCGCGACCCTCCGTGCTGTCAAACACCGTGCCATCTACCAACGTGCCGGTATAGCGGATGGAAACAGTATCCGTGATCGCAGGTTTGGCTGCACTACCGGCGGCCAGAATCTCATAGCGAAGCCCGCTCGGGAGCTCTTTGACATTGGGTTGGGCTTTGAGCTTGGCGAAAAACTCCCGCGCTTGGCGTTCGTTCTCCTCGCGGAAGCGTTGGATCACCGCATCTTGGCGGGCTTGGATGAAATCGTTCATCTTCGGGCCGACCTGCTCAATTGAGTAGGGTGCCTCGTTGCCACCCGCCGCCTGCGCCACGCCCTTGGCGAAATGCGCGATCTGCTCGGGAGTGAACTCGAGCTCTTGAATGCCGAGACGCATGGTCACAAACCAACCAAAGGTCTCCAGAATTTGCGCGTCGCTGAAATTCTCGGCCGGTTGAGCCGCCAGCGCGGCGGGAGTCTTGGGCTCGCTGCCGGGCAGGTTGAGGGTGACTTCTTGGGCCGACAGCGTGGTGGCGACACCGAGGCTGAGCAGACTGATCTTGAGTAGGGATGGGAGTTTCATGCGTTGAGGTTGGGAGAGTGTTGGTCCCGCAGCCGATGATTATGTGCCACGGAGTTTTCGGGTGTGCCAGCCACCCAGCGGGAATGCAACTCATTACTCCCCGCTTGTGTCGCCGGTGGTTTTGGGACAGCTTGGCACCCTTTTCACAATGAACCCCGAACAATTTTGGACCAGCCAAGACGGCCAAGTGCTAGCCATCAAACCCAAGGATGAGCGGACCGTCACCCTAACCCTCGCTTTTTGGCCACGCCATCCCGCTGAATTTGACTTTCTCAAAAGTCATCTCGCCACCCTGCGCTTCACGGAGCGCAGCTCCCTCGCCCGGATCGGCATAGAAATGTTGCTCCAAGGTGCGCCGACCGTGGACAGCAACCGGCTCGTGCTGGAGGCCGAGGCTTTCATCTATGACCAGAGTTTTCCCAATGCTCCCTACTGGAAAAAGCTGCTTCGCCCCGGCACGCCGGTCGGCCGCCTGTTCTACGCCCCTACTTCCGCCAAGCTCTCCAGCACCGAGATCTGGGCTGCCATCCAAGCCAACGAACTCAAACTCCCCAACACCATCTCCATCGATTCGGGCGGGCGTGTCTTTTTCACCCCCCACGCCGTCAGCTACACCCTCAACCCGCGCCTCCAGCGGCTGAATTTTGAACACATCGTGAGTGGCTATGCCGGGCGTTCCTTCATCGACAAGGTGCAGGTGCGCCACGATGCCGCACCGCTGACCATCCCGCCCCACTCCGGTAGCCTCACCAGTTGCTCGATGTATCTGAAGGAGCACTTTGTCGTGCTCAACCCCGGCGAGGGCAACTTCGGCCTGCACACCAGCGCCATCCTGCTCGACCCCATCAAGACTTTCGGCACGAATATCATGCTCGAGATCTACAACACCGGCGCGCACCCGGTGGTCAACCCAATGGTGTCCGTCGAGGTGTTCCGCGCCCCGCCATACACCGACCCCGAGGCCAAGACACTCACCAAGAAACGCCAGCGGCTCCTCGGCACCGCCACCAACCTCTTCAAGTGCCTCGATGAGTTCCCCGCCCGCGAAACCGGCGCCCCTGCCCCCAAGACCAAGATCACCGTCCGTGGCCAGAGCGCCACGATGGAAAACCGCACCATTTTCGTCCGCGCCAACGACGACGATCTCCGCAAGCTGCTCGAGAGCGAAGCCTGCCCCGTCGGCAGTCGCACGCTCATCCAGGCCCTTGATGCCGCGTCAACCGATGCCGACACCCTCGTCGTGGATTTTTTCCCCGACCTGCTCGAGCACATGGAGCTCATCACCCGCCTCGGCGACGTGAAGCTCAAGCGCGTCATCTTCCGCCGCGCTTCCCGCACCCACGGTTATTTCCTCTCCAGCAACGCGCACGCCCGGCTCGATACCTTCAACTCCATCGGCATCGATGTTTACTGGTACGATGAACTGACGAAGGATCTTTACCTGCACACCTACAAGCGCGACCACGGCTTCTTCGTGCGCGAGGAGATGGCCCGCAAGTTCCAAGAGTCCACCATCCTCGCCTTCTACGGCTCCGCCGTCGGTCTCAACCAAGCGGACACCGACCGCATTTCAGCGCTCGTGGACAAGCTCACCGGCTTCCTCGGTGGCAACCTCGGTGTGCTCACCGGCGGTGGCGGTGGGGTCATGCGCCTCGCCACCGATCAGGCCCGTGGCAAGGGTGCCCTTACCGGCGCCTGCTTCCTTGAACTTGAAGCGCAGCCTCCCGAGCTCGGCGTAGATTTCTTCAATACCTTTCAGGAAAACTCCCGCCACTTCCGCCAGAAGTGGTTCGAGGCAGCGGATTTTTGCATATTCAACGTCGGCGGCGTCGGCACGCTGGAGGAAATCGGCATCGAACTCTGCAACCTTAAACTTGGTATCCGCCCGCGCGTGCCCTACGTGTTCTTTAACGCCAAGTTCTGGGGCGATCTCCGACGGCAGGTGAACCAGATGATCAAGGACAGTCGCGCCCCGGCGTGGATGAACGACTACATCCTCTTCACCGACGACCCCGATGAGGTCGTGAAATTCTACCGCAAGAAACTGCAGGTGCTGTGAGCGACCACCCAATTGCCTCAAGCCCGGCTTTACGCCGCGCTCATCTGTGTTCATCGGTGTTCATCCGTGGATAAATCCCTTCCTTCATCCGTTCTCGTCGTCGGTGCCGGCGGTCGTGAGCACGCGCTCGTCCGCTCGCTCCTTGCCTCGCCCGCCCGACCCCGCGTGATTTGCGCCCCGGGCAATGCCGGCATTACACAGGAGGTGTCGTGTTTCCCAGTCGCAGCGGATGATATCGCCGGCCTCGTCGCCCTCGCACAACGTGAGAAAGTTGCATTCGTCATCGTCGGACCCGAGGTGCCGCTCGCGCTCGGTCTCGCCGACCAGTTGATCGCCGCCGGCGTCCCCGTTTACGGCCCGAAGGCTGCCGGCGCCCGGCTCGAAGCCTCGAAGATCTTCACGAAAAACATCCTGCTGAAGCATAAGATTCCCACCGCTGCCACCGGGATCTTCACTGCTGTGGCACCCGCCCTCGCCTACCTCCGCCAGCGCGAGGTCCCGATCGTCATCAAGGCTGACGGCCTCGCAGCCGGCAAAGGGGTCGTCGTCGCGCAAACGCTCACCGAGGCGGAGGCTGCAGTCCACGCCATGCTCGCAGGCAATAAATTTGGCCCCGCCGGCAGCCAGATTCTGATCGAAGACTGTCTCGTCGGCGAGGAAACCTCCATTCTCGTCGTCGTGTCGGGCCGCGACTACGTCATCCTGCCGACCTCGCAGGACCACAAGCGCATCGGCGATGGTGACACCGGCCCGAACACCGGCGGCATGGGGACGTATTCGCCCGCCGACGTCGTGACCCCTGCGCTGCTCACCCGCATCGAAAACGAAATCGTGCGCCCTTCGGTGAACGCCATCGCCGATGAAGGCCTCGACTATTGCGGCACCCTTTTCATCGGCATCATGCTGACGCCGACCGGCCCCAGCGTGATCGAATATAACGCCCGCTTTGGTGATCCCGAGGCGCAGGTCGTCCTGCCGCGCCTCGACAGTGATCTGCTCGAACTCCTCTGGCGCGCCGCCCAGCGCGAACTCGCTGGCTTCCAACTCCGGGTGAAACCCATCCACGCGCTCTGCGTCGTCATTGCCGCCCAAGGTTATCCGGAGATATTTCCGAAAGGCGATGTCATCACCTTTCCGCCCGCGATCCCAGGACTCGTCACCATTTATCACGCCGGCACGGCCAAAAACTCCGCCGGCCAGATCGTGACCAACGGCGGCCGCGTTCTCGGGGTCACCGCGCTCGGCGCCACGCTGCGCGACGCCGCCCGTGACGCCTACACCGTGTGCGACGCCGTTAAGTGCCCGAGTAAATATTTCCGCCGTGACATCGGTGCCCGGCAGCTCAACCGCTCCCGATGATGGCGTTCACGCGTTTCGTCCTTTTGCTCATTGCCCCCGCCTTCCTCTGCGCAAGAGAACCCGCGGACCTTGGTCAGGGCCTCAGTTATATCCGGATTGAGACCTTGCCCAACGACCTGCCGACCCCGGCGACGCTCAAGGCCGTCGTGCTCGATCTGCGCTACATCGCCGGGGATGAAGCGGCCGCCGCCGCGTTGACCACCTGGCTACAAAACCGTGGAGGCGCACCGACCATTGTGTTGGCCAATCCCGAAACCGCCGCACCTTTGCGCCAAGCCTTGATCGCCGACCGGCTGCCGGCTGGCACACTTTCACTGGGCCGCGCGGGAGCTGATTTCACGCCCGATATCGCCATCGCGGTCACTGCGGATGCCGACCAAGCGGCTTGGGCCGCACTCACCGCCGGAACGGATCCCGCCACCCTGATCGCGGACAATCCCGGCAAAGTGCGCAACGACGAGGCCGCCATCGTCCGCCGCCACCAAAACGGTCGGTCGACCGATCCCGAAGCGGCGGTAGACACACCCGCGCCTGCTGCCATCGCGCCCGACCGCGTCCTCCAACGCGCGGTGCAACTGCATCGCGGCCTCACGGTCTTGCGCGTTTTCCCGCACTGAACGGGACTCTGACTTTGCAATTGGACACAAATCGTATCCCCTAAATTCTTCGCATGGCCGCTCCCGGGCATATTCTAGTCGTTTGCACCGCCAACATCTGCCGCAGTCCGATGGCGGCGGGTCTATTGCAACACGCCCTGTTAGCCCAGCCCGAGCCGTTGCGCTCGCTCAAGGTCGTCTCGGCCGGCATCGCCGCCCGCAGCGGCGACCGCGTTTCGGAAAACTCTGTGATCGCCCTGAAAAAAACCAGTATCGATATCGCCGGCCACCGCAGCCAGCCCGTCACGCAGGAACTGCTCAATGGCGCGCTGCTGGTGCTGGGCATGACCGATTCCCACCGCACGATGATTCAGCTGCAGGCCGAGCCACCTCCGGCGCACCTGCACCTCTTCCGCGAATTCCTCCCCCCGCCCGTTGATCAGGAAATTCCCGACCCCTTTGGCGGTCCGCTCCGGCTCTACGAACAAAGCCGCGACGAAATGGTCGAGGCCATCCCGAGCCTCATCGCCCACCTCAAGACGCTCCTCGCCACAAGATAGGCGCACGCCATCACGGGCTGGAGCGCCGTAATTATTTTCCCGCAGGGGACAGTTTGCTGGCGTAATTTTTGATACTCGGCCTAGGTTGCGGGGATCGGGTCGGGCCCTGCAAACGCCACCAACCGCTGTCCGGGTCTCGTTTCAGACGATCAATATAAACCACCCGGTCGGCCGAAGGCGTTGCCGGATCTGCATGCGCATGGTAAACCATGAATCGTTCGCTACCGTCCGGAGAAAGCACCACGGAATTGTGCCCGGGTCCCGACACCCCGGCCGCGGGATTACTCGCCGCCAGCGGATTGGCGGGGTCCTTGATCCACGGACCGAGCGGGTGCACCGCCCGGGCCACCCCGATGCCGTAGCCGGGATACATGTAGTGATTCGCCGAATAGGTCATCACGTAAAGGTCGCCGTCATGCCAGACTGCGGAGCCTTCGTTGCAGCGATTCCATTCCCGGATTTCCAGCTCCCAGAATTGCTCCGCTTCCAGCAATAGCATCGGTTCACCGCAGGGTGAAAGCAGGTCCTCACTAAGGCGGACTCCGTGAATCGCGCCGTAGTCATAGCCTTCGCGCCTGCCATTGCGGCTGAAATAAAGCCAAGGCGTGCCGTCGTCATCGATCAAGATATGGCCGTCAATCATGGAGTAGCCGGGGTCAAACCACGGCGTGCGCAGGTCCCGCTAGGGGCCCTCGGGCCGGTCACTCACGGCCAATCCCATCAGCATCCGCACCGGCGTCACCCCAGACAGCGTGCCGCTATAGGTAAGATAAAAACGCCCGCGATAGGCACAGACTTCGGGTGCCCACAACCGGCCATCCACCCAGCTCGCAAGCTCGCGCCGCCAAAGCCAACTACCCGCCGTCCAATCCAGGAGATTAGGCGAGCGGAAATAGCGGAAACCTTCGTCCGGATCCGTCGTCCCTGTCAGGTAATAGCGATCGCCATGACGCTAGGCGAACGGGTCACCCATCTGTAGCGGCGAGGCCCCCACGGGGTTGGTATAAGTGCGCACAGGAGACATACCCGGCAGCGTCAACCGTCCCGCTTCGGCCTGTCGATGCGAGAAGCGCGACTGACACACAAATCCGGATTTCGGGTTGCGGATTGGAGAGAGGCGGACTGGCTAATAGGGTTTCCCTCCTTCTTCCGTAATCGCCACTCCGCCATGTCCCTGAACGCCGCTACCCTCCCGACCCTCGACCCTGAAGTTTATGCCGCGATCTCCCGCGAGTTCGCCCGTCAGCAGAACCACATCGAGCTCATCGCCTCTGAAAATTTCACCTATCCCGCCGTGCTTGAGGCGCAGGGCAGTGTGCTCACCAACAAATACGCCGAAGGCTACCCGGGCAAACGCTGGTATGGCGGCTGCGAATTCGTGGACCAGATCGAGACCCTCGCGATCGACCGCGCCAAGCAACTCTTCGGGGCCGAGCACGCCAACGTGCAGCCCCACTCCGGCTCGCAGGCCAACACCGCCGTCTATGCCTCCGTGCTGCAACCGGGCGACAAGCTCCTCGGCATGAACCTCAGCCACGGTGGCCACCTCACGCACGGCAACCCGGCCAATTTTTCCGGCAAGCTCTACCAGTTCGTGCAATACGGCGTGCGCGAGGACACCGGGTTGATCGACTACGATGAGCTCGCCGCCATCGCCCAACGCGAACAGCCCAAAATGATCACGGTCGGCGCCAGCGCCTACTCGCGCATCATTGATTTTGCCCGTATGGGTGAGATCGCCCGTTCGGTCGGCGCGCTCCTCTTTGCCGACATCGCCCACATCGCCGGCCTCGTCGCCTCGGGTCACCACCCTTCGCCGGTGCCGCACGCCGATTTCGTCACGACGACCACCCACAAGACGCTCCGCGGCCCACGCGGTGGCCTCGTGCTCTGCAAAGCCGCGCACGCCAAGGCGCTCGACTCCGCCGTCTTCCCCGGCACTCAGGGCGGGCCGCTCATGCACGTCATTGCAGCCAAAGCGGTGTGCTTCGGCGAATGCCTGAAGCCAGAGTTCAAGGCCTACTCCGCCCAAGTCATCGCCAATGCCCGCGCCCTCGCCAAGGCCATGACCGCCCGGGGTTACAAAATCGTCTCCGGCGGCACGGACAATCACCTCATGCTGGTGGACCTCCGCGCCAATCTCCCTGAACTCACCGCAAAGAAAGCGCAGGAGACCCTCGATCTCGCTCACATCACCTGCAACAAGAACACCGTGCCGTTCGAGACGCGCTCGCCGTTCCAAGCCTCGGGCATCCGCCTCGGCACGCCAGCGATGACCACGCGCGGGCTAAAAGAAGCCGAGATGGAGGCAATCGCCGCTTGTATTGATGCGGTGCTCAAGGCTATCGGCACGCCGGGCGAGGCCGAGATCCTCGCCGCCACAAGGACCCGCGTCGGTGCGCTCACGGCCCGCTTCCCGCTCCCTTACAAATTATAGGCGGACCGTCTGACTGGGGTGCATACCCCGGACCGACTGCTTGCCCTTGATCCCCCGGGTGCCGGAATCAGATTGGGTGGGCAGTCCACGAGCCCGACCCCCCAGCCATGCCTCTGGCGCCATCGCTCTTTGGTCATGGCGATTTTGGTCATCGGCACCGGGCGCATCGCATTATTCCGCCTGATGCTGCCACCGGTCACATGACCCGGCCCGACCGTCTGCGCACCTTTGCGCTGGCCCTCCCGGGCACCACCGTCATCCGGCAATGGGGCGAGTGCCTCGTCTTCAAGGTCGCAGGCAAAGTTTTTTGGTGGCCGCAGTCGATGCCGCTATCCTGACGCACCTGTCCTTCAAGTGCACGCCGGCGGAATTCGACGAACTGCTCAAGATCGATGGTATCCGGCAGGCGCCCTACTTCGCGCGGCGCCTCTGAGTGCAACTGGAAGATCCGGCCGCCCTTTCTGCCGAAGTCCGCCTAGCGCGCATCCGTCGCAGCTACGACCTCGTGGTCGCCGGCCTGACGCAAACGGCCCGCGCGAGCCTTGTTGAGATCACCAGCGAGAACTTCCGCTTGCAGCTTGGCGTCAGCAGCGGAACCCTTTTGCTCCTCATTCTCTGTGTCCCACGCGCCCGCATCCACGCCGCCTGCCTCGAGCCCCGCCCGCCCCCTCTCGCTCGGCGTGATCTTCCTCACGCTCTACATCGATCTTATCGGGTTCTCGATCATTTTTCCCCTCGGGCCCGACTTGCTGGACTATTACCTTCGGGTTGACGGGCAGGCGGGCATCCTCGGCTGGCTGCTCGGTCATCTCAGTGCCTTGGCGCAGCAACTCGGTCAGGACAACGGTTTCACTATCGTCCTTTTCGGCGGCGTCATCAGCTCAGTCTTTTCCATCCTGCAATTTATCTTCGCGCCGTTCTGGGGCGCCTTGTCCGATCGGCTCGGTCGGCGCCGGGTGCTACGCTTCACCGTCGCCGGCACCGCCCTTGGCTACCTTGTCTGGATCTGCAGCGGTTCCTTCTGGCTGTTCCTCCTCTCGCGCCTCGTCACCGGCGCCTTCAGCGGGAATCTCTCCGTCGCCACCGCCGCCGTCGCCGATGTCACCTCACGCGGGGAACGCGCCAAGGCGATGGGGCTGGTCGGTGCAGCCTTCGGTCTCGGCCTCGTCACGGGCCCGGCCCTCGGGGCCTTCACTGCGCAAGTCGACCTGCTCGCCCATTTCCCGGCGCTCGCGGCCTGGGGCATCAATCCATTTTCCGTCCCCGCGGTGATCGCCTTCGCTTTGTGCCTAGTGAATCTCGTCTGGATCTCGCTGCGCTTCCCCGAAACCCTGACGCCCGAGGCCCGCGCCGCCGCCCGGGCACCGCGACTGCGCAATCCCATCCGGGCGATCCTCGCATTGGAAAACACCGCGGTGCGACGCACCAACGGTATCGCGTTCGTTTTTTCCATCGCCTTCGTCGCGATGGAGACGTCGCTCACTTTTCTGGCCGCGCAGCGCTTCGGCTACAGTGCCCGGGAAAACGGCCTACTGCTCGCCTTCCTCGGAGCCTGCACCATTGTCACTCAAGGCTACATCGTCCGCCGGCTGTTTAATTATCTATCCGAGACCCGTGTGCTCACCCTCGGGCTGGGCACCGCCGCCATCGGGCTGCTGCTGCTCAGCGAAGCCGCCCAAACGTGGCAGCTTTACCTTGGAGTGGCCGCGTTGGCCGTGGGTTCGAGTTTCGTCAACCCGGCGACGACCGGACTGATTTCACTCTACAGCTCGGCGGAGGAACAGGGTCGCGTGCTCGGCATCTTCCGCTCCCTCGGCGCACTTTCACGGGCGATCACCCCGGTTTGCGCTGGCATGATCTACTGGATGGCGGGAGCCGCCACCCTTTATGTCATCAGTGCCTTGCTGGCCGTCATCGCCGGCTGGCTCAGCCTGCGACTCCCGCAGCCAACCAAATGAAAACGCTTCTGCCGATTCTGCTCGGCGTGGTCTGGTTGCTCGCTGGCTGCATCACGCTGCCGCGGGAGGCTCCCCGGCCAGGCCGCACGACCCTCGGCGCACCGCTAGTGATCGTGCCCGCCGCCACGATCGGCAATTACCTGATCGTCGAAGCCCGGTGGGATCGCCACGGCCCCTACCGGTTTCTCGTGGATACCGGCTCCTCCACCACGATTGTAACCCCCGCACTTGCCGCCCGCTACCCAGCAAAAAACGTCCCACCGGAGGCTTTGCCGAGGGTGCGGGTTCGCTCCGCCAGTGGCGAAACCACGGTCCTACCCAGCACCACGCTGCGCCGGCTGGAGTTGGGTGAAGCCCGTTTCGAAGATGTGCAGGTGCTCGTGCACGATTTCAGCGAGATTTCCAATCACTTGGGCGTGAAAATCGACGGCCTCCTCGGCTTCCCGCTTTTTCGCGAAACGGTGCTGACGTTGGATTACCCGAAGTCGCGACTCCTGTTGCAGCCCCGGCACCCCGCCCCGCTGCACCCCGGCGTGATCATTCCCTTTAACAACGAGCGCCGGATTCCCTTCATCACGCTGGCACTCGGTGATCAAAATTTTACTGCGCTGATCGATTCCGGCAGCGATGCGCCGCTCACGCTCAATCTCGCCGGGCTCGCCGCCGATTTCGAAATCCTGCCTCGGCCCGGCACACTCATCGGCACGCTCACGGGTGATCACCTCCAGCATGTCGGTCGCTGGCGCGCGCCCCTTGAACTTGGGGAATACGTGATTCCGCGCCCGATCGTGGATGTGACGGACGCCTTCAGTTTATTGGGAGGCGGCATCCTTCGGTATTTTACAGTGACCTTTGACCAAGAGCGCAACCGCGTGACCTTTCATCGCGAGACCCGCGGTCAAGTGGTGTTGCCCCCGAAGCGCAGTAGCGGGCTCAGTTTCAGTAAACTACCCGCCTACTGGCGTGTGGCCAGCGTCGTGCCCGACTCACCGGCGCAACTCGCGGGAGTGCAGACCGGCGACCTCGTCACGCGCATCAACGACCAACCCGTCGCCGAATGGAGCTTCCCTCGCTTCGAGCAACTCATCGCCTCGGCAGGGGAAATCAATTTCAGCTTTCTCCACGGCGCACAGGTCACCACGCGCACCATCCCGGTCTTTGAGCTCGTGCCGTAGGCCGCTTACGACTGGCGGCGCAGGAGAAAGGCGGCCGCGCCATCGTGGCCGCTCTCCCACGGCCTACTCTGCACGCCTTGTTCCTGCTTGAAGGGCCCGCCGGCGCGGCTGTCGAAAAACGCGCGCAGCACATTTTCGTTTTCCTCAGCATCCATACTGCAGGTGGAATACACCAACCGCCCTCCCGGCGCCACTAAGCGTGCGGCCGCGTGCAAGAGCGCGAGCTGCTGTTGGCCGTGTTTTTGGAAATCATTTTCCTGCAACCGCCACTTCACATCCACCCGATGCCGCATCACACCGGTATTCGAGCAGGGCACATCAATCAACACGGCGGAGTAAGCAAGCGGCAGATTGTGCTCTCGCAGCAAGGTGGTCGCGCCTTGCGTAACGTCACCCAGGACCAAGGCCACCTCGATGCCCTGCGTCCGGGAAAGATTCTCGGTTAACCGAGCAATGCGCGGATTTGGCTTATCTGCCGGCGCGGGCATATCCAGCGCCACGAGCCGGCCTGCGCCCATCGCATCGGCAATCAGCAGGCTCTTGCCACCCGGAGCCGCGCAGAGATCCAAGACCACCTCACCGGCCTGCGGTGCGAGCAGTTCCACTGCCAGCCGCGTGCCAGGGTCCTGCAAATAAATGCGCCCGCTGCGCAGGAGCGGTTCAACCTTCGCCCAGTGGCCCGAGGTCACTTCGTAAAATCCGGCCCAAGCGGTAGGCTTGAGAAAATCCGGCGGCGCGCTTGCGGGCGCCTGCCCAGTCGCGCCTGGCTGACCCCCCGTGGTATGGGCAGGGGCGGGACGCCAGCGCGCATAGACCGGGGCCGGACGCTGGTTCCACTCCAGCAATTGGCGCGTCGGTTCTGCGCCGAATTGCAGTAGCCAACGGCGCACCAACCACTCGGGGTGGGAAAAATATTCTGCCAAGGCCTCGGCGGTCGCGAGCTTGGGCGGCGGCGCTGCCGCCAGCAACGGCGCGAGTTTGCGCACCACGGCGTTCACCAGTCGGGCCTCGGCTGGGCTCGCCAGCACCTTGGCCTGCTCCACCGCATGATGCACAATCTTCGCCACTGCGCCGTCCGCTTCCGGCTGCCCGACCGCTTCAATCAATTCATAACCTGCGATATGGAGCACCGCGCGAGTCGGAAACCGGGGCGGATGCGACACGAGGCGCCGCAGCGCCGCCTCCAACCGGCCGTGATGCCGCACGACGCCGTAGATCAAATGCTGGCAACGCGCGCGCTCGGGCCCCGACATCCCGGTCAGGTGCGCCTCGGTGAGTTCATCTACCCGCTCGTGCCGGTCCAGCCAGCGGGCCAGCAACCGCGCCGCCGCCACCCAAGCACTGGGCCGGGCCGTTTGGGCCCAGGCGCTCATAAAATCACCCCCGCGACACTCTGTTTGACAAGGTTAGTCATTATCCGCTCAACTCTCCCGTTCAGGTCATCACTCACGCAATCATGAATTCCGAAGCTGTTTCCGCGCTCATCGCCAAGAATCCGTCCCTCAAGACGGCCAAAGCCAAACTTGAGGCCATGGAGCCTAGTGCCTACGTGGTGCACCGGAGCTGGGGCTTCGGCCAGATAAAGAGTTACGACGAGGCCGCCCAACGCCTGTTGATTGATTTCAAAGGCAAAAAGGGCCACCCGATGGACCCCACCTTTTGCGTCAGCACCCTCGAGGTGCTCCCCGCCAATCACTTGCTCGTCCGCAAAGAAACCGAGCCTAAGGTGATCGCCACCCTCATTTCTGACAATCCCGCCCAGCTGGTGGCCGAGGCCCTCGAGTCTTATCCGAACAATGCCGCGACCGTGATCGAGATGGAAATCGTCCTCGCGCAGGTTGTCGGCGAGGACAAGTTCAAAAAGTGGTGGTCCGTCGCCAAGAAGGCTGTCGCCAAGGATCCCCGCATCTCCATCCCCGAGAAAAAGACCGAGTGTTATGTCCTGCGCGAGACCCCGGTCTCGACCGAAGATGAAATTCTTGAGCAGTTCAACGCCACCCGCTCGGCACGTCGCCGGATCGAGTTGGCGGAAGAACTCCTCAGCACCGCCATCAAGAAAGACCTCAAGACCGACCTTAGCACCATTCTGGACGGCGTGGCCGAAGCCGTGAAGAGCAGCAACCAGCTCGACGCCTCCGAACGACTCTACGGCGCCGCTGTGCGCGACGACATGGCTAAACTGCTCGGCACCGACAGTTCTGGCTTCGAACCCCAACAGTCGGCACTCATTGCCAATGTCCGCGACCTCTCCGATATCGCCGAGAAAATCCCGGTCCATTTCCAGCGCCGCTACCTAGACTTGGTGAACACCACCCACCCGATCGAGGCCCGCGACATCCTTTTCTCCCTCCTCAAGGTTTCGCAGGGCAAGTTCACCACCGAGTGCATCAACTTCCTGGTCGAGCACGATCATTCCGCCGAGCTCGCCAGCGCCCTTAAGCGCTGGCAAGCCGAGCAGAACCTGCGCGCTCCGGTGCTGCTCTGGATCGTCAAGAACCGCCACTCGAAGAAATTCGCCAAGCTCCTCAACGACCTGATCACCCCACGCCTGCTCAGCTCCGTCTTTTTCGCCATCGACTACGAGGCGCTGCAGGCCTCCAACGCCCGCCGCATCCCCTTGGCGGATATCCTCAGTGAGGACACCGACCTCATCTCCGACCTGCTCTCGACCGCCGATCCGGAGACCGCGCGCGATCTCGCCAACACCCTCATGCTCAATCAGGGCTTCGAGGAACTCACCAAAAAATCGCTCCTCGCCCGCTTCATCAAGATCTTCCCCAAGATCCAGTCGCTGGTCGCCGCCGATGCCGAGAGCAAAGAGGAGCAGCTCCTCGTTTCGCAGCCCTCCTTCGAGCGCAAGCGCGAGGAATACGAAACCATCGTTTCGAAGAAGATCCCGGAAAACTCCAAGGCCATCGCCACCGCCCGCGAACACGGTGACCTCAAGGAAAATTCCGAATACAAGATGGCCAAGCAGGACCAGCAAGTCCTCATGGCCCAAAAGACCGCCTTGGAAAAGGATCTCGGGCGCGCCCGGGTCACCGACTTCAAGGAGGCCTCCACCGATCAGGTCAGCGTGGGCACCGTCGTCGAGGTGAAGAACACCACCTCAGGCCAGACTGTTCGCTACACCCTCCTCGGGGCCTGGGACAGCGATCCTGATAAGAACATCCTCTCCTACAAGACGCCCTTCGGCGGCGCCCTCCTCGGCAAAAAGGCTGGCGACACCGTCACGGTAAAAACAGGCGTCTCCGAGGACGATTACACCATCATGAGCATCGCCCGCTACGCGGACAAGGCCTGATCGATTCCCTCCGTTTCACCAAACCCCGGTGGCTCGCAACCGGGGTTTTCTTTTTTCGGAGGCGAAGGCTGGCCCGCCGCGTCCCCAGCATTGCCATCGGCCGCCCGGTGACTCAGGTTCGCCCCGCGTGAACGCTTCTTGGGACAACCTAAAAATTCTCTCCGACCCCACGCGCCTGCGGGTGCTGGCCCTGCTCCTGCGCGAGGAACTCTCGGTAGCCGAGCTGCAGGAGATTCTCGGCATGGGCCAGTCGCGCATCTCCTCGCAACTCGCCCAACTACGCCAAGCCATGCTCGTCTCCGACCGGCGCGAGGGGAAAAACGCCTTCTATTCCCTGCGTGCCACCGTGCCCGCCAAGATTCTTGCGCTCATCCGGGCCGCCCTTGATGCCATTGCTGAACTCCCCGCCCTCGGCGAGGATCGCGACAACCTCGACCGCATCCTGCAAAAACGCCGGCGCACCCAGGAGCAGTATTTTAATCTCATCGCCGGGCGCCTCGGCAAAAATTACTGCCCCGGCCGCTCATGGGAAGCCATCGGCCACCTCGCCCTCCGCCTCACGCCCGCCATCACCATCGCCGATCTTGGCGCCGGTGAAGGCTTGGTTTCACAACTGCTCGCCCGGCGTGCAAAACAGGTGTGGTGCATCGACAACTCGCCCCGCATGGTCGAGGTCGGCACCGAACTGGCGAAAAAGAACGATCTCGCCAACCTCGCCTACAAGCTAGGCGACATTGAACAGGTGCCGCTGGCCGACCGCTCGGTGGATCTCGCCATTCTCAGCCAGGCACTCCATCACGCCCAGCACCCGCAGACGGCCGTCAACGAGGCCTTCCGCATCCTCAAGCCCGGTGGCCAGCTGCTCATCCTCGACCTCAACGAACACGCCTTCGAAAAAGCCCGCGACCTCTACGCCGATGTGTGGCTCGGCTTCAAGGAAAGCGCCCTGCACGGTTTCCTTAAAAAAGCCGGTTTCACCAAGGTCGAGGTGAACGCCGTCGCCCGCGAAGAGCAGGCCCCGCATTTCGAAACCCTGCTGGCCAGCGGCACCAAGCCCGGCCGGTGAAGGGTATGGCATGCTATAAATGCTTCTTTTGAAATGCCCGACCTGAGGCGGACTCCAGATAGCGTTCAAACGCTTCTGCCTTCGCCTTGGCGGTGAAAGCGCCATACCAGATCAAGTTCCAAGGCCTGAACTTGGCGGTGTGCGGCGACCGGCCGGCATTGTGATCCGTCATGCGAGCCTTCAAATCTTCGGTCGAACCCACGTAGTAATGCTTGGGGTCTGCTACGGTTTCTAGGACGTAAGTATAATACATCAAGTCCGCCTGCGCTCTCACGAGCTACGACGAGACACCTCGCCGTAGCTTTCGCATTGCGAAAGCGTAGGCGGGTGGTGCCCAAGGGGGGACTCGAACCCCCATGCTGTTAAGGCACAGGCTTCTGAGACCTGCGTGTCTACCAATTCCACCACCTGGGCGTGAAGGGAGGGGCAACACACACGCCCAACCCCTAAGGCGCAAGAAAATTGATTTCCCTTGGACGACCTCCCGGCCACACTGCCATTCCCCATGAAAAAGGACGCCATTCTCTCCAAAATCCGCACCGAAAAAGTCGTGGCCCTAATCCGTGCCGACAATCCCGACGGCCTGCTGGACTGCGCCAAGGCCCTCGCCGCCGGCGGGCTCACCAGTATCGAGCTCACGATGACCACCCCCGGCGCGATCCGCATGCTGGAAAAAGCGACGGCGGAACTGCCTGATTTTCTCTTCGGACTCGGCACGGTGCTCGACGCCGAAACCGCCCGCATCGGCATCCTCGCGGCGGCGAAGTTCATCGTCACCCCGGCCCTGCGGCCCGAGGTCATTCTGTTGTGCAAGCGCTACAGTGTGCCAGTATTTAGCGGGGCCTTCACACCCACGGAAATCGTCAATGCCTGGGAAGCCGGGGCCGATGCCGCCAAGATTTTTCCGGCCGAGTTCTTCGGCCCGGCCTACATCAAGTCCATCAAGGCGCCGTTGCCGCACATCGAACTCCTGCCCACCGGCGGGGTGAACGAATCGAACGTAGGTGACTTCCTCAAAGCCGGGGCCTTCGCCACCGCCGCCGGCAGCTCGCTGGTCGAGGCCAAGGCGCTGAAAGAGAAAAACTGGGCCGCAATCACCGCCAAGGCCAAGGCCTTCGTCGCCGCCGTCGCCGCTGCCAAGTAAGCGCGGCTCAGGCCGGCTCAAGATATTGCCGGATGTCCGGCAATTCTTTCATTCGCCGGCCACCAGCATAGCGCGCCAGCCAGGAATCTTCCTCGGGCGTGACCTCAATATCCTCGTCGCCATCGCTGGCCTCTTCGTCATCCGCAGCCGTGTCCGTGCCGGCAATCACCCAGTTTGATTCCTCATCAAAAATATGCGACATGCGGCGCGGTTGCGGTTCGAGGATAATCGCAGGATTTTTCACCCGACCGGCCTTCACCAGTTCGATCAGGAAGGGATAAAACTGATCGCGAAACCGGTTCTGAAAAGCTGAGAGCCACTTGTTGGATACGCCCTCGCGCTGATTCAAGAGCATCACGTCGGCAAAGTGCGCACAGGCTTCATACCACGCCATCAGCGCCGGATGTCTCTCGGCCAGTTGGCAATGCACCACACAAAGCACCCGGGCCAGCTCGCCACCGGACAATGGCAGCCAATTTTTAACCGCTTCGATAAAATCCAGCGGATTGCCGCGGCCATCGGCAAGAATGAACACATGCGTGGCCTCGCCCAGCGGCGGTAGGTGCAGGCTGCGGTCACTGTTCCAAGCCCAGCGGACGGGCTCGGGCAACCGGGCATCCGCCGCCGCCACGACCTCCTCTGGCGCTAGCAGCACCAATGCGCGATCGGTGGCGGGATCCAGTCCATCCGCGATCAGATCGCGAATCATCTGCCGGCGGCCCGAACCGGCTGCCCCGAGCACTAGGTAAATGAGCGGTTGGTCCCCTGTCATCAGAATTTGCCCAGCCGGTTTTGCGCCGTATGCCGCATCCAATGATCCACCAGCACGAGGGCGGCCATCGCCTCGACGATGGGCACGGCCCGCGGCACGACGCAGGGGTCATGGCGGCCGCGCGCCTGCAATTCGGTATCCTGCCCGTGCACATCTACTGTCTTCTGCGGTTGCAGGATGGTCGCGGTGGGCTTGAAGGCCACGCGGAAGACCAGTTCCTCGCCATTGCTGATCCCGCCCTGCACGCCGCCGGAACGGTTGGTCGCGGTGTGCACCTGACCGGCGCGCATCTCAAAGGCATCATTGTGCTCCGAGCCTTTCAGCAGGGTGCCGGCAAAACCACTACCGACTTCAAAGCCTTTCGTCGCCGGCAACGAGAGCATGGCCCTGGCGAGATCGGCCTCAAGCCGGTCGAATACCGGTTCGCCGAGCCCGGCCGGCAGTCCGCGCACGCGACATTCGATGACTCCACCGACTGAGTCACCCGCACTGCGCACGGCCTTGATGCGCTCAATCATACGGACGGCGGTCGCAGCATGCGGGCAACGCACGGGCGTAGCCTCGACGGCCGCGAGCGTGGGAAATTCCTCCGAAGCCGGCATCACGATGTCGTGCACTTGCGTGAGGAACGCCCGGATCTCGACCGAGCCGACCTGTGTGAGAATCTTTTTGGCGATGGTGCCAGCGGCCACCCGGCCGATCGTTTCCCGGGCCGAACTGCGCCCGCCGCCCCGTGGGTCGCGGTGACCGAACTTGGCCTGATAGGTGTAGTCTGCGTGGGAGGGACGGTATTTTTCCTGCATCTCCGTGTAAGCGGAGGGTCGGGCATCGGTGTTGCGCACCAGCAGGGAAATCGGCGTGCCCGTAGTCTTACCCTCGTGCACCCCGGCAAGGATTTCCACCCGGTCCGCCTCTTGGCGGGGAGTAACGATATCGCTCTGCCCGGGGCGGCGTCGGTCGAGCTCCACTTGAATTTCTTCCGAGGTGAGTGCCAGGTTGGGCGGACAACCATCAATGACCACGCCCACGCCCATGCCGTGGCTTTCGCCCCAAGTGGTAATGGTAAAAAGTTTGCCGAAGCTATTGGGCATCGTGGGGGAAATACGTTGGTCGCGACCCCAGACCGAGCAAGCGGCAAATCCCGGAGGCAAAACGCGCCCTGCGTGAATATAGGGGTGGCCCCGCAAACGCCCGGCCCCTTCCGGCCAGCCAATCTTCGTCGTCGCACGCCTAGCGAAGAGTGGTGCCCCCGCCCGGAATTGAACCGGGATCACACGTTTAGGAAACGCGTGCTCTATCCATTTGAGCTACGGGGACTCAAGGATGAGCGCGGAGATTGCAGCAGTTAAAGGTCTTCTGCAAGTCGGACACCGCTAGGTTTACTCTTCCGGCGGCTGAGGCTCTTCCTCGACTGGAGGGGACTCCTCCGTCGGTTCCTCGCCAGTCGGTTGGGTCGGTTCCTGTGGTGGAGGCGTGACTTCGGGCGGCTGCGGCGTCTCCTGTACGTGCGGCGGAATGTCGCTCCCCTCAAATGTCATCATTTCTTCTGCGAGGAGTTCGGTAAATTGCTGCACAGGCACAGGCGGACCTTGGAGGCTCGAAAGCGCACCATAGAGAGCCGAGGTAAAGATGCCGGCATCAAAGATGCGCCATTCGCTGCCGCCATTGGCGTAAACCGGATCGGTTTCTGTCGCGAGCCAGGAGCGGCCGTTGTTGAACCCGAGCAAGAGCCCGGCGAAGGATTCCGCCCCAAGCTTGAGCGAGCCGGGAAAGAAAATGAATGCGACCGGCAGATTGGAAGGCAGGCCAACCGCCACACCCGGAGGTGCGGCCGGATCGGAGGGCGCTTTTTCACTACCGCCTAAGAGCGTCTCGGCACCCGGTTCAGCCGCCCCCAAGGTGCCTTGGCTGATCTGGCCCTTGAGTTCGTCGTTGTGGGAGATCGCATCATCACCAAAGCCGCCTTCGATGAAGTCGTCGCCGTTGCCGCCATAGAGGTTGTCGTCCTGACCGTTGCCATACAGCAGGTCATCACCGACCATGCCGTGGAGGGTGTCATCGCCGGCTTCACCGTAGATCTTATCATTGCCGCCGATATCATCGGCCGAAGACTCCGGCACCGTGTAGTCGAGCAGATCGAAGCCGCGCACAATGATGCTGTCGGTCCCATCGACCGCATAGCCGAAGCTGAGGAAGGCACCGGAGTTGATTCCATTGATGCCCACGAGGCGGATGATGTTGCCGTTGTCGCCGAGAATCACATCAGCATCGCGGGACCGGCCATTGGGCGACGTGTCACCCACATCGTCGATGGCCGCAGCGGTGCCATTGCCACCGTAAATCGTGTCGGCACCATCCGGACGCAGGGTGCGATCAGTCAGGCCGAATAGGGACGAGCTACCGCCCGCGATGTCATCCTGACCCAAGCCGCCGAAAATGAGGTCATCGCCGCCACCGCCCTCGATGTAATCATCACCATCGGAGTCGGCGCCAACCCAGAAGTCAGTGCTGAAGAGGGCTGCGGCCGCAGTCCGCACGGCGGCACGGTCAATGGTGCCATCCGTCGCGATGTTCACCGGGATGAAGGCGTCGCCATGGATAAAGTCATCGCCGAGCTGGCCTAAGAGCATGTCGGCACCCGCGCCGCCCACGAGGTGATCAACCCCATAGACAGACGTGTCCGTATCGAAGGCATGATCTAGGATGAGAATTGCACGCTCTTGCACGTCAAAGGGCCAGGCCTGCGCAGCGGGCAGCGTCAAAAAGTTGCCGCGCGCATCTAACATTGCGTTGCCCACTAGGACGCGGAGCCGCGAGCTGATGTTGTCGCCAGTGCGGAGGACCGCGGCGTTGTCACCGACAATGACATCAAAGCCGGTGCCGCCGTCGATCACATCGTTTCCATCCTGCCCGCCGGACACGTTATGCCCGCCGATCAGGTCGTCGTCACCGTCGCCGCCAAAGATGATGTCGTTGCCCTGCTGGCCGCACTCGCCGTCCCTGCCCTGCTGAGCGCCCACACTGCGGAAGGCGTGCTGCTCCCCTTCAAGGAAGTTGCCGTCAGCTCCGCCGTGCAAGGTATCCTCGCCACCGTGAAAGTCCAGGAAGGCGACGCGGTCGCCGAAGTCGACCGCTTCGCCAAGATTCTCGAGCAAAAGCAATTCGCTGCCCAAGGGACCCAGAACCTCTTTCGCGACCAGGTGGTCAGTGAGGGCGAGGCCATCGAGAAGCGCATTGAGCGCGACATCGCCCAGCTCCAGCACCAGATCGCCTTGGAGCAGCTCGACCGCCGGAAAATTCGCTCTCCGATCAACGGCCTTGTGGTGGAAAAAAAGAAAGAGGCCGGCGAGGCCGTGGATATTAACGAACCCGTCTTTCACATCGTGGACATCAGCCGCGTCTTTTTGCAGGTCTTTATCGACTCCACCGACGCTCTGAAGCTCAGGGTCGGCCAGACGGTGCCTGTCAGCTTCCCTGATTACAACATGCAGGAAAACACTGGCAGCATCGACTTTATCGATCCGCGCATTGACGGCGCCAGCGGCTTGGTGCGCATCAAGATCCTCATCGAAAACGCCGACCGCCAGTTCATCGCCGGCATGCGCGGCCAAGTAAAACTGAGCGCCCCGTCACCCGTCTCCCCTTCACCTCGAAATCCCATCCATCAACCATGAACAAATCCCGCCTCCTCCTGTGCGCCCTTATCCTGCCTCTTGCCGCCTGCACCTACGTGCCACGCACTGGCATGTCGGAAAAAAAGTGGCTGCGTAACACCTTCGCCTCCGACCTCGTTTACATCCAAGGAGACATCAAGGCCTAGCGGTCGTCAGGCTCCTATTATTACTTCAAGAACGGGACCGTCGTCCAGGTAACCCCCACCCTCCTCTCCCCAGACAGGGTTCAGCCAGCAAACTGAGTCAGTTACGAGCCCCACGGCGCGACGGGGGCTGTCCGAGTGACTGCCAGCGGCTAAAAATGCCCGTTGACAGGACTTGTGCCGACCACGACCTTTAGCCCCTTTTTCGATCATGAGCACCACCGAAACCACCACCCAGACCCTAACGCCGGCCGAGATTCCTTTCACCGCGCCGCAATTGATGGTCCGTTACGTTACTGATACCGGCAAGATCCTGCCCCGAAAATACACCGGATTTTCAGCCAAGCACCAGCGCGCGGTCACCAAGACCATCAAGCACTCGCGCAACCTGCTGCTCTCCAAATAAGCGTCCAGTCTGCGCAGATTTTACTTCAGCCGGAGTGCAGACTCCGGCTTTTTTGTGCCATGACCCCTAAACCGCACGCCCGGGTGTATCGCGGAACCGCCCGCAACCTGCGCCTGCTGGCCGGCAAGCTGCGCCGGGGCGAACTCGTCGCGGTCCCTTCTGAAACGGTCTATGGACTTGCCGGCAATGCCCTCGTCGGGCAGGTCTGCCGGAAAATCTTCGCCGCCAAAGGCCGGCCGCGCACCGATCCCCTGATTGTCCATATCCATGCCTTGGCACAACTCGCCCAGATCGCCGTGCCCAACGCCGACGCGCTCACCTTGGCCAAGAAGTTCTGGCCTGGCCCCTTGACCCTCATCCTGCCCAAAACTGACCTCGTGCCCGATGAAGTCACCGCCGACCAGCCCAGCGTGGCGGTGCGGATGCCTGCCCACCCTTTGTTTCGCCGGCTGCTCAAGCTGTGCGCCCTCCCGCTGGCCGCCCCCAGCGCCAATCCCTTTGGTTATGTCAGCCCGACCACCGCGCTACACGTGCGCGACAGCATGGGTCACAAAATCAAACACATCCTCGACGGCGGTCACGCTACCATCGGGCTGGAATCCACCATCGTGGATCTGCGCGACCCACAGCGCCCTCGCCTGCTGCGACCGGGTCCAATCACGCGCGCGCAATTGGAGCGCACCTTGGGTCGCCCGCTCACCGTGCCTCCACGGAAGGCCAAGCCACAGGACCAGGCCCAACTTGCTCCCGGCATGCTGCCCCGCCACTACAGCCCGAAGGCGCGCGTCGTGTTGCATCAAAAACTGGCCATAACCGAAACCGCGCCAGCAGCGACCCACACCGCCTGGGTGTTCCAGAAAAAACCCGACGGCCGCACCTCCAAAAACGTTTTCTGGCTCGATCCCAAGGGGAATCTCAAGGGCGTGGCGAACCGACTCTTCGACCAGTTGCGGCAGCTGGACGCGGCGGGCATTCGCACCATCCATATTGAGCTTGCCGCCGGCGGAGGCCTAGCCGAAGCCATCAACGACCGGCTAAACCGCGCCGCGGCTAAATAAAAAGCCGCCGTGGTGGCGGCTTGAATCCATGGGTGCGGCGCGTTTAGTCCCGCTCGTCGGGCGACTTCATCACGTAGTAGTCCTTGTAGGACTTGTCGTAATATTGCGCGTAATAAGGGAACTCCTAAATTTTACAACTAATTGCTGGACAACGTGATAAAATGTGCGTATCTTGTATCTCGATGAGCATGAATCAATATACGTTCTTCGGTGATCACGCGGCGCTGGAGTCATTGACGCAGCACGGGGACCGG
>JBDNGL010000212.1:0-7583 GCA_041689285.1 Opitutaceae bacterium
ACCGCAGATTTCGCTGCCAACAATGGCCCGCCAGTCGTTATCCAATGATTGAAAATCAGGTTCAGGTCCGCGCATTCCGTGGCCAGCACGCCCGCCGTCACCGCGATGCCCGCCGCCCGCAGCCCCTCGCAGCCGTGCCCGGCATGCGCTGGCTTGGGATCGGTCGCCCCCACCACCACGTGCTTGAGTCCCGCAGCAATGATCGCCTCCGTGCAGGCCCCCGTGCGCCCGGGAGTGGAGCAGGGCTCCAAGGTTACATAAAGTATTGCGCCTGGTCTCGGCGGCTTGCCTCGCGCCAACAGTGCCAGTCTTTCCGCATGCGGCCCGCCATCAGCGGCCGTCGCGCCTTCCGCCACGATGCGTCCTTCCTCCACGATCACCGCGCCCACCATTGGGTTCGGACTGGTCATGCCCCAGACACGGCGCGCCATTTCCAGCGCACGTCGCATGAATACTTCGTGTTCAGCCGCGGACATAGGGATTGTGTCGTTTTTCTTCGCCTACGGCCGTGGCCAGACCATGCCCGGGGTAAATGGTGGTTTCATCCGGCAAACTGTAGATTTGGCGGCGGATGGAGTCAGCCAATATTTCGCGACTCCCGCCCGGTAAGTCCGTGCGGCCGATGCTGCCACTAAAAAGCGCATCCCCCACTAGGGCGAATTTGCCGGTGGCCGTGTAGAACAAAATATTCCCCGGACAATGCCCGGGCACATGCCGCACCTCAAACGTGACCCCCAGCGCCTTGAACTGATCACCCTGCCCCACCCAAGCATCCACTTTAACCGGTTCCAAATGAATCTCGGGCATCAAGAATTCTCGCATCACCTCCGGCGTCTCGATCATCGTGCGATCATCGACATGGGCCTTCACTTTCGCACCGCTTTGTCGGACAACTTCCGCCGCCGCTTGAGTGTGATCCCAGTGCCCGTGGGTTAGCCAAAGCTCCGTCAACTTGCAGTGCTCCTTGGCCAGCAATGCCGCCACTTCGGGCCAAACTTCGGCCGGCGCATCCACCAATACCGCCTCACCCAGCGATTCCTCAGTCAGCAAATACGCATTGGTCTGGATCGGACCGGCCGGCAGCACGTGTAGTTT
Organism: Opitutaceae bacterium; assembly: GCA_041689285.1. Taxonomy (GTDB): domain Bacteria; phylum Verrucomicrobiota; class Verrucomicrobiia; order Opitutales; family Opitutaceae; genus UBA2377. Next base: position 1,096 of record JBDNGL010000212.1, read on the forward strand.
CATCTGGGCGGAGTCCACCGGCTTTACCTCCACCTGCAACGGTGAAAATTCGCCTTCCCTTGTCTGGGTCCGCCTAGTTACCTCCGAACCTCCATGCCGTCGTTAAAGTTCACTGTTCTGGCCGGCGATTATATCGGCCCCGAAGTTATGACCGAGGCCCTGCGCGTGCTGCGGCATGTGGCCACGCAGGAGGGCCTGCAACTCGACTACACCGAGGCCGCCGTCGGCGGCGCGGCCATTGATCTGCACGGCACCGCGCTGCCCGCCGCCACCCTCCAAGCCTGCGCGGCCGGCGACGCCATTCTCTTTGGCTCGGTCGGTGGCCCCAAGTGGGAAAAACTCCCACCCAAGGAACAACCGGAGCGCGCCGCCCTCCTGCCTCTGCGCAAGCACTTCACGCTCTTCGCCAACATCCGCCCCGGCCTGCTCTACCCCGAACTCACCGACGCCTCCCCGCTCAAATCCGAACGCATCCCACAGGGCATCGATATCGTCTGCATCCGCGAACTCACCGGCGGTATCTATTTCGGCCAGCCCAAACACACGATCACCCTGCCCGACGGCGACGTGCAGGCGGTGGACACCATGGTTTATCGCAAAAGCGAAATTGAGCGCATCACCGCCACCGCCATCACCGCGGCCCGCAGCCGGAAAAAACGCCTATGCTCCGTGGACAAGGCCAACGTCCTCGAAACCTCCCTGCTCTGGCGCGAGACCGTCACCGACTATGTCGCGCAACACGCGCCTGACATTACCCTGACCCACATGTATGTGGACAATGCCGCGATGCAGTTGGCGCGCGACCCTAACCAGTTCGACGTCTTCGTGACCGAAAACATGTTTGGCGACATCCTGTCCGATGAGATGGCCGTCATCTGCGGCTCGCTTGGCATGCTTTCCTCCGCCTCGCTCGGTGCGAAAAAAAACTCCCGCAACCTGCCCTTCGGCCTCTACGAACCGGCCGGCGGCACCGCGCCCGACATCGCCGGCAAAGGCATCGCCAACCCCTGCGCCCAGATCCTCTCCGTCGCCCTCATGCTCCGCTACAGCTTCGGGTTGGATGGTATCGCCGCCCGGATTGAGGCTGCGGTCAAGACAGCCGTGACTTCCGGCAGCCGCACCGGCGACATCGCCTTCGGCCGCCCGGCGGTCGGCACCCGCGCCATGTCCGATGCGATCATTGCGCAACTTTGAGTTTCTCGCATCTTACATTTTTTCAATGACCTCCGCCCAGATCCGCCAGTCGTTCCTCGATTTCTTCGCCTCGAAGCAGCACGCCATCGTACCGTCAGCCTCGCTCATGCCGACCGCCCCCAACCTGCTGTTCACGAACGCTGGCATGAACCAGTTCGTGCCCTACTTCTTGGGCGACCAGACCGCCCCTTGGAAGCGCGTGGCCGACACCCAGAAATGCATCCGCGCCGGCGGCAAGCATAACGACCTAGAGGACGTCGGCTACGACACCTACCACCACGCGATGTTCGAGATGCTGGGCAACTGGTCCTTCGGCGATTACTTCAAGCAGGACTCGCTCACCTGGGGCTGGGAACTGCTCACCAAGGTCTGGGGCATCCCGCCGAAACGCCTCTTTGTCACCGTCTATTCCCCCGACAAATCCAAGGGCGACCCCGCCGACTTCGACCAGGAGGCCTACGACATCTGGGCCGGCATTTTCAAGGCCGCCGGCCTCGACCCCGCCATCCACATCGTCAACGGCAACAAGAAGGACAATTTCTGGATGATGGGCGACACCGGCCCCTGCGGCCCGTGCTCGGAAATCCATTTCAATCTCCTCTCCTCCGACGACGAGAGCGAGGGCCGCAAGGGTGTCAACTCCTCCAGCCCGCGCTGCATCGAGATCTGGAACCACGTCTTCATCCAGTTCAACGCCAACGCCGACGGCACCGTCGCCCCGCTCGCCGCCAAGCACATCGATACCGGCATGGGCTTCGAACGCGTCGCCGGCATCCACGCGACGACACACGGTTTCAAGGATTTCTCGGCTGAGCCGTCGAACTACAACGCCGATGTCTTCAAGCCGACCTTTGACAAGATCGCCGCGCTCTCCGGCAAGACCTACACCGGCACCGTCCCGACAGAACGCACCGGCCTGAGTGAGCAACAGACGATCGACATCACCTTCCGCGTCCTCGCCGACCATGCTCGCTGCGTGGCCTGCGCCATCGCCGACGGCATCCTCCCCGGCAATGCCGACCGCAACTACGTCATCCGCCGCATCCTCCGCCGCGGCATCATGTATGGTCAAAAAAATCTCGGCCTGCCGACCGGTTTCTTTGAGCAACTCGTCGCCCCCGTCATCGAATCCCTCGGCAGCGTGTTCCCCGAGCTCCACACCCAACGCACGATGATCGAGCGCGCGATCCGCGCGGAGGAGGAATCGTTTGGCAGGACCTTGGACAAGGGACTCGCTCAACTACAGTTCGCTTTTGATCTCAACATAGGCGCAAAGGAACTTCCCGGAGCACAGGCTTTCCTACTCTACGACACCTACGGCTTCCCGCTTGATATGACCCAGCTGCTCGCGACTGAGCACGGCCTCACGGTCGATGTCGCTGGCTTCGAGGTAGCAATGGAAAAGCAACGCGAACGCGGCCGCGCCGCCCGCAAGAGTGACGTCATCGTCGCCGCCACCGAGGGCGAGTCCACGACCGAGCCCACGAAGTTTGTCGGCTATGAGATCGATTCCACCCACGCCACCCGCGCAAAACTCGCGGAGGTGATTAAGACCGAGAAAGACACCTTTCTCGTGTTCGACCAGACACCCTTCTACGCCGAGATGGGCGGCCAGGTCGGCGACGCCGGCCACGCGCTCATCGACGGTGTCAAGTGGGACATCATTGACACGATCAAGGACAAATCCGGCCGTCACCTGCACAAGATTGGAGGGCCGGCCTCCGTGCCGGCCGTTGGGACCGCCGCCACACTGCACGTTGACTCCTCCCGCCGTCGCGCGATCAACCGTCATCACAGCGCCGCGCACTTGGTCCACTGGGCACTACGTAAGCTCCTCGGCCCACACGTCCGCCAGTTCGGCACACACAAGACACCCGACCGGCTGCGCTTTGACTTCACCCACTTCGAACAACTCACGCCGGCGCAGCTCCGCGAGGTCGAGCAGCTCGTCAATGAAAAATTGCTAGCCAACGCCCCGGTCGTCACCTCCGACATCGAATACGCCAACAAACCCGACGACGTCCTCGCGTTTTTCGGCGACAAATACGGCAAGTTCGTCCGGCTCGTGGACATCGGCGGCTACTCCAAGGAACTCTGCGGCGGCACGCACGTCGGCACCACGGCCGAGATTGGACTCATCAAGATCACCGCCGAGACGGCCATCGCCGCCGGCACGCGCCGCATCGAGGCCGTCGCCGGGCAGGCGGCCTACGACTTTGTTACCCATGAGGAGGCCGCGCTCAAGGCCATCAACGCCCGCCTCGGTGCCGGCGTGAACGATGTCGCCGCCAAGCTGGAATCCGTCCTCACCCACCAGAAGGAATTGGAGAAGAAGCTGAAGGCCTTCGAGGCCAAGGCCTCTGCGGACCTCGCCGAGGAACTCGCCACCATCGCCGTCACCAAGGACGGCCTCAAATGGGTTTCCACCGTCGTCACCGCCGAGAATCAGGATGCTCTCCGGTCCCTCGGCAGTCAGGTGCTGCACAAGGTCGATGGCGGCGCAGTCGTCCAGCTCGGCACCAACATGGACGGCAAGGTGGCCCTCGTGGCTTACTGCTCGCCCGAGGCCATCAAGGCAGGCCAATCAGCCGGCAAGCTCATCGGCGCTCTCGCCGGCAAACTCGGTGGCAAGGGCGGCGGCAAGCCCGACTACGCTCAGGGCGGTGGTGGTGACGCCAGTAAGCTCGCCGACGCCTTGTTGCTTTCTTGAAACAGTGCGGTCCCGTTAGCAGATGAGCACCCAACCGGCACTCAACTGCATTCTGGCATTCAACCCGTCCAACCAGCTGGCGGTGCGCAAGCTGGGTTCCAAGGCTGGTCTGCCTTTCACCGGCACAGATCTCGCGATGGCCACGGCGCGGTTGGAAGGCGCGTTGCGCGAGCACACGTCCGTGGTGAGCAAGTTTTCGACCCCAGCCGGCGGCCGCAATTATCAGGTGCACTTCGTCCAGGTGACCGGCGAATCCACCGATGGGGAGATTGAGTTTTGGTCCCTTGATCGCCTGACAGCGAATCCCGCGATGCTGGCGCCGTCATTAGCGGGCATCCTGACACAACTGGAACCGCACCTGATGACCATCCCCTATCTGCACTTGGGGGAAAACGATTTCATCAACAAATTCCGTCCCGCCCAAGCGCGCAACGCCGCCATCTACGCCCAAGATGAATCAGCGCGCGCGCTCTACCAATCGCAGCTCTGCGCCGCCATCAAGCTGCTCGCCCGCCGCCATGAACGCACCGCCACCGAGCCGGTCACGCTGGATTTCGGCGCCGTGCGCTACGTGATTCCCAGCCACTTCGGCTTCTGCCTCGGGGTGAAGAACGCCATTGAACGCGCTTATGAGACGCTCGCCGAGAATCCCGGCCGCCGGGTGTTCATGTTATCGGAGCTCATTCACAATCCGTTCGTGAACGAAGATCTCTTACAACGCGGCCTGCGCTACCTGCAAACCGACAAGGGCGTGCCACACACTACGGACGGACAACCCGACAGCCCGCAGCTCTGGGACACCCTCACCCCGCTGGATATCGTGATCATCCCGGCTTTCGGAGCAACCGACGAGGACAAGGCCCGGCTTGTGCGCAAGGGCATTGCCGTCAGTCAGCACGACGCCACCTGCATGCTAGTGGAGAAAGTCTGGAAAGCGGCCCGCGCCTACGGACGCGAAGGCTACACCGTCATAATTCATGGGAAGGCCGAACACGAAGAGACCAAGGCCACGTTCTCCAACACCCGGCGCCATGCCCCGGCGCTGATCGTGCGCGACATCGCTGAAGCGCGCCAACTGGCAGAGCTGATCGCCAGTGACGACCCGACTCGGCGCGCGGATTTCTACAGGATCTTTGCCGGCAAGCACACTGAAGATTTTGACGTGATGCGCCACTTCGACCGCATCGCCGTGGTCAACCAGACCACATTGTTGATGAACGAAACCCGCGCGATCATCGACCTGCTGCGCGACAACTATACGCGCCGATTCGGACCCGAGGGCGCGGCGCGCATCGGCGGCGGCGGGCGCAACGACACGCTTTGCTACGCCACCCAGGTCAACCAAGATGCCTTGGCCCGTGCCCTGAACGGACCCCTTGATGCCGCCTTCGTGATCGGCGGCAAAAACTCCTCCAACACCTATCAACTCTACCGGCTGTGTGCCCAGATTCTGGGGAAACGCGCCTATTTCATTCAATCTGAAGCGAACATCCTATCGCGGGAAAGTGTCGAGCACTACGTCTTTCCTTCGGCGAGTGAAGGCCGGCCTGAGGGTAGCATGCAGCACCGGCCCTTGTGGCCGGGTTTGGTGAAACCACCCCGCACGGTGCTGATTACCGGAGGGGCGTCTTGCCCTGATGGGATCATCCAACAGGTCATCACCCGCATAAATGGCCTTCTGCCGGCAGTGGAGCTGCGTTCCACCGCGGACGTGCTGCGCGAGTTGGCGGTGGATTAAGCTATCCCAGACACCGTTCAGGGGTGTTCGCGCGACTACTCAAAAGCGGTAATTCAAGCCCGCGCGAAAACCCTGCAACCGGCTCAGATCTATGCGAGCGGAGTAAAGCGCCCCCGGGTCGTTCATGGTCTGCTCGTATTCACCATGGCTTTGATAGAAAGCACCGAAATACAAGGACGCCCGATCACCCATGAGATATTCCAAGTTGGCATCCATGTAATAACCCGGCAGGAGGTCATCGCCCGTCTCAGTGACCTCGGTCGAGAGAATATCACTGGTGTCGGGCTGCAGAACCTGCTCAACGGTATAATTCGTGCCAACGTAGGCGACCGCAACGCCCCCACTCACTGAAAAGCGGAAGTTGTTGGAAAACTGAAAGGTAAGCGATGGGCCTACCCGGGCCGTAAGATAAGCCCCCTTCAATCTCCAAAAAGCCGCGGCCGGCACATCCGTGGCGATCGTAGTCGTGCGTGAGTCCGGTTTCTGCCCCATCAACACAGTGGTGACAATGACACTACCGTCGGCGTCGATACCGGTGGATGGAGCGGCGTAAGGCACATTTGGCAGAGTCTGCCCATTGAGCGAGTAAAGATCAGTTTGGGTGGTCACGGTAGCAAATACCCTGTCACGCACGCTCTCATTGATGTTATTCAAACTGATGCCAGCGAAAATCTTCCATTCTGTGCGAGCACCGATCCGACCCATGTCGCGTGTCACGACGAGTTCCGTGCCAAAGCTGTTTGCTCCGCTCTTACCCCGCGTCTGGCTATCCGATACTTGAGCAGAGTAAGCATTGAAGGCCACCGCGCCGATGTCTTCGCGATACTGTTTCGCGTCCAAGAACAG
>JBDNGL010000213.1:0-3690 GCA_041689285.1 Opitutaceae bacterium
CATCTCGCCGCTCACCCGGCCGACTGATGGCGAGGAATTCCGCGTGAAGTTTCGCCATGACTGGACGATCGCTGACGACATCGCCTTTGCGCACTACGCGCAGTTCCGCTCTTATGCGTCCGGCTACGTGCGCACAACCGGCGCGTTCAACTACGTCTACTGGATCCGCAGTGGCAGCATCAACGCCGTGCCGCGTGCGCCGCTCGTCATCGACGGCGTCCTCCATCCCTACGCGCTCCGCCGCACCGAATACCGCAAACTCGATTTCGCCGAGGACTCCGTCCAATATTTCGCGGAAGCAAAACAGCGGTTCGAGATCGCCAAGACCCGGCACGAGCTGCTTGCCACCGCCTACGTCGAGTGGCGCGACTATGAGACCAAGGGTTGGAGTCTTTACGACGCGGACGACACCCGCTCCGCTGCCAAGCCCGTTCCCTATATTCTCGATATGCGCAACCCGAACTGGCCCACCGGCCGCTTCGAGGATTACGCGTTCGTTCCGACCTCCGACTATACGAAGAATGTCACCGCCTTCGGCGCCGGATTGCAGGACGTTATCACGCTCCCGCACGACGTCACCGCGCGGCTCGCCATCGGCTGGAACCGCATCGAGCAAGACTACGACAACAACTTCTACTCTACCGGAGCGGACCCGATCCCGGCTTCGTCCCGTGACGAGGGCCTGCTCTATAATGCAGGCGTGAGCTGGCGCATCCGCCCCGACACCGCGCTCTTCGTCGCCGCCGCTCAGGGGCGGACCGCCCTCAGCGTCACCGGCTCCGTCGTGCTCAACAACCAGCCGCCCGACAGCGAATCCGAAAACTACGAGGTCGGCGTGAAGCAGGAGTTCCTCGGCGGCAAACTCGCGCTCTCGGCCGCATATTTCGAGACCGGGCGCACCAACCTGCGTTATGCCAACCCGGCGTATGATACGAACCCCTCGTCGCCGACCTACAATATCTCCGTCGATCCCTACCGTTATGACGGCAACGAGCAGACCAAGGGCGGCGAGTTCGACCTGAATCTGAACCTCGCGCAGCGTTGGCTGGTCAATCTTAACGCCACTTATCAGGACGCGCACACACAGCAGAATCCTGGGCAAGGCGTCGTCACCGGATTGAAGAAAGGCGTGCCGCGCGTCTTCGCATCCGCCTGGGTGCAGCATACGCTGGAACCGAAAGTATTTGGCGGACGCCTGACACTCGGCGGCGGCGTGCGCCACACCGGTCGCCGCACCGTTAACGCCACCTCCTTCGGCATCGCGCAGGCCTATGTGCCGCGCTACACGACGATCGACGCCGTCGTTCGCTACGACAGCGCGAGTTTTTGGAGCGTGCAGGTCAACGCCAATAACCTTGCCGACGAGCGCTATTACGAACTCGCGCAGTTCCTCGGCGGACGTCCGGGCGAGCCGCTCAACGCCACTGCGACCTTCACGGCGCGGTTCTGATCGACACCCGCCGCTCCACCCTTGGTCCATGAAGCGTCTCAAAAAGCTCCTCTTCTGGTCCCACCTCATCCTCGGCCTGGCCGGCGGACTGGTGATCGCCGTGCTCGCCTTCACCGGCGCAGCGCTGGCTTTTGAGCCCCAGATTCGAGACGTGACGGAGCGGCATCTGCGTTTCGTTCCGGTGCCGACCGCCGGAGCCTTGCGTTTGCCCCCCAGTGCTCTGATCGGCCGCGCCGAACAGAGCGCAGCCGGGAAAAAATCCACCTCGATCACACTCGAGTCAGCGCCGAACTCGCCCGCCGTGGTGCAGCTCGGACGGGGACACACCGTCTATCTCGACGCCTACTCGGGCGCAGTTCTCGGGCAGATCGCGTCACGCGGTTTTTTCGGACGCATGCTCGACGTGCATCGTCGGCTCGCCTCCGGCCCCGTGGGCGAGGTCATCGTGGGTGCGGCCAATCTCTCCTTCTCGCTGCTGTGCCTGACGGGGCTCTACCTATGGTGGCCCCGTACGGTGCGGGCTCTGCGCACCGTTGCGTGGCCGAGATTCTCGTTTCGTGGGGAGGCCCTTCACTGGAATCTGCACAACGTGATCGGAGTGTGGGCGCTACCTGTACTGGTCGCAGTCAGTCTGACGGGACTCGTTTTTAGCTACACGTGGGCGGGCGACCTGATCTACACGCTGACCGGCACGACCAAACCGGTGCGAGAAACAGCTGGGGTCGCGCGCCCCGCCGGAGTGCAACCGATGAGTCTCGATACCGCGTGGCAAATGGCGGAAGGCCAGGCGCATGGCTGGCATCGCATCTCTCATGTCGTGCCCCCTGAGCCGAAGGCTCCGTCGGCTGATACCGCCGCGCCTTGGGTCTTTAGCATCCTTGAGGCCGACGCTCCCCACCGCACCGCGCGGGCGCGTTTGGTGATCGACCCTTACGCGGCGCAGGTCGTCTCGTGGGAACCCTTCGCGTCCTGGAACCTCGGCCGGCAGATCCGCAGTTTCGTGCTGCCGGTCCACATGGGCTACGTGTTCGGCCTTCCCGGACAGATCGTCGTATTCGTCGCCTGTCTGGGTGCGCTCGTGCTCGTCGCCACCGGCTTCACGTTGTCGTGGAAACGCCTGATGGCCTGGCGCACCTGCCGCGGTTCGGTCCTCGCTCACCGACCCGTTCCGGTCGGCATACCTTTGCCGGTGGCACCTGCCACCGCCGCCCAACTTCCCGTCCGTGTCGCCGCTTCAGCGCAGGCTGTTGGCTCGGAAAACCACACCCACGCCGGCGAACGGCACGGGCGGGAACCATTGCGCGCCACCCCTCTTGTCCGAGCCACACCTGTGCGGTCAACACCGGCCTCCCCGTCATGTCCTCCCTGAACCAAAAGCGCCCGCGCGCATTCATTGTTCTGAGTATGGCTCTGCTTATATTCTTCCCTCCGCTCCACGCGGAAGAGGCCGTGACCCCGGCCATCCCCCTCGAAAAATTCGTCGTCTCCGCGACCCGCACCGAACGTGCGATGGACGAGACCCTCGGCACCGTCACAGCCACGGATCTCCGAGACTTCACCGGTGCCACGCTTGGCGACCTCGTGCACGGCGAAACGCTCATGCATGTTCCATTCACGTTCTCCGGCAGGGGCAACGACTATGGCCGCAGCGGCGCAAACTCGATCAACATCCACGGCATCGAGGGCAACTGCGTCCTCCCAAAGGCAGCTTCGCCAACGAAGGCGGCGCACGCACGCCGCACACGTCGGTCGAACCGCTGAAAGACACCTCGAACGTGCGTGAACAAGAGCGACGCACTCAGCCGGGTTTTACCGCCGCCGTGACGACCACTGGAAACAGACTGAAGCCTATTGGGCCTCTGTCCGTCGCGCATGGGCTGAAACTTTCGCGCAGCATGATCGCTTTTCTCTCCGTAGCGAGGTGGCCGGCAAAAAGCTCTTCGAAGAACACTTCGCCTACGTCGAAAAACTCGAAAAGTCGCCGCGTGCGATGGCGCTGACGCGGAGCGCCACCCGCACAGCACGATCAACCGTTTCATCTCCTCGGCCAGCGCGCCTTGAGCAACCAGCTTGGCGCATTAAGCCCGGCATGCGTCCAACGCCGCCCGCACCGCCGCCTCGTCGAGGCCCACGCCGATAAACACCAGTTCCTGCCGCCGGTCGCCGTGCGGCTCCGCCCAAAGCGCCGCGATCAACTCCGGCCGCTGGTCGAGCCGCGCCTTGCCCGCCTCGATCATCGC
>JBDNGL010000214.1:0-21351 GCA_041689285.1 Opitutaceae bacterium
CACGAACTCCGCAATCAGCCCGGGCACCGTCGTCGTCTGCTTCGTCTCCGGCGGTCCGGGCTTCGCCGCCTTCACCGGGATGTCCGCGCGCGCCGGGCCGCTTTTCGAGAGTCAAGACCTGACGTCTTCCGGCTGTCTGGAATTGTCGCAAAACCAACAAAAACGGCCTTCTCCCCATTTTCCCCCATTCCCCGTGGAATTGTCGCTCAAGAAAGTAGCCCTCGCCGCCGTCATGCGGAAGCGAGTCATCCTCCTAAACCATCTAATAAAACATCCTGAATTTACGCTCGCCTGAAAGACCGTTGCTGACCCCATCGGTTTGACCGTCTTCCGGCTGATCCCGAACTGCTCGCACAGCTCCGTCAGCGTAAATCGGCCGCTCCGGGCCAATATAACAAATCGAATAGTTTCTTCCATCGGTGAGGTTTTCTTCCAAGGTATCGTGCCTAAAAGTGTAACCTATCACCGTGGACTAAGTGGGTATGATCCGGGGACGTGGGTAACACTCTGACCGGGGACACGGGTTGCACTTTGAGTTAGTGGCGTCCGGATGCCGCGTGGCTCTGGGGCAGCGCGCGAGTCAAAAAAGACGTTCGCCAGCCGGGATTGAACCGCCTTTACTCGCCTCAACTCCATGCGCCACTGCATCTATCCCGGCACTTTCGACCCCATCACTCACGGTCACCTCGACGTGCTTGGCCGCGCGGCCAAGCTTTTTGACCGCGTCACGGTCGCCATCGCCGACAACCCCGGCAAGTCGCCGCTCTTCTCGGTCGAACAACGGCTCGCTATGGTCCGCCCCAACGTGGAGCCGTTCGGCGACGTGATCGTCACCAGCTTCAACGGCCTGCTCGTGGACTTCGCCGTAGCGCAGGGAGCCACGGCGATCATCCGCGGATTGCGCGCCCTTTCCGACTTCGAGTTCGAGTTCAACATGGCACTCATGAATCGACATCTGAAACCTCAGATCGAAACCATCTTCGTGATGCCGAACGAGCAGTTCAGCTACACCAGCTCCACACTTGTCAAGCAGGTCGCCAAATATGGCGGCGATATCTCACACTTTGTCCCGGCCAATGTCGCGACGGCCCTGCTCAAGGCGCCGCGCGGCTGACCCGGGGCCGGTCGTCGGCGGGTCGTCGTTTGCTTGATACTGCGCAAATTTAACGTCACCCGGTTGCTCTCCCCGGCGTCATACCCATGCTACGCCGAATCTCTGGTGGCATTCCGTTGGGGTAAGTTGACCGCCTTGTATAAGTTTCATATCTCCCGCCCACCCTTTCCCTCATGTCCAAATCCCGCCGCCTTCGAGGCCCGCTATTCCTGATTATGCTCATCGCTGCGGTTGCCGGCGGTTGGTATTACTACCAACGTGGTGCCGCGCCCAAACCCAGCTTCACGACCGTGACCGTCAGTCGCGGTAATCTGGCCCAAGTCGTCACGGCCACCGGCACGCTGCAGCCGGTCACCTCGGTCGAGGTCGGCAGCCAGGTCTCCGGGCTCGTCACGCAGGTCTTGGTGGACTACAATTCACTCGTCAAAGCCGGCCAGTTGATCGCGAAGATCGATGCCTCCAGCTACGAGCAGCGGCTTCGTCAGGCGGAGGCCGACCTCGCCTCCTCCGAGGCCAGCAACATGTTGACCCGCCTCAATACCGTGCGCACCCGCTCCCTGCGGGACGGCAATCTCGTCTCGCAACAGGAACTCGATCAGGCGGAGGCCCAGCTTTCGCAGGCCAATGCCGCCCTGCTCACCCGCAAGGCCTCCGTGGAGAATGCCAAGGTGGACCTCGAGCGTTGCTCCATCTTCTCCCCCATCGACGGTATGGTCATCGACCGCCAGACCGACGTCGGCAAGACCGTCGCCGCCAGTTTCAATTCCCCCACCCTCTTCGTCATCGCCAATGATCTGTCCAAAATGCAGATCAACGCCGCCATCTCCGAGGCGGATATCGGCAGCATCGCCCAAGGTCAGAACGTGAATTTCACCGTCGATGCTTTCCCCAACCGCCAGTTTCGCGGCCAAGTCATCCAGATCCGCAATTCGCCCAGAACCGAACAGAATGTCGTCACCTACCAGACCATCATCGAGGTCCGTAACGACGATCAGCGCCTGAAACCCGGCATGACCGCCAATGTCTCCATCGTCATCGCCCAGCGCGATGGCACCCTGCGTGTGCCCAATGCCGCCCTGCGCGCCCGCATCCCGGAGTCGCTCCTCCCGCGCACCCCGGCGCCCACCGTAACCGCGGCCGGCGCGGCGCCCGCGGCGCCGGTCATGGCTACCCGCGAGCAGGTCATGGCACTCATGCGGGAGGCGGGGTTTACCCCCGGTTCAGGTCCACCGCCCGCCGACCTGCGCGAAAAAATGGCCCAACTCGCCAAAGAGCGTGGCCTCGAATTGCCGGCCGCGGGTGCGGGTCGCGGCGAGCGCGGCGGCGCGGGTCGCGGCGAAACCCCGGCCATCACGACGCGCACGGTTTACAAACTCGGGGGCACGGCGGAAAATCCCGTGCTGGAGCCACTCACTGTCAAACTCGGCATCACCGACGGCAGTAGCACCGAGGTCATCGAGGGTCTCACCGAGGGCGACGTGCTCGTCGGCAGTGTCGTGCTGCCCGCCGGTGCCACCGCCGCACCCACCGTCAATCCCTTTGGCAGTAGCCAACGCCGTTTCTGAACTCCGTTCGCATGACTGCCGTCGTTCAGCTCCAAGCCATTCACAAAACCTACGACACGGGCGAGGTGAAAGTCCATGCCGTGCGGGGCATCTCGCTGGACATCCAGCGCGGTGATTTCCTCGCCATCATGGGCGCCAGCGGCTCTGGCAAATCCACGCTGATGAACCTCATCGGCTGCCTCGACCGGCCCAGCAGCGGCACCTACCTGCTTGACGGCACCGATGTCTCCAACCTGGAGCGCGACGAACTGGCCGACATCCGCAACCAAAAGCTCGGGTTTGTCTTCCAAGGCTTCAATCTGCTCAGCCGCACCACTGCACTCGAAAATGTCGAACTGCCCATGCTCTACGGCCCCCGCCGCATAGCCGGTCGCGTGATGCGCGCGCGCGCCATGGCTTGTCTTGAAACCGTCGGCCTAGCCGATCGCGCCGACCATTTTCCCAGCCAGCTCTCCGGCGGCCAGCAACAACGCGTCGCCATTGCCCGCGCCCTCGCCAACGAACCGCAGGTTCTGCTCGCCGACGAACCCACCGGCAACCTGGACAGCAAGACCTCCGCCGAGGTCATGGGTGTCTTCCAACGTCTCAACGAGGCGGGCATGACCATCATCATGGTCACGCACGAACTCGACATCGCCCGCTACTGCCGGCGCAACCTCATCGTGCGTGACGGCCGGGTCGTCCGCGACGAACTCGTGACCAACCGGTTCGTCTCCGCCGACGAGATGAAAAAGCTCCTCGTCGCCGAGGCTGAGGCCAAACTCACCGAAACCCACTGATCATGCGCATCGGCTCCACCCTCACCATTTCGTTCCGCGCCCTGCGGCGCAACATCCTGCGCTCCTCCCTCACCGCGCTCGGCATCATCATCGGCGTCGGGGCCGTCATCGCCATGGTCAGCATTGGCAACGGCGCCAAGGCGCAGGTCGAGGGCCAGATCGCCAATCTCGGCCAGAACATCATCAGCGTTTTCCCCGGCACCGCCACCACTGGCGGGATGCGCGGTGGTTGGGGCTCGGCCAGTTCCCTCACGCCTGAAGACGCCATTGCCATCATGAATGAAGTGCCGGGGGTAGTCGCCGTCAGCCCCGAGCTCCGGGACCGGGCCCAAGTTCAGGCCAACGGGCTTAACTGGAACACCCAGATCTTGGGTGAAGGCGTGGACTATCTCTCCATCCGCACTTGGAACCTCAGCGAGGGCGTCATGTTCGGCGAACAGGACCTCCGCAGCTTCGGCAAGGTCGCCGTCATCGGCAAGACCATCGCCGACCAACTCTTCCCCAACGATGATCCCGTCGGGCAGAATATCCGTATCCGCAATATCCCCTTCAAAATCCTCGGCGTCCTCGAACCCAAGGGTTTCAATTTCTTCGGCTCTGATCAGGACGACGCCGTTATCATTCCCTACACCAGTCACCTGCGCCGCGTCAGCCGCCGGCAGAATCTGAACTCCATCCTCATCCAGGCAGTTTCGCCGGAGGCCATGCCCATGGTGCAACAGCAGATCAACGACCTCCTGCAGCAACGGCGCGGCGGTCGCGAACCCGACTTCACCGTCCGCAACCAGATCGAACTCGCCGAGGCCGCCACCGCCACGACGAAGACCATGACCCTCCTCCTTGGAGCCATCGCCGGAGTTTCCCTGGTCGTCGGCGGCATTGGCATCATGAACATCATGCTCGTCTCCGTCACTGAGCGCACCCGGGAGATTGGCATCCGCCTCGCCGTCGGCGCGCACGGCCGTGAAATCATGCTGCAATTTCTCACCGAGGCCATCGTGCTCAGCGCCTTCGGCGGCTCCCTCGGCATCGCCCTCGGCATCGGTGCCTCCGAGATCATGTCGCATTTTAACAACTGGCCCACCCTCATCGCGACCGATGCTATCATCATCGCCTTCGTCTTCAGCGCCGCCGTCGGTGTTTTCTTCGGCTTCTATCCCGCTCGTAAAGCCGCCCAGCTCGACCCCATCGAGGCCCTGCGTTACGAGTAAGCCCAATCCGCCTTGGCCCGATAGGGCTTTGGCGCGAAAGCGGGCCCCTTGCCAAGAGGTGCGTCCACAGGTCCCTCTGCCGGAGCCGAGTCCTCCAAATTCTTTAGTCCCGCTCTGAGGGGGTAGAGGTCATGCAGCTAGGTTCTATGCGCGTTTGCTATCAACTCCGAAACCTTTGGCTCGCCCGGCGGTCGGACTTCCGCTCAATCCTCTCCCTATGAAATTCCTTTTCGCCAACACCGGGTCTGGCTGCCTCCGGCTCCTGTTCGGCTTGGCGGCGGTGCTACCCTCCATCGCCCAGGCCTCCTTCGACGAAGCGCTCAGCCTTTATCAGGAAAAACGCTTCCCGGAGGCCCGCGCTGCTTTCAGCAAAGTCGCTGCTACCGAACCCACCAATCCCCAGCCACGCTACTACCTCGGCAGTATCGCGATGCGGCGGAGCGATGTGGACGACGCCATCAACCATTTCGAAAAGGCCATCGAACTCGCGCCGAATAACTCCGTTTACTACATGGAGCTCGGTGGCGCCTACGGTGCCGCCGCCCGCAAAGCCGGGCTGATGTCGCAATTGGGTCTGGCCAAAAAATGTCGCACCGCTCTGGAAAAATCCGTCGCCCTCGATCCTGACAATCTGGATGCGCGCAACGGCCTCATCAGTTTCTACCGGCAGGCTCCCGGTTTCGTCGGGGGTGGCCTCGGCAAAGCCTACGCGCAGGCCGAGGAAATCCGTAAACGCGACTTCCATCGCGGCTCCCTGATTCTTGGCCAGCTCTACGCCAGTGAGCGCCGCTTCGCAGATGCCTACACCGTGGCCCAAGAGATGCTGGCCGCCGCCCCCGACTCCTATCTCGCCCACTACTCGATTGGTCGCCTCGCCGCCGAGAGCGGTGAACGGCTCGATGAAGGCGAGCAATCGCTCCGCCACTGCCTCACCCTGACACCTGCCCGCGACGAACCTTCCCACGCCGCCGCCCACTGGCGCCTCGGCAATATCGCGGAAAAACGCCGCGACCCCGCCACCGCCCGCGCCGCCTACACCACCGCCCTGCAGCTCGACCCCAGCTTCAAAGCCGCCACCGACTCGCTCGCAAAATTGCGCTGAACCGATCCGACCAGCGCGAGTCGATTCGTTGCATAAATGAGCACCTGATCCCGCGCCTGCCCGGGTCGATTCCCGGTCAGTCGGTTTCCTGGCAGAATCATTCAGGCAGTAACTCCACTCTGGCAGCATCGGCAGACGCCGCGAGGAGCGCCGCCCGGTTTTCACGGCCCCGGGTTTGAATCCCGGCGCGTGTTCAATCCCTGAATTGCGTCCTTCCGTCGGCCTCCCGAACAGCACGTGACGTTGGGCGTTCGCGGTGTCGCCGCGGCCGCCATCCCCGATACCGCGCTTGCGGCAGGGCACGAATCACCCTTACTGAACCTCCTTCATGCCCACCACCATCTTCACCATCGCCAACCAGAAGGGCGGCGTTGGCAAAACCACCACCGCCGTCAACCTCGCCGCCGCCCTGGCCGACCAGAAGATCCACACGCTCCTGATTGATCTCGATCCACAGGCCAACGCCACCAGTGCCATCGGTGGAGAGAAACAGGAAGGGCGCAGCCTCTACGGTCCGCTGCGCGGCGAAGGCTCGGCGCTGGAAATGATCACCCCGACAAAGATCGAGCATCTCGCCCTTATCCCGTCCGAGGAGGATCTCGCCGCCGCCGAGATCGAGCTTTCCCAGATGGAGAACTACCTGATGAAGCTGCGCGGCGTGCTCCAGCCCATCCGCGACACCGGCGGCTACCGGGCCATCATCATCGACTGTCCCCCGGCGCTCGGTTTGCTCTCAATGAACAGTCTCGCCGCCGCCGACTACCTGCTCATCACCCTCCAATGCGAATACTTGGCGCTAGAGGGCCTCGGCCAGATCCTCCGCAACGTCGAGCGCCTAAAGACCGCCAACATCAATGCCGCGCTTGAGCTCGGCGGTGTGGTCATGACGATGTTCGATGTGCGCACCAAACTCTCCCGTCAGGTCGTGGATGAGGTGAAACAACACTTGCCCGACAAGATCTTCGAGACCGTCATCCCGCGCACGGTCCGCCTGAGTGAGGCCCCGAGTTTCGGCCAGACCATCTTCGCCTACGATCCGCTGAGCCCCGGCGCGACCGCCTACCGCAACCTCGGCAAGGAAGTCATCAGCCGCTTCGGGCTGAAGGGGCCAGGCGCCTGACCGTCGGTCGCTGCGAGCTTATCGCTACCCGCGGCTCACTTCTGCACCATGCTCGCAGCCTTCAATAAATACCGGCAGGCCTTTCTCATCGGGTTACAGAGCAATCTCGTCTACCGGTGGAACTTCGCCCTGCGCGGCTTCTTTTCCCTCTTCCACCTGATCGTGGTTTTCATCCTGTGGAGCGCGGCTTACGAGGGTCAGACGACTATCGGCGGCTTCGACCTCGCCCAGACGATGACCTACTTCGTCGTGCTCCTGCTGATGCAGTTCTTCATCGGTGCCTTCAACGAGGACTACCAGATCAGCGAGGAAATCCGCAACGGTCTCATCAACCAGTTCCTGCTGAAACCCATCAATTATTTCCTCTACCGGTTCAGCATCTTCCTGGCGGCGCGTCTGGTCTCCGGCCTGCTCATCCTCGTCCCACTCGCCATCGCTTACCCGTTTCTGCACAATTACCTCAGTTTCCCCGAGGAGACTTGGCGCCTGGCGATCGGCCTGCCCGCGATGTTTCTCTCAGCCATCATTCAATTCAGTATCGCCTATTGCTTCGGGCTGCTGACGTTTTGGTTTTTGGAAATTCAGGGCTTCGTCATCCTCTCACTCGCGATCGAATCCGTGCTGGGCGGCCAGCTATTTCCGCTCGACCTGATGCCGGACTGGATCTTCCGGCTCGCGCAATACCTCCCTTTCTACTACCAGATGTATTTTCCTGTGGCCATCTTCACCGGGCGCCTTGACTACGGCCTCGCCGTGCAGGGTCTCGGCATTCAGGTCGGCTGGGTGCTGCTGCTGCTGGTCTTTAACCACTTCCTCTGGACCCGCGGCCTGCGCCGCCACACCGCCGTCGGCGGCTGATGCCATGACCCACCACCTGAAAATCTGGCTGGCCAGCGCGCGCTACTCCATCACGCGCACGCTGATGTTTCGCTTCGACTTCTTCCTCTGGGCCACCGTGGAACTGGTGTGGATGGGCGTGAACCTCTTCTTGATCTCCGTCATCTACGGGCACACGGACAGCATCGCCGGCTGGTCGAAATACGAGATGATGCTACTGGTGGGCACGGCGATGTTGATCCAACGGCTATTGTTCGGGTTTTTCTGGAGCAGTCTCTTTGAAACAGCCCGCAACATCCGCACCGGCCACTTCGACTTCTTTCTGGCCCAGCCCGGCAACATTATGTTCATGGCGACGACACGGAAAATTGATCTCGACAGCCTCGTGAACACCTTCGTCGCCACCGGGGTCGTGATTTATGCCGCCCATCAGCTCGGCCTCGACCCCTCGCTCATCGACATCGGGCTCTATGGGTTGATGATTTTATGCGGCCTGCTGATCCACTACAGCGCCTTGGTGCTGACCGTGTCGCTGGCCTTCTGGATCACCAACGCGCAGGGGCTGGAAGGCAGCTACTTCACCCTCTTTGAGTTCTCGCGCATTCCCCGCCAAGCCTTCAAGGGAGTGGCTAACATCGTCTTTGTTTGGGCGCTGCCTGCCGTCATCGTGAGCAACCTCCCCGCCCAGACGCTCCTGCACGGCTTCGATCCCCTCCACGCCCTGTGGCTCTTCGGCGCGACCGTTGCGTGGTTTACCCTCGCCTGCACCGTTTTCAACCGCGGTCTCCGCCGTTACTCCAGCGCCAGCTCATGAACCCCAGACTCCTAGAACTTCAGACCCGCATCGGCTACACCTTCCGCACGGTCGCGCTGCTGGAAACCGCGCTCACGCATCCGGCCTATGTCAATGAGCACCCGGCCACCACCGAATCCAACCAGCGCTTGGAATTCTTGGGCGACGCCGTGCTCCAACTCATCCTCTCCGAGGAACTCTACCGGCTTGACCCGCAAGCACGCGAAGGCGCGCTCACGCAACGCCGCAAGAAACTCGTGGAAGGTCGCTTCCTCGCTGAGCTCGCGCGGACCTTGTAACTAGAGTGCCATCTACGCGTGCTCGCCACCGCCACCAGCGTGGCCGGCAACGCTTCGGCGCTGGAAGATGCTTTCGAGGCCGTGGTCGCCGCCGTCTACCTTGACGCTGGCTATGTGAGCGCCCGGCAGGTCGTGCTCGCACTTTACGGTGATCTCGCCCGCCACTTGGCCACTTCGCTGCCCTACGACAATCCCAAAGGCCGCCTGCAGGAACTCGTGCAACCCACGCACGGCAACACCGCCCTGCGCTACGCCACCACCCACATCGGCGGCGAGGACCACGCGCGGGAATACGAGGCGCAGGTCTTTTTTCAGGACAAGCTCCTCGGCACCGGCCGGGGTTCCTCGAAAAAACTGGCCGAGGAAGCCGCCGCCCTCACCGCCTTGGCAACGCTGGCGGCGACACTGCCGGACTAACCGCGAAGTCACGTATGAGCGGAAGCCCGGAATTGTCTTTCCGTGAGTTCGCGTTTCCGTTCCTGCGCGCTTACGCGTATTCATGTCCGCTTCCTCCCAGCTCCCGCACAGCCAGCACACCGGCATCTGTCCATCGGCGCGTGGCTGGGTCGTGGCCGAACTGATGCGGCGCCAACCGGCCCCGGTATGGCTGGTCGTAGCCGAGGAGCTTAAAATCGCCGAGCAACTGGCGGAGGATATCGCCCTCGCCTACGCTGATGTCGCCACGGCGCGTCCGCTCAATGTGCTGATATTCCCCGAAGCCATGCCTGACAGCCGCGACATGCGCGAGGCCTTCGCCGCCTCCAGTGATCGCCATACCGTCCTCAGCAAAATTCGCCCGCTGCGGCGCAGCACCAGCCTGCTCGAAGCCGTTGTCGTGGTAACCACTCCCGCCGCCCTCCTGCAGCCCGTGCCGGCCATTGAAGAATTTACCACGAGGGAATTCACCTTCAAACGCGGCCAGACCCAGTCGTTCACCGGCCTGCTGGAGCAATTGCAGCAACTCGACTACGATGCGGAGGCGGTCTGCGAGGCACCCGGTCACTACGCCATCCGAGGCGGCATCATCGATGTCTATCCGATCACCGCCAACCAGCCCTACCGGCTCGATTTCTTTGGCGACGAAATTGAGGAAATTCGGCTCTTCGATCCGGTCACCCAACGCTCCGGGGCGACCGTGGAATCCATCACTCTGTGCGCCTCACCGCGCCTGAAGCTGGCCGAATCCACCACCGGCATCGCCGACTATCTGTCACCGCAGACGCATCTGGTTTTTATCGAGCCCGCGGCCTTGGAGGAAGAATTCCGCACCCTCGCTCGCGATGGCACTGATGCCCTCACCCCGCTACTCGCCCAGTGCGCCGTCCGCAGTAGCGTGAGCGATCTCGACGAAGCGAGCACGCTTATGGCAGCAGACGCCCGCGAGCAGACTTGGGACACCGAGAGTCTCGGGCATCACCGTAATTATCCCGACGAGGGCTTGGTCGCCCAGGAGCGGTTGCAGGTCGAGGAGGACGCCCGGCAGCAGTTTCTCCGTCAACTCATCGCCTGGGGCAAGGCGGGCTACACGCTGCTGCTCGTCGCCGCAAAGGAAGGCGAACGCCAGCGCATGGAGGAAATTCTCGCCAACGCCGGACTGCGGCCCCCGCCCCGCTTTTTGACCGGTGCGCTCAACGAGGGCTTTCGTCTGACCTCCCGCCCCGGCGCCGAACTGTCGGGGCTGGCGCGGAAGTCCTGCGGCCTCGTGCTGGTCACTGAAACGGAAATATTCGGGCGCCGCCGCCAGCGTCGCCCTGCGTTGAATCTCCGCGCCATCGCCACCCGTGCCCAGATTGATCAACTGCTCGATTTCTCCGAACTCGTGGAGGGTGATTTCGTGGTGCATCTGCAGCACGGTATCGCGCTCTACCGCGGGCTCACCAAACTCGACACCGCGCAGGGCCTCCGTGAAGTCATCTCCTTGGAATTCGATGATCACGTGACCCTGCATGTGCCGCTGCAGGAGTCCCACCTCATCAGCCGCTATGTTGGCTTGAGCAAGGCCCGCCCCCAACTCGGGCGCATCGGCTCCGGGCGGTGGGAAAAGGCGCGCCAGGCCGCCGAGCGCGCGACCATCGATCTCGCGGCGGAGTTATTGAAAATTCAGGCACAGCGCGAAGCGCAACCCGGTCACGCCCTGCCCCCCGATACGGAATGGCAGCAGGAATTCGAGGCCTCGTTTCCCTTCACGGAAACACGCGATCAACTCCGCGCCATTGCCGAGACCAAGTCCGACCTCGAGCGCACGCGGCCGATGGACCGGCTGATCTGCGGCGATGTCGGCTTCGGCAAGACGGAGGTCGCCATCCGCGCCACCTTCAAGGCCGTGCAGAGCGGCCGGCAGGTCGCCGTGCTCGTGCCGACGACGATTCTCGCCCAGCAGCATCTCAATTCCTTCCGCGAACGCATGGCGGGCTACCCGGTGGCCGTGGAGATGATCAGTCGTTTCCGCACCCGCGCCGAGCAGAAGCAAATTCTCGCCGCCACCGCCGCCGGCCAGGTGGACATCCTCATCGGCACCCACCGGCTGCTGCAGACTGACGTGAACTTCAAAGAACTCGGCCTAGTCGTGATCGACGAGGAGCAACGCTTCGGCGTGAAGCACAAGGAGCGCTTTAAGGCCATGCGCGCCACCGTGGACGTGCTCTCGATGAGTGCCACGCCCATCCCGCGCACGCTTTACATGGCCCTCACTGGCGCGCGCGACCTCAGCGTCATCGAGACCGCACCCACGAACCGCCACCCGATCCAGACCATTGTAAAAACCTACGATGAAAAAATCGTCGTGGACGCCATCCGGCACGAGATCCGGCGCGGCGGACAGGTGTTTTATCTCCACAATCGCGTGCTGACCATCGAGCACGTCGCCAGTCGTTTGCGCGAATTACTGCCCGCCCTCACCATCGGGGTCGGTCACGGCCAGATGGCTGCCGATGAACTTGAGCAGTTGATGACCGATTTTGTCGCCGGCAAATATCAGGTGCTCGTTTGCACCACCATTATCGAGAGCGGCCTCGATATCCCGAATTGCAACACGATCATCATCGAAGGGGCGGACCGCTTTGGCTTGTCGCAGCTTTATCAGCTTCGCGGGCGCGTAGGGCGTTTCAAGCATCAGGCCTACGCCTACCTTCTGCTCCACCGCCATACGCGTCTGCTGGAGGTCGCCCGGCAGCGCCTCACGGCGATGCGCCAGCACAACCAGCTCGGCGCGGGTTTCCGCATCGCCATGCGCGATCTGGAACTCCGCGGCGCGGGCAATCTGCTCGGGGCCGAACAAAGCGGGCATATCGTCGGGGTAGGTTTCGAGCTATATTGCCAGCTCCTGCGCCAGTCGGTAGCCCGCCTGAAAGGGGAAAAACACGCGGCCGCCATCCGGGCCAACGTGAAACTCGATTTCGTCTTCGTCGGCGAAGGCCCCGGGGCTGATTCGGGGCGGGGTCGCCACGAGGACGGCTATACGGCGCTCAAGGCGGCCGAGCGCACCTCCCTTCCGGAGGTCACGCGCCTGCAGGCCCGCATTCCCGTCACCTACATCGGCGAAACCCGCTTGCGGATAGACTTTTATCGCCGGCTAGCCATGGCCGATTCCCCGGCAAAACTGAAAGAAATCGAGGCCGAATTGCGTGATCGTTTCGGCAAATTCGGCAACGAGGTCAAAACGCTGCTCCTCGTCACCGAAATTCGCATCCGGGCGGAACAAAAGGGCATCGTTTCCGTCACAACCGAATCGAGCCTGCTGAAGTGCCTGCGGCACAGCAGTCGGAGCGATGACTGGGTGCAGCTCGGCAGCCGGTTTCCAAGGTTGACCGCCCCCCAGCCCCTTCTACGTTTGAAAGAAGTAATCACATTTCTGAACAATCTGCCCAATCCCTAATGATCCGCTGTCGCGCCCTTCTCGCCCTATCCCTTGCCTCCACCGCCTTCGCTCAGGTGGCTGCACCCCAAGGCAACGATAACCTCAACCTGCGCTTTGTTAACGGCATCGCCGCAATCGTGGAGCAGAAGGTGATCACGGTGGAAGACATCCGCCGTGAAATCGCGCCGCTGATCCCGCAGTTGCAGCGGGAGGCCACCAACGAGCGTGAGTTCAACCAGAAATTAGAGGCACTCCAAGACGACGTCATCCAGAACCTCATCGACCGCGTCCTGATCGTGAAAGAATTCCGCAAGGATGAGAAGCGGACCATTCCCGCCGGCTTCATCGACAGTTACATCGCGGATATCCAAGCCGAGCAATTTGACGGCGATCGCTCCAAATTCCTAGCCTACCTCCGCAGCCGCGGCACCACCCTGCGTGAATACCGCCGCGAAGCCGAGGAGGAGATCATCTACAACTACATGCGGCAGCAGCAACGCAAGTCCTACAGCTTGGTCAGCCCCGTGCGCACCGAAACCTTCTACAACGAAAACAAGGACCGGTTTTATCAGGAAGACTCCGTCCAACTGCGCCTGATCCAGTTCAACCGCCGCAACGATGAATCCGACGCCGAACTCCGCGCCAAAGCGCTGGAAGTCAAAGGGCGCTTGGAACGCGGGGAGAAATTTGAGGATCTCGCCCGCGAATACAGCCAAGACTCCCGGCGCAATCGGGGCGGCGATTGGGGCTGGCAGAAGCGCACCGACCTCAAGAGTGATTTTAGCGAACCGCTCTTCGCCTTGAAAAAGGGCGAGACGACAGATGCCATTCTCCTCCCCGAGGGCTGTTTCCTACTCTACGCCGAAGACCGCAAATACGCCGGTATCCAACCGCTGGACGAAGTGCGCGAACCCATTGAGCGAATGCTCATCCAACAGATGGCCAGCGTGAGCCAAGATCGTTGGCTCGAACGCCTCCGCCGTAACGGCTTTGTGAAGCACTTCTGACCCCAAGTGGCGTAGCTGTTGGACTGTAGGGCGAGATCGCCGCACCCGGCCTTGCCGAGATGAAATTCCCTTGAGCAAGCCGGGGGGTCACTTCGCCTTCGGCGTAATTTTCTCAGGCGGGTTCTTGGCGTTAGGGCACGAATCAATCCAACTGCCCTGCGGTCGGGCCCATTCCGTGGCATTGGCGATCACCCGCCGCACATTCTTGTCATGGTAGGTCGGGTAGGTTTCGTGGCCGGGCCGGAAGTAGAAGATCTTGCCATTCCCCCGGTGCCAACAGCAGCCGCTGCGAAAGACTTCGCCGCCTTCAAACCAAGAGATGAACACCTGTTCCTCCGGTGCCGGGATTGCAAAGGGCTCTCCATACATTTCCTCCTGCGGCAACTCAAAGTAACGGTCTAGCCCCCGGGCGATGGGATGCCCAGGATTGCACACCCAGAGACGTTCTTTCTCGTCCGCCTCGCGCCAGGTCAGTGAGCAGGTGGTGCCCAGCAGCCGCTTGAAGATTTTCGCGTAGTGCCCCGAGTGCAGCACGATCAACCCCATACCCTCAAGCACGCGCTGCTGCACTCGCTCAACGATGCGGTCCTCCACCTTGTCGTGGGCCATGTGTCCCCACCAGGTCAGGACGTCGGTCTCGGCCAGTCGGGCCTCCGTCAGTCCGTGATCCGGCTCCTGCAAGGTCGCCGTCGTCACCAACGCATTGGGCAAAAACTCCCGCACGCCCTCGGCAATAGTCGTGTGCATGCCGTGGGGATAAATGGCCGCAACGACCGGATTCTTGTGCTCGTGGGTGTTCTCACCCCAGACAGTGACGCGGAGAGGTTTCATGAAGCGGGATGGATTGCATGTTTCCCTAGTATCTGCCAGTAACAAATTCGTCATGACACCACCGTTCTCCTACCCCGAGAACCGCCTGCGAGCCACCGCGGTGCACGAACGCCCCCAAGAACGCATGGAGCGGCTTGGCGTCGGCGCGCTATCCGACACCGAGCTGCTCGCGATGCTCCTGCGCAGCGGCACCCGCGGCATGGATGTGATGCGGCTCGCGGGTGAGTTGATTAATACCGCCGGCTCCCTTGCCGGCCTTATCGGCTGGCAGGAAAGCGATTTCCGCCGTTTCAAGGGCATTGGCCATATCAAGGCGCTGCAACTGGTCGCCGTCACCGACATCGCCCGCCGAGTGCGCACCCAGCAGCAAGGCGAAGCGCCGCTGCTGAACAGTCCCGATCTGATCTACGCCTACCTCCAACCCATCGCGCAGGGCCTAGCGGTGGAAAAGTTCTGGGTGCTCAATCTCAATCGCAAGAACCGCCTGATCAAATGCACCGAGGTATCCTCGGGCACCGCCACTTCCGCCCTCGCCCACCCGCGCGAGGTCTTTCGCGTAGCCATGAGCGCCGCCGCCACCGCCGTCGTCTGCGCCCACAATCATCCCTCCGGCGATCCCGCCCCAAGCGCCGCCGATGCGCAGATCACCCGCCAGCTCCGCGAAGCCGCCAAGACCGTGGACATCCAGCTGCTGGATCATGTCATCATCGGCACCCCCTCCGCCGATCCCGCCCAACGCGGCTACTACAGCTTCCGCGAATCCGGCGTCCTCTGAGCGGGCTCACCCGGCGCCAAGGTTGTGCTGTAAACCGGCGCGCAAACCCGCCCCATCGAGAATCGTGATAGTCTGTCCGGCCACTTTGATCAGTTTCTGATCTCGCAACCGCGCCAACGTGCGCGAGAGCGTCTCGCTGCTCGTGCCCAGTTCCGCCGCCAGCACGCGTTTCGTGCCGGCCAACCGGATCACCCCGCCAGCGGCCGCGCGCCCAGGTTTCACCAGCCAGTTAAGGAGCCGCGTTTCGACGTCTTTGAGCGTGAGGTCATCCAGCATGCCAACAAGGACGCGCAAATGCGCGCCCATCGAGCCGAGCATGCGCAACGCGAGGTCGGGGTTGCGGCCGATGAGCTCCAGCACGGGGGTCTTGGGGATGAGCAACACCGTGCTGAACTCCACCGCCCGGGCGCTCGCCGGGTAGCCCGTGGGCGAAGCCAGCGAAGCCTCAGCCAACGTCTCGCCCGCGAAGCCTTGGCCTGCGCCACCGCCACCCCTCCCGACCTCGTGATTTCCGACCTCCAATTGGAGGAATCCGACGGCTTGGATCTCATCGCCAGGTTGAAAGCGACCACCCCCGACCTGCCGGCAATCTTGCTCACCAGCGTCCTCTTTGACCGCCAGACCGTGGAGGAAAACCTCAGCAAGAAAGTCTCCGCCTACCTCCCCAAGACCGCTCCGCTCAATCAGTTGCTGGCCGAGATCAGGCGACTCTTGGCCGGAAGAGCGGTCTAATGCCACCCTCTCTGGCTTAGGGTTCAGGCTGTCGAGCCCCGGATGAACACGAAGAGACCCACATGACCGGAGGTTCCAGTCGGAATGGGCGATGACCCCGAGTATTCCTCTGCCGCCGATCAAAACGCCTGATCCTAATCCGATACTCAGCCACGCAGACACCAAGCCATGGTTGACCCGCACGCCCCCCATCGAAGTCCAAGCACTCGGCCACTTCCATATCTCACCACTTGGGATACCAGACAGCAAAAAGCCCCCGGAAACCGGGGGCTTAAAGTGGTGGTAGGACCTGGATTCGAACCAGGGAAGGCGTAAGCCAGGAGATTTACAGTCTCCCCTCGTTGGCCACTTGAGTATCCTACCAAAAAAAGGAAGGGGGAAGCTCTCGACTCGTCCGGCCCAGTTCAAGGTTTTTTTCACCCCACCCTTGCCTCTCCTCCTGCCGTCGGTTGTCTGACCGGGGCAACGCCCGAATGATCATGGATGCCAAGTTCGAACAAACCCTCACTCAAGGCCTCTGGTCGCATCTCTTCACAGTCGCAGGCTTTCTGCTCGCGCTCTTCCTCGTCGCCCGGCTGATGAGCGAAAAGCGTCAGCCCGGCAACACGGTCGCCTGGCTGCTGGTCATCGTGCTCATCCCTTACGTGGGCGTGCCGCTCTACCTGCTCTTCGGCGGCCGCAAAATCCGCCGGCTCATCGCCCGCAAGACCCGCCTCCTGCCTACGCTCCCCGGACACGCCAACTTCGTGCCATCGGTCTGTGCCGACCTGTCGGTCGCAAACACCGTCGCGGGCAACGGTGCCTGCGAACCGGTTGGTGGCAACCACCTCCACCTGCTCACCACCGGCGTCGCCGCCTACGCTGCCTTAGAGGAACAGATCGCCCGCGCGCGCACCCATATCCATATCACCACCTTCATCCTCGGCCGCGACGACACCGGTCGCCGCCTCATTCGCCTGCTGGCGAAGCGCGCCCGCGAAGGCGTGAAGGTCCGCCTCCTCCTCGACACCGTGGGCTGCATGTTTCTTAGCCGGGATTTCCTGCACATCCTCCGCAAGGCCGGCGGCGAGGTGCAGTGGTTCATGCCCGTGCTGCCCTTCACCTCCCGCGGCTCGGCCAACCCCCGCAATCACCGTAAAATCGCCGTGTTCGACCACATCTCGGCCATAGTCGGCGGCCACAACCTCGCCCGGGAATATATGGGACCCACCCCGCTGAAAAAACGCTGGGCCGATTTCGGCGCCGTGATCACCGGCCCCGCCGCCGTGCTGCTCAACGAGGTCTTTATCGCCGACTGGTGCTTCGCCAGCCGCCAGTCCGTGGATGCCCTGCACCGCGAAATCCCCATCGCCGAGGTCGGCCTCCCGCATGGCGACAGTGAGCTGCAGGTGGTCGCCAGCGGGCCCGACGTCACCGGCGACCCACTCTACGAAGGGATTCTGGCGATGATCCAAGGCGCGGACCGGAGCATTCGTATCGTCACACCCTATTTCATCCCCGATGAGGTGCTCCTGCGCTCGTTGATCGTCAAAGCCCGCGCCGGACGCGATGTCATGCTCATCATCCCGGCACGATCCGACCATCCGGTCACGGATTTCGCCCGTCGCTATTACCTGCGTGAACTCCAGCAGGCCGGCGCGCGCATCATGCTCCACGGTCCGGGCATGATGCACAGCAAGGCGATTGTCGTGGACGACCGCGTCGCGCTCTTCGGTTCGCCCAACTTCGACCTCCGCAGCTTATTCGTGAATTTCGAAATCGGCGTGATCGTGCACAGCCATGCTGATGTGCTAGCCATGAGCCGGTGGATCGAACAACTGCTGCAGTCCTGCCAGCCCGCCCCCACCAATCAACGCCAGCCACGACTCTGGGGCAACATCCTCGAAGACCTCAGCCGCCTGCTCGCCCCGTTGCTTTAGATCACCCCGCCACGCCCCTTCCTTGGTGGGCGGACCGCTGTGTCGGCCGCCCGGTAAGGTCAGCATCATCGGCGCCGTGCCGCAGTTCCCGCCTTGGAGGGACGACTTCTATGTCGTCCGTCTCCATCTCACCACAAGGTCATCAGGCCCACGCAGGCCCGACCCTTGGACCACGTCTCCATCCTTGGAGGGACGACCTCTGTCGTCCTCCTATTTGCCAGGCGGGGTCACCGAACCCCGCCTCGAAAAAGTCACCGTAACGGGACAAAGGCCGGGCTCGGAGTGCCCGCCCTGCCACAGTCAAAAGCTTGGGGCGCTTGGCGTGAGCGTTCACTAGCGCACTTAAATATAGTATAGCCGCTTTGTTTATTTATGTCATTCTGAGCGCAGCGAAGAATCCAGCATTTCTCTCGCAGCAGCAGATGCACGGGATTCTTCGCTGCGCTCAGAATGAAAGCTCCGATGGCCATAGTATTTTTCGAAGTGCTCTAGCGCAAATTGGCGGTCCCACCTCCGGCGTGGCTCAGCTTGAAGACTTTCCGGAGTCCCTGAGTTCCCCATGCAAATTTCACCCTGTTTGTCCCGTGATAAAGTTTCTGGCCTTAACCTAGACCGCGTGCTTTTCCACGTAGGCCCTCACCGCCGCGACCGTCGCCGGCAGGCGGTGTTTCACGATCGGACGGGTTTTCAAGACCTCCAGGCTGGGATCTTTCGGCTCGATCCCGATGGCGGCGTGGATGGTTTCCGGAAATTTCGCGGGGCTGGCCGTCGCCAGCACCACGCTCACACGGTCGGTTGAAAGATCCTTGAAAGCGCAGGCGGTGTGCGGGTCGGCGATATAGTTATATTGGCTATGCACCCGGCGGATGATCTCCGGGATCTCCGCATCCGTGCAGCGTGAGGCGGCGAACAACCCGGCATCGAAATTCGCGAAACTGTGGGTGCCGGTTGCCTTGAAATTTTGCATAATCGCCCGAACCTGCGCCGGATCTCCCCGGACTTGGTAATAGATGAAGCGCTCGAAATTCGACGCAACTTGGATGTCCATCGACGGGGCCAGACTTGGGGCCACTTCGCTCACACGATATTCGCCAGTGGTGAACAGCCGGTAAAGGATGTCGTTCTGGTTCGTCGCCACCTTGAAGCCGGCGAGCGGCACGCCCATCTTCGTGAGTATCCAACCCGCGAGCACGTTGCCAAAATTACCCGTGGGCACGACAAATTCGACGTCGCTCCGCTCGGACGCTGGCAACCGCAGCCATGCATAAAGATAATAGACGCATTGGGCCAGCACCCGCGCGAGGTTGATCGAGTTCACGGCGGAAAGTCGGTGACGCCGCCGAAATGTTTGGTCCCCGAAAATTTCCTTTAAAATGGACTGGGCGTCGTCAAAAGAGCCCTCCACGGCAAGGGCATGGACATTCGCTGCCCCCGTGCAGGTCATCTGACGTTCCTGCAACGGCGACACCCGACCTTCAGGATAGAGGATGAAGATGGCCGCACTCGACTGCCCGAGTAGCCCGTGGATGGCGGCAGCCCCGGTATCGCCCGAGGTGGCACCCAGCACATTGATGGACTCGCGCCGAAGTTGGCACTGGTGACCATAGAGATTGCCCAGCAATTGCAGGGCAAAATCCTTGAAGGCTAGCGTCGGGCCATGGAAAAGCTCCAGCACCCGGGTGCGCGCATCGAGCCGTAACACAGGAGCAATCTCCGGATGCGCAAAACGTGTGTAAGAACGCTCAACTAATTCGCGCAAGGTTTTCGTCGGAATATCTGTCGCAAAAACCCGCATGAACTCAAAACACAGGCCGGCGTAGTCCAGCTTTTCAAAGCGGGCCAGCTCACCCGATAAATCAGGCAGTGTTGCGGGCAGATACAGCCCGCCATCCGGTGCCAGCCCGGTAGCTACCGCCTCGGAAAAACTGAGCGGCTCGCTCTGCCCGCGGGTGGATAGATAACGCATGAGAGAAGAAAATCAGGAGCTTGGGACAGGACGTTTCATGGTAAATACTGCCGGCTCGTTTATCGTAACGCCAAGCATGCGACGGAATTCAGCCAGAGGTGAACGCGGATTCGCTGGGTGTGCGGATGCAAGCTCGCCGTGTGTGTCGGTCTTGCGGTGCCTCGGAACTGATCGCTGACATCTGACTTCTGGTTTCTGTCTTGGCAGCCTCAGACCCCTAGCTGACTGAGTTGGAACGCCTCGTGGGTCACGCGAGCGGCTTCGTCCGCGCGGTCGAGATCGATCACGATGGAGATTTTAATCTCCGAGGTCGTGATGAGCTCGATATTGATCCCCACCTCGGCCAGCGCAGTAAACAGCGTCGCCGCCACACCGGAATGGGTTTTCATGCCGACACCCACCACGGAGAGCTTAGCGATGTGCTCGTGGATCGCGACCTCGCCACCGCCGATCTCGCTGAGGACCGGCTCCAACACTTGTTGGGCCCGGTGCGAATCACCCTGCGGCACGGTGAAGGTGAGATTGGCGACACCGTGGCGCGGCACGTTCTGCACGATCATATCCACGTTGACGTTCGCATCGGCCAGCGCGCGGAAGACCTTCGCGGCGGAGCCGGGCTTGTCCACGATGTTGCTGACGATGACCTTGGCCTGATCCTTGTCCACAGCGACGCCGCGAACGATGACTTTTTCCATGTAGACAACTTCTTCTTTCACGATGGTTCCTGGGTTGTGGTTAAAACTGGATCGAACTTCAAAAACGACGCCGTATTTCTTCGCGAACTCGACCGAGCGCGATTGCATGACCTTCGAGCCGGAAGAGGCCAGCTCAAGCATTTCGTCATAGGAAATTTCACTAAGCTTCTGCGCGTTTTTCACGACACGGGGATCCGCCGTATAGACGCCATCTACATCAGTGTAGATTTCGCAGATATCAGCTTTCACCGCTGCGGCCAAGGCGATGGCGGTGAGGTCGGAACCACCGCGGCCAAGCGTGGTGATATGCCCTTCCTCATTAATGCCCTGAAAACCCGCTACGATCACGACCTTGCCCTGCGCCAGATCTTTTTCGATCGGCTTGGCGTTGATGGTTTTTATCTTTGCCTTGGTGTGCACCTTGTCAGTGAAGATCCCGGCTTGGGCACCGGTGTAACTGACCGCATCCACGCCGACCCCATGCAGGGCCATCGCGGTAAGGGCGATGGTCTCCTGCTCGCCGGTGGCGAGCAGCATGTCCATTTCGCGCTCACTGGGATGTTCACAGACCGCTTTGGCGCGGGCGATGAGTTCGTTGGTCACCCCCGAACGGGCGGAGACGACAATGACAAGTTCGTTGCCTTCATCGTGCACGGCCTTGATGCGTTCGGCGACCTTCTTGATACGTTCGACGTCACCCACGGAGGTGCCACCGTATTTTTGGACAATGCGTGCCATATGCGGAAAATC
>JBDNGL010000215.1:0-9581 GCA_041689285.1 Opitutaceae bacterium
ATGCTGCAGGAAGCGGTCGATGCGCTCTTCGATAACGGTCGTCATGGTCGCCCGGTCACGGGTGCTGGCAATCGCCCCTTGAAGTCGCTGTCGGACATGCTCAAGGGTAAGCAGGGCCGTTTCCGTCAAAACTTGCTCGGCAAGCGTGTCGATTACTCGGGCCGCTCGGTCATCGTCATTGGCCCTGAGCTCAAGCTCAACCAGTGCGGTCTGCCCAAGAAGATGGCGCTCGTGCTTTTCGAACCCTTCATCATTCGCCGTCTTAAGGAACTCGGCTTCGTGCATACCGTTCGTGGTGCGCGCAAGATGATCGAAAAGAAATCGCCTGAAGTCTGGGATATTCTGGAGGAAGTTACCAAGGGACACCCGGTGCTGCTTAACCGCGCCCCGACCTTGCACCGCCTCTCGATTCAGGCGTTCGAACCGGTCCTCATCGAAGGCGAGGCCATCCGCATTCATCCGCTTGTCTGCACCGCTTATAACGCGGACTTTGACGGCGACCAGATGGCGGTGCACGTGCCGCTCTCGCTCGAAGCGATCATGGAGTGCAAACTTCTAATGATGGCGACGAACAACATATTCTCGCCTTCCTCCGGCAAGCCGATCCTCACGCCCTCGCAGGACATTGTCCTCGGTGCGTATTATCTCACCATCGAGCCGCGCACCAAGCCGGCGAAGAACTTCCGTGTGCCGCTGCTCAGCGGCCTGCAGGAAGTGCTCTACGCCCAAGCCGACGGTGCCCTCAAAGTGCATGACTGGGTCGATGTGCCGAACACCGATTACCAGCGCGACACGGTATATGGCAATCGGGACAAGAAATTGATTCGCACCACGGTTGGCCGGGTGATTTTCAACGAGATCTGGCCCGACGGTCTTGGCTTCGTTAATTTCCCCGTGCCCAAAGGTAAGCTGGGTGATCTCATCCTTGAAACCACTAAGTTGGTTGGCATCGAGCCGCTGGCGGTAGTTGAGACGCTGGATCGCCTCAAGGATCTCGGTTTCCGCACCGCCTTCCAGGCCGGTATCTCCATCGGTATCGACGACATGATCATCCCCGAGTCCAAGAAGGAGATCGTTGCCGAGACCCGCAAAAAGATCGCTGAAGTCGAAGCCCAGTTCAACAAAGGCATCATCACCGAAGGCGAACGGAAGAACAAGGTCATCGACTTGTCGACCGGCACCACTGACAAGATCGCGAAGGAAGTATTCGCCAAGCTCGAAAGCAATGAAGGCAAGCCGGAGGTAAATCCGGTCTACATTATGATGGATTCCGGCGCGCGCGGCAACAAGCAACAGGTGCGGCAGCTCTGCGGCACCCGTGGCCTCATGGCCAAGCCTTCCGGCGAAATCATCGAACGGCCCATTCTGTCTTCGTTCCGCGAAGGCCTCACCGTCCTCGAGTATTTTATCTCCACGCACGGCGCCCGCAAGGGTCTTGCCGATACCGCGCTCAAGACGGCGGATGCGGGTTACCTGACGCGCAAGCTTTGCGATGTGGCGATGGATGTCATCATTTCCGAGGACGATTGTGGCTCCCGTGATGGCGTCTGGAAAAAGGCGATCTTCGAGGGTGACGATGAAATCGTTGGCCTAAAAGAGCGTATCATCGGTCGCGTTTCCAGCGATGATGTGCCCAATCCGCTCAATCCATCCGAGACCATTGTCGAGTCCGGTGAACTGATCACCGAAGAGCTCGCGGCGAAAATCGAGGAGGTCGGCATTGAACGCGTGAAGGTCATGTCGCCGCTCACCTCCATCAGCTCCACCGGCATCGATGCCAAGAGCTACGGTATCAATCCTGCCACCAACAAGGTCGCCAAAATCGGTGATTCAGTCGGTATCATTGCCGCACAATCCATCGGCGAACCCGGCACCCAGCTGACCATGCGCACCTTCCACATCGGTGGTGTTGCCTCGGGCGGCTTCAAGACGCCGGAAATTCGCGTGCGCGCCAATGGTCGCGTCAAGTATCGCGGTCTGCGTCTCGTCGAAACTGCCGAAGGTGCGGCCATTGTGCTCAACAAGACCGGTTCGATTCAAATCATCGATTCCGACGATAAGGAATTGGAAACCTACAATATCGTGGTCGGCTCATTCTTGCACGTCGCAGACGGTGCCAAGATCGAGAAGGGCTCGGTCTTGGCCCAGTGGGATCCCTACAACATCCCCGTGCTCTCAGAAAAGGGCGGCACCTTGGTGTTCAAAGACATGATCCCAGGGGTCACGGTGAAGCGCGAATTGGACGAGTCATCAGGCCGCATCGCCACCGTCGTCATCGAGCACAAGGAAGATCTCAATCCGCAGATCGAAGTCCGCGATGGCAAAAATAAGCCGTTGGCCGCCTACGCAATTCCCGTCGGCGCCCAGATCGCCGTCAACGAGGGCGACATCATCCAACCTGGTGCTTTGCTGGCCAAGACCCCGCGCCAAGCCTCCAAGACTAAGGACATCACCGGCGGTCTGCCGCGTGTGGCCGAGCTCTTCGAGGCCCGTCGTCCGAAGGATGCGACAGAAATGTCCCGCATTGATGGCATTGTTTCCTTCGAAGGCAGCGTTCGCGGCAAGCGCAAACTGGTCGTGAAAAACGAGGAGACTGCGCAAGAGGAGGAGCACCTTATCGCTACTAGCAAGCACATCATTGTGCAGCCCGGTGACGTTGTGCACAAAGGCCAACACCTGACTGAAGGTGCGGCCGACCCCCACGAGATTCTGGAAATTCTCGGACCATCCGCGCTCTATGACTTCCTGATCTCCCAAGTGCAGGAAGTGTATCGTCTCCAAGGTGTGACCATCAACGACAAGCACATCGAGATCATTATCCGCCAAATGCTCCGCAAGGTGCGCATCACCGATCCAGGTGACAGCGAATTCTTCTGGGGCGAACAGGTGGATCGCGCGGCTTTCCTGATTGAAAACAAGCGTCTTGATGAAGCCGGTGGCAAACCTGCCGAGGCCGAACCGATCCTGCTTGGTATCACCAAGGCCTCGCTCGAGACCGAAAGCTTCATTTCCGCCGCTTCCTTTCAAGAGACCACCCGGGTGCTGACTGATGCGTCAACACTGGGCAAGGTGGACTCACTAAAGGGCTTCAAGGAGAACGTCATCATGGGTCACTTGATTCCAGCTGGCACCGGCCTGCCGAAATACAAGCTACTCAAGGTTACGTTACCTTTCGGCGTGGAACTCCCGGCTGACGGGGTGGCGGCCTCATCCGAGGCCAGCTAAGCTCTGCTGTTGACTGCTTTTTCAATTCGCGAACCGGGGCCAAATCCCGGGTTTCGCGGCTACTGATACTTTTCGCCAAAAAGTGCTTGCTCAGACTTTGGCGAAATGTAGCTTTTTCCTCTTTTCCCTAATTTCCACTCTTAAATTCGTATGCCGACCATCAATCAACTCGTTCGCAAAGGCCGCCGCAAGGTGACCTCCAAGTCGAAATCCCCGGCTTTGGATGGTAATCCCTTCCGGCGTGGTGTTTGCGTGCAAGTCATGACCCGCACCCCCAAGAAGCCAAACTCTGCGATCCGCAAAGTCGCCAAGGTGCGTCTCACTAACGGCAACGAAGTCATTTCCTACATCCCCGACGAGGGCCACAGCCTACAGGAGCACTCAATTGTGCTCGTGCGCGGCGGCCGCGTTAAGGATCTCCCTGGTGTTCGTTACCATATTGTTCGCGGCACCTTGGACGCCACCGGCGTCGAGAAGCGTCGCCGTAGCCGTTCGAAATACGGCGTCAAACGCCCTAAGGCAGCCAAGTAAACCGTTTTTTACCTAACTGATTTAAGTCATGTCACGCCGTCACAGAGCCACCAAGCGCCAAGCCGATCCGGATATCCGCTACAACAGTCCTCTTGTAGCCCATTTGGTCAATGTCATAATGAAAAGCGGCAAGAAGAACCTTGCCCAACGCATCGTCTATGGCGCTTTCGAAAAAGTTTCTGAGAAACTGGATAAGGGCAACCCGGTGGACCTCCTCCTCGGCGCGCTTGAAAATGCGCGTCCCCGTCTCGAAGTGAAAAGCCGGCGCGTGGGTGGAGCTACCTATCAGGTGCCGGTAGAGATTTCATTTGAGCGCCAAGAATCCCTAGCCCTGCGCTGGATTGTTGATGCGGCTGGTGGCCGGAAAGGTATTCCCATGAAGGATGCCCTCGCGGCTGAGCTGATCGATGCCTACAACAATACAGGTTCTGTCGTGAAGAAGAAGGAAGACACTCACAAGATGGCGCAGGCTAACCGTGCCTTCGCGCACCTCCGCTGGTAATCTTACGCGCCATGGCCGAAGTTTCTGTAATTTCTATCGTCACCGACAAGTCGAAGGTTTCTTCGGTTAATTCCAAGAACCGTCCCTTCCCACTTGAGTGGACCCGTAACATTGGCATCGCCGCGCACATTGACGCCGGCAAGACCACGACCACCGAGCGTATCCTTTTCTACTCCGGTGCGGTGCACAAAATGGGTGAAGTGCATGAAGGCACTGCTGTTACCGATTGGATGGAGCAGGAGCGTGAGCGTGGTATCACCATCACGGCAGCGGCTATTTCCTGCGCTTGGAACGCCTCCTGCGGCCCTTGGAAAGGTATCAAGCAGCGGATCAATATCATTGATACGCCCGGTCACGTGGATTTCACCGCCGAGGTTGAGCGCTCTATGCGTGTGCTTGATGGTGCGGTTGCTGTATTTTGCGCCGTCGCGGGTGTGCAGCCCCAGTCCGAGACAGTCTGGCGCCAAGCCAACAAATACGGTGTTCCCCGTGTGGCGTTCATCAATAAGATGGACCGCACAGGGGCCGATTTTTTCCGCGCCGTTGATGAAATGCGTGCCAAGTTAGGGGCCAACGCTCACGCGATTTTCCTGCCGATCGGCAAGGAGGAGAATTTTACAGGTATCGTGGATCTCGTCCAAAATTGCGCCTACATGTTTGTGGATCCTTCGGATATGGATCTGGATCCGATGCGCCATCCGATTCCTGCTGATCTTGTCGACCAAGCGAAAGAATACCGCGAAAAGCTCATTGAGGCTGCTTCAGATTTTGATGACGTACTGGCTGAAAGATATCTCGGTGGCGAGGCGATCACCAACGAAGAACTCCTGATCGCGGTTCGCAAAGCGACCGTTTCCATGAAGTTCACGGGCGTGATTCCCGGATCTGCCTTCAAGATGAAGGGCGTGCAGCGCCTGCTCGATTGTGTGGTAAATTACCTGCCCTGCCCGATCGACGTTCCGCCCATGAAGGGTCGGGATAGCGATGGTCAGGAAGTTCTCGTCAAGGTTGATGATAATTCCAAGTTGGCCGGACTGGCCTTCAAGCTCTGGGCTGATCCCTTCGTTGGAAAGCTGGTTTTCTACCGCGTATATACCGGCACCCTTAATAAGGGCACCTCGCTCTACAATCCGCGCACGCGCCGCACCGAACGGGTCAGCCGTCTCATGTTGATGCGCGCTATGGATCGCGAGGAAATCGATACCGCCTACTCGGGGGACATCTGTGCCCTCGTCGGCGTCAAGGATGTCATCACCGGTGACACCCTTTGCGATGAGGATTTCGACGTTCGCCTCGAGCCGCCCTCCTTCCCTGAGCCGGTTATCGCCATGTCCATTGAGCCAAACTCGAAGGCAGACCAAGAAAAGCTTGGCACCGCCCTCCAGCGTTTGGTGGCCGAAGATCCGACCCTACGCGTCAAAACCGACCAAGACACGGGCCAGACCATTCTCGCCGGTATGGGCGAACTTCATCTCGAAATCATTGTGGATCGCATGAAGCGCGAGTTCAAGGTTGAGGCTACGGTGGGTAAACCCCAGATCGCCTATCGCGAGACCATTACCGCCAATGCCGATGGCGAAGGTAAGTTCATCCGCCAGTCTGGTGGTAAGGGTCAATACGGCCATGTCATCATCAAGATGGAGCCGAATGAAAAGGGTAAGGGAGTTGAAGTCTTCAACGAAACCGTTGGTGGTTCGATTCCAAAGGAATTCATCCGTCCATCTACGGATGGCCTTCTCGAAGCCGCCAATAATGGTGTTGTTGCCGGTTATCCTGTGGTCGATGTCATCGTTCGCATCGTCGAAGGTTCCTTCCACGAAGTGGACTCTTCCGAAATGGCGTTCAAAATGGCTGGCATCTTCGCCTTTAAAGACGCCATGAAATCGGCCAAACCCATCCTGCTTGAACCCATCATGGGAGTCGAAGTCACCACTCCCGAGGATTACGCGGGTGATCTGATGGGTGACATCAACCGCCGCCGTGGTGCCATTCAAGGTATGGAAAATAAAAATGGCGCAACGATCATCAATGCCCACGTTCCGTTAGAGACACTCTTTGGCTACGTCACCGACATACGCTCCCTTTCCAAGGGTCGGGCGAGTGCCTCCATCACGCCGTCGCATTTCGAGCAGGTTCCGAACTCGCTTCTCACCAAAATTGTCGAGACTTCCACGAAGGCTCCCGCCCGCACTTAATCCTCCGTTCTTTTTAAGCCATGAAAGGCCAACGTATTCGCATCAAACTCCAAGGCTTTGACTACCGCGTCATCGATCAGTCCGCCTTGGAAATTGTCGAGACTGCCAAGCGCTCCGGCGCCCGCGTCTCCGGTCCAATCCCGCTGCCCACGCGCATCGAGAAGCTCACCGTCAACCGCTCGCCGCACGTGGACAAAAAGTCCATGGAGCAGTTTGAATCGCGCACCCACAAGCGCCTCATCGATATCATCGAGCCCACCGCCCAAACGGTGGACGAGCTCAAAAAGCTCAACCTTCCCTCCGGCGTCGATATCACTATCAACGTATAACACTCTAACTCTACAACTCCTCAGTTAGCAGCTGCCCATGTGCGTCCCGCGCACCGCTGGGTTTCTCTAATGTAGGTCGTTAAACGGAAACCCTTCCACCTACCACTTAGCCCATGATCTCATCGCTTTTAGGTAAAAAACTCGGAATGACACAGGTCTACGATGCACAGAACGTGCTCGTCCCTGTCACCGTGGTCCAAGCCGGTCCCTGCACTGTGGTGCAGGTAAAGACGGCAGAAACCGACGGTTACAATGCCGTCCAGATCGGCTTCTCCGCCAAGAAGCCCAAGAATTCCAGCAAGGCTGAACTCGTTCACGCCAAGAAGGCCGGGCTTGAGTCAGCCCCGCGCGTGCTCAGCGAAGTTCGCCTCGCTGCCGCGCCCACTGCCAAAGTGGGTGATGTGATCACCGTCACGGCTTTCACCGAGGATCAACTCGTTGACGTCATTGGCGTCACCAAGGGTAAAGGATTCCAAGGTGTGGTAAAACGTTTCCGCGTCGCCGGCGGTCCCGCCACGCACGGTTCGATGTTCCATCGCCGTATTGGTTCGGTGGGTATGCGCCAAACTCCGGGCCGAGTCTGGAAGAATCAAGCTATGCCTGGTCACATGGGCAGCGAAAAGCGCACGGTGCAAAATCTTCGCGTGGTGAAAGTCATCGCCGACAAAAACCTTATCCTTGTGAAAGGTGCCATCCCTGGTGCCAACGGTGACGACGTCATCGTCCGCAGCGCCATCAAGGGCCAGCCTAAGAAAGCCTAATCCACAGGACTCACCGACATGAAACTTACAGTTTTTAGTTCCGACGGCAAAACCAGCAGCGAAAAGGATTTCGCCGATCTTCCCGTGTTCGAAGGCGACAAAGGCCTTCAGGCCGTCAAGGAAGTGATCGTTGCCATCAATGCCAACAATCGCCAAGGCACCCATTCTACCAAGACCCGCGGTGAAGTCCGTGGCGGCGGTAAGAAGCCGTGGCGTCAAAAAGGCACCGGTCGTGCCCGTGCCGGTTCCATCCGTTCGCCCTTGTGGGTGGGTGGTGGTGTGGTCTTCGGACCTAAGCCGCGCGACTACTCCAAGAAAATCAACAGCAAGGTGAAGGCTCTCGCCTTCAGCCGCGCCCTGTTTGATCGTGCTTCTGCTGGTGAGATTGCCGTGATCGAGCAGTTTACCGTGGCCCAACCTAAGACCAAGCTGGTTGACGCGGTTGTCGGTCGCATTGCCCCCAAGGGCAAGGTGCTGCTGGTGGACGCTCCCTTCACGATCGAAGCCGCTCGTGCGGCCCGGAATATTGAGCGCGTCTCCCTGCAGGAAGCGGCGAAGCTCAACACCCTCGATCTCGCTCAATACAAGAAAATCATCGTCAGTGCTAAGGCTCTCGAGGCCATCATCGCCCGAGTCAACGGAGGTAAGAACTAATGAATGCCGCCAAAATTCTCAAACACGCCCGTCTTACCGAGAAGGCGACCAAGCAGTCGGCCGATCTTGGCCAGTATACCTTTGAGGTTTTTCCCGACGCCACCAAGCACACCGTCGCGGCTGCCGTTGAGCAGACCTTCAACGTCACCGTCCGCCGTGTGAACATCCAGAATTACCGCGGCAAGAACAAGCGCAGCCGCGCGGGCCGCCCCGTGGTCGGTTCCGATTATAAGAAGGCAATCGTCACCTTGAAGGTCGGCGATAAAATCGAGCTCGTCTGAGCGCCTGCCGCCCAACGGAGAATCCCAACATGGCTATCAAATCATTTCGTCCCCTTACGCCGGCCGGCCGCTTCACCTCCCTCAACAAGGTGGTGGTTTCTAAGAAGCGCCCTGAGCGCAAACTCACCGAGCCGAAGCCCAAGACCGGTGGTCGCAACGTTTACGGCCGCATCACCTCGCGGCATCGCGGCGGCGGTCACAAGCAGCTCTACCGCGTCATCGACTTCAAGCGCGATATTCTCGACGTGCCCGCCCGCGTGCAGGCCATTGAGTATGATCCGAATCGCACCGCGCATCTGGCCCTCTTGGCCTATACCAATGGCGTTAAGCGCTATATCATCGCCCCCAACGGTCTCAAGGTTGGCGATACCATCGTGACTTCAGACAAGGCCACGACCAGCGATTTCAACGTCGGTAATAACTTCCCGCTGAATATTATCCCTCCCGCCACCCGCCTGCATTGTGTGGAACTGGTGCCCGGTCGCGGGGCTCAGTTGGCCCGTTCAGCAGGCGCCGGCCTCGAGCTCGTATCGGTCGAAAATGGGCTTGCCCAATTGAAGATGCCTTCCGGCGAGCTTCGCCTCGTGCATCCCAAATGCCGCGCGACGATCGGCGAAGTAGGCAACGGTGACCATAACAAACAATCACTAGGCAAGGCCGGTCGCAAGCGCTGGCTTGGTGTCCGCCCAACGGTTCGCGGCGTGGCGATGAATCCGGTCGATCACCCCAATGGTGGTGGCCAAGGCAAATCCAAGGGTGGTGGCGGTCGCCAGCATCTCGTTTCCCCTTGGGGTCAGCTCGCCAAGGGTTTCGTTACCCGCCGGCGTTCCAAGCCTTCCAACAGCCTAATTCTCGTCCACCACAACGGCCGCAAGCCGCGTGGCAAAAAGTAATCCTCACGATTTCGCACCATGGCACGCTCCATCAAAAAAGGCTTCTTCGTTGACTATCACCTGCTCGAGAAAATCGAGAAGGCGACCAAGTCCGGCACCAAGAAGCCGATCCAAACCTGGTCTCGTCGCTCGACCATCACACCCGATTTTATCGGCCATACCTTTAACGTCCACAACGGTAAGGCCTTCATTGCCGTTTACGTCACGGAA